>JALZVY010000047.1 GCA_023300125.1 Phycisphaera sp.
CCGGCGAACTGGTGCTCGGCGACAACGGCAAAATCTACCGCGTCGGCCAGCTCGACCCCAGCCCCGGCTCCGACAAGATTCTGCTGGCATCCCAAACACTCTTCGAGCCCATCAACGAGCGTGACCTCACCGCCATCTGGGTGGCACCCGCTCCCGGCGGCGCCAACCAAGCGACCCCCTTGGGCGACCTCAAGCTGCTATCCAACGGCAACGTCCGCGTTGACGAATTCTAAAACACGCCGCTCACTCGCCCGCCTTTGCCACCGCTTTTTCGCTCGGCTCGGATCCCTCGAAAGCCACGCCATGAAACCACGCCCCCGCTTATTTCAAATGTTTCGCCCCGGCTTCACGCTCATCGAGTTGCTGGTGGCGGTCAGTGTGCTGGGCCTAATGCTCTCACTCGCGGCCCAGATCTTTTTCACCGCGCAGGTCGGCGTGCAAATGGGCACGCAAACCAGCCAGATCATCAACGAGCAGCGCGCCATCAGCCAGCCTTTGTTCGACGACTTCACCAACATGAACGTGTTCGAATCCGCTTTTGGCGGCAACACGCCCGGCTTTCTGGTCATCGTCCAGGAAGAAAAAGGAGGGGTGCGTTTCCCCCCGGCCGACGACACCGGCGTCGCCCCCGAAGACTGGCTTGATTTTATCGACGACAACGGCAACGAAACGCAAGACACCGGCGAAGACAGCATCTTGATCCGCAGCGACCAGGTGGCCTTCTTCCGCAACGCCGAGGGACTCAGCTCGTTGACGCCCGGAACCGACAGTAATTTCGATTCACAGGCCCGGGCCCAGGTCGCCCGCGTGTGGTACGGGCACACCTCGCCGTTCACCAACGGCAACGCCGACTCGTCGATTGAACCCGGTGATCCGGGCAACGACGTGTCTTCTCAGCTGACGCTGGGCCGCCAAGCCCTGCTGCTGGTCGAAGGCAGCACCAGTTCGACCTTTCCTGATGGATTGTTAGGGAATGTAACGCCGGGTTCTGACAGCCGTCACATCGACCATCTAGATGATCCCCTAAGCGAAAATGTCGGCTTGTACCTCGGTTCAAGAGATGTGCTAAACCTCAACACGTTTCTGTCGACCCCGATTACGCGCACCGGGAATACGATTTTTAGCGATGGCGGAAACGACGTATCCGCTAGCGGTAACTTTTCACTGTTCAGCGCCCCGGCATGGGGCGCAATCGCGGCTGGCACCCAACCCAGCTTTTTCGAAGGCTTCCTTAATCGCGGCACTGCAGCCACCTCGCCGCCAGCGGCACGGTGGCAACCTGAGTCGCGTCTGACGACCATCGCATATGCCGAAGAAGCTCTTCGGTGGGCGTATGTCAACCCAGGAACGCGCCTGCAAACCGCCAAGAACCTCTCGACCGATTTCGAAAACGGTATCTTCACCGCCGAAGACATCGGGCGTCAACACGCCACCTTTTCGCCACACCTCGCGGATTTTGCGATTGAAATCGCCGCCGACTGGATCGACAACGACGGCGACAACTTCCCGGACAACGAGCCTGACCGCGACGAGGCTGGGAACCTGGTGTGGTACACCGCCTTGCGCCCCAACGGAGACGGCGACATGGGAGGCGACCCCTTTGGCAGCGGAGACTACGACGGGATCGGGAGCCGACGCGAAAATGACCCGGTGGTTTACACCGCGCCTTTCAGACTCCCATCTTTCGATGGGGTCGCAAATGGCGAAATATTCAATCCCTTTCTTTTCTTCGGCACGCCCACAAGCCTCACCGCGCCGACCAGCCGCGCTCAGATCCAGGGCAACAGAGGCCCGGCGTACTTCGTGTTCAGCCACAGCGGTGACGACCCCACTACCGATGATGCTTGGTCAACACCTGCTGGTGGGAATTCACGCTACACCGAAGGTTCGGGCAAATACTGGCCTTACTTGGTGCGGTTCCGTTACCGGCTGATGGATGGCAAAGGCGATTTCAGGTCGATCCAACCCGATCGCACCACATCCGGTGGCGAGACGCGGGTGGTGGGCCGGTGGTTCGAACAAATCGTGCCCGTTAAACGCCCAGTGGGCCTGTTCTAACCCACGACGCCACCACTTGCCCCCACAGCGGCCCCCGCGCTGCATGCCCCCCTGTTCAAGACGACGTCTGTGCCTCCAAAGCGCAACACCAAGGATCCTACGTGATGCTCTATCTCACCTTTTCTCCGCGATCAACACGCCGTGCGCACCGCCAACGCGGTTCGGCGGTGGTGCTGGCCATCGCCACCATCGTCATGATGGTTCTTTTAGGCGCGGCCTACCTGCAAATTGCCCGGGTCGACCGCCGCACGGCGGCCAGCGTCGACACGCGGTCCGAGGTCGACGACGCCTCGATTCTGCGCTTCATCGGCCAGATCATCGCCAACGACATCCCCACCAGCATCCGCAACGGCGATGTCGAGTATTACGACTACCCATGGACCCAAGAAGCGGACATCACCGATCAGGCCATGAACATGCAGATGTCGCTGGCCCAGCGCGAAATGCGCAACCTGCGGCTGGTCGAAGACCGTTTTGCCCCCATCCCGGTTCCGGGGCCCGTGCCTAACCTCAACCCCGGCGGCAACGCCGCCCCAGATGCCTCGGCCCGCGAACCGCGTGCCTCCTCGCCGCTGGCTGATGCGGCAGGTAATTTCTACGCAGCAGGCGGCCCCAGCGATGACTCCTGGCTTGCTTCTAACCGTCCTGTGAACAACACGTCTGGCGACCTCGTGTGGCGGCACATCACCAACTTGATGGGGGTGTTCTTAGACCTTGGCGATGTAAGCGTAGACCCGGTAACAGGCGGTACTTTTCCAGCGCAATACCTTTCGACCTCGGATCCCGGGGTGACGGACGCGTTTAACAGTGGCGACACCATGGTGGTGCCTGCTGTTCGCACGTCCAACACCGCTGTCGCGGACCCCAACCTGTTCGCCGACGCCGACGGCGACGGCATCACCGACAGCCGCTGGACCTGGGCCCCGCTGCCTTCGACCAGCGGACTGGCGCACGTCATGGCGGTGCGGATCATCGACAACTCGGCCTTGCTGGATATCAATGCCTTGTCGGGCAGGGACAGCGATTTCGGCGACGATCCACCGCGATGGCTGTGGCCCGGTGAACTGGACTTGGAATCAGGCTTGGAGCTGATTCGCTCGAATGCGAATCTTGCCGTGGGCGACGACACCAACCTGAGTGCCGAGAACATCTTGAACCTGGCGGAGCCTCAAGGGCGCAGTTTCAACGGCGCTATGGGGGAAAACACCTTCAACGAACGGCTTTACGACTGGTTGCAGACCTCGGCGCAGAACACCAGAGACGAGGACCTCGAAGTGTGGGAGGTTTTGGGTTCGGGCATCGAGAAGCAAGAAGTTGAAGACCCGATGTCGACAGTGCTGACGACGGTCACCGCGGACCTCACCGTTGATCCGAATATCGCCTACACCACTTATGGGGTGCGGCAAGAAGAAACCGAGCTGCGCTGGCGCAACGGCCTGAACCGGGCCAACAGCGACAACAGCGCGTCGGAACCGCCCACGCCCCTGGAAACCGTGGACAACGCTTTCTTCCGTTCGCCCACGGGCGCCGCGGTGGAAGCGGCGTTTATCGATACGCCTTTTACCAACGCCCGGGATTTCCTCCAAGATGAGCCCCGCAAGCAAATCACCACCGCAAGCGGGTCGGCGGATTACGCACGCTTTGACGTGAACGAACTGACGCGTGTGCGCGACCGCGAGGACGAAAACCTGAATAACACCACCGACTTGGACGACTTGGCGGAGGTGTTCGAAGAAAGCCTAGAAGGCACGGCACCGCCCGCACTGGTGACCCGAGGCGGATGGGCGTCGGCCGAAGATTTTGCCAACCAGGCCGCAGCCCTGCTGCGTGACTTTGCCGATGAAGATTCTTTGCTCACGCGTCGCGGTTCAACCTTCGGGATGGAGTACCTGCCGTTTATTAGTGAGGTCTACATCCAGGCACGCTACATCCCGCAGGCCGCGGTGTCGCCGGGCATTGCCAACCCCATGGGCGACGACCTGCCTTGGCAGGTGCAAGCGGACGACTACGTGGTGATCATCGAGCTGGTGAACCCTTGGCCTTGGGTGATCGAGCTGCCGGACGTGGACATGGTGATGGTGGACGGCGCCGACGAGACGTCGATTGGAGAGCTGCCTGCAATGGCCACGGCCGCATCAGCAGCCCAAAGCCTGTTGCCCAACGAAACGATCTTTGTGCGCATGGAAGGCACCATGGCCTCGGCGGACAATACGAACTTGACTCTGGCAGGCACCCCCACAGAGTTCGAACCCACCATCGCCATGCCCTGGCCGGAAGACAACAATGCGCGTGTCACGCTGGACAGCATTGAAAATGTTTCCATTCACATGCAGGCCATGGCCAACGACGGCAACCGTGTGACCTATCAGATTTTCAACACCAAGAAGATCCCTGATCTCATGGTGGAATCTTATGAAATGGGCGAAGCAGACCCGGTGGTGACCAGCAACACCGAAGGGTATTTACAGCTCTCGTCTTTGGGATCCGCTGACGGGCTGGACGCCTTGGCCGTGCGAGCGATCGATGTCGCGGACCAGGGCTGGGCGGACGATCCCGAATTCGCCATGCTCTCAGACAATGTGGTTCAACCAGGCAACGCGCTGGCTTTAAACAGCGGCGCGGCCGCAGCGAATCGGGCGGCTATGCTTGGCATTGCAAAGAAGGGCGCCACCAGCGCGGACAGCGCAGTGGGTGACATGCTCGATGACCGGGTCACCGGTGCACGCGAGGTTTCCCCCGCGGGCATGCCGCTAACCCCTGTGAATGCGGAGCCTTGGGTGATCGGTAATGCCGGGCAGCTGTACCGCAGCGGCGACGTTTTGCGGATGGTGCTGCTGGGCCCACGCGACACCAACAGCAATGGCCTGATCGAAACCGTTGCCCAGGTGTGGCACAACACGTTTTTCACCAATGAGGGACGATTTTCAATTGCCGACATGATGCTCGACGTGGACGATACGTCGCAAACCGTGGGCGACACCGGCTTGTCGTTCGCGGCCTATTACCTCACGGCTTTTGAAACCCTTCAGATCAACGGCAACAGCGACCGTGGCCGCGTACCCGGGCGGCCCAACATCAACACGATGTCGCCAGATCTGCTGTCGGCCATCTTGCCGACCACCGACACCATGGCAAGCGATGCTTTGGCAACATTCATCGCGGAAGCACGCGACGCACCCGCCATGCTGGGACGGCCCGCGGATGAGCGCGGCATCAAGTTCCTCGCAGAGCTTCTTAATGCGACGACCGCTTCGGACCGTGAGCTTATTTACGGCCCCGATGCGGCGGACAGCATTCTGGACACCAACGAGCTTGACCCGCACGTGGGCTTTAATGAGGAAGACGCATTTGAAGACGATCTTGAAGAGCAGGGGTTGATGCTGAACTACCTGAACCAGGTGGTGTCCACCCGCTCGGACGTGTTCACGGTGTACGTGTTGGTGCGGTCTTATCCCGCAGACGACTTCTCGGGTCCGGATCCTGTGGACGAGTTTCGGCTGATGGCGGTGTTCGATCGCTCGCGCACCAATCAAAACGGCTTCCCGCGTTTGCTGGCGGTCCGCAAGCTGGATGAGTAAACCCCGGCAACCGCGCCGCGGCCGTGCGACGCTGCGGAGCGAGACGAATCATCAAACACCGCGAAAGCCCAATGGGTTTTCGCGGTGTTTTTTTGTGCGGGTATGCTTCTTTGATGCCCACCATCTTTTCCAAGATCATCGACCGAGAGATCCCCTGTCACCGGCTGTATGAAGACGAGCACGTGCTGGCGTTTTTGGATGTGGGACCGGTGGCGCGGGGGCACTGCTTGGTGATCCCCAAGCAGCCGGCGGTGGAGCTGGACGGGCTTTCGGATGACGCCGCGGCGGCGCTGGGGCGGGTGATGCCGCGGCTGGTGCGGGCGCTCAAGGCCGCGACGGGCTGCGCGGGGGTGAACGTGCTGCAAAACAACGGCGCGGCGGCGGGCCAGGTGGTGATGCACGTGCATTTCCATCTGATCCCGCGGTATTCAGAAAATCACGCATCGGCATCGACGCAGTTCGGCCTCAAATGGCAAGCGGGCACGCTGTCGGACTCTGACGCGGCCGACCTGACCACGCGGATGACCGCGGAGCTGGGCTGACACTTTGGCTTCTTGACTTTGAAGACGTTGCTTTGGTTTTTTTTGCGCTACTGAGCTTGGTGAACGCGGGTGCCGGGTTTAGGCTCAATGGGTGATGACGTGTGCGGTACCCATCGTGGGCCTTCGGGCCAGGCGAAGGGAGGGGTTCACGCTGATTGAACTGCTGGTGGTGCTGGCGATTGTCGCGCTGCTGGTGGGGTTGCTGTTGCCTGTCTTGGGCAAGGCCCGCAGCGGGGCCAAGGCGCTCAAGTGTTTGGCCCATCAGCGCACTTTGAATCAGGCGATGGGGCTGTATCACGTGGAACAGCGCCACACGTTTCCGCAGCCCGCCCAGGAGACGGCGGCCTTGGGGGCGGTGGCGGCGGGCGCGTCGTTGTGGTTCAACGCGATCGATCCTTACTTGCAGCAAACCCGGCAAAGCTATTCATCCGATCGCCCAGATGACCGCAACTATGAAGTGTTCAAGCAAGACCCGGTGTGGAGCGACCTGCCCGAAGACGCCCCAGGCACCCAGCCCGACCGGCGCAACACCCAAACCCTGAAGATGAACGCGTTTTTTGGCAACAACAACCTCAGCGCGTCGGCCGGGGCCCCGGCGGTGGTGTGGATCCGGGTGACCCGGGTGCCGCTGCCGAGCAAAACGGCGGTGTTTGTGGACGGCCGGGCCCACGACACGCCTTCGGAAACCACGGGCAATGTTGATGGGGCCGCTTTTCATGCCAACCCCACCTTCGTGGCGGTGCGGCATGACGGCGGGGCGAACGTGGCCAGGGCCGACGGCAGCGCGGCGTGGCAGTCCAACGACACCACACTGAGTGACAGTGGGTACCGGGGATGGCACAACGAGTCGGCGGCGATCGACCGCAGCTTGTGGCCGCAGACGACGTTTAACTTTCGGCGCTAGCGCTTGGCATGAGCGCCGATGGGGCTACAACGTGCCTTTGGTGCTGGGCACGTCGTCGTGGGTGACCCGCACGGCGTCGCGCAGGGCCCGGCCAAAGGCTTTGAAGATGCCTTCGGCGATGTGGTGGTTGTTGTCGCCCCAGGGCACGTCGATGTGCAGGTTCATCTTGGCGTTGTTCACCACGGCGTTGAAGAACTCTTTGACCAGCTGCACGTCGAACACGCCGATTTTCTCGCCGGCGATGGCCGGTGGGTCGATGCCGTAGCCCACCCAGTCCGCCTTGAAGACGTAGGCAGGCCGACCCGACAAATCCAGCGCGACGCGGGCGAGGGTTTCGTCCATGGGCACCGCGGCGTCGCCGTAGCGCTCGATGCCGCGTTTGTCGCCCAGGGCCTGGGCCAGGGCTTCACCCAGGGCGATGCCCACGTCTTCGACGGTGTGGTGGTCGTCGATGTGGGTGTCGCCGTCGCACGACACCTTGAGCGCTAGCCGCCCGTGCTTGGCCACGTGGGTGAGCATGTGGTCAAAAAAGCCCACGCCCGTGGCGATGTCCGCAGGATCGCCGGTGCGGTCCAGGTCGATGGCGAGCGAGATCTTGGTCTCGCTGGTGTTGCGGATGATGGTGGCGGTGCGGGTGTTGGACATGGTGTGGGGGTTGTGGGGGGATTGAGGCGCTAGGTGCTAGAGCTTAGAGCCTAGTTGAAGACCATTGAAACGGGCGTCCAGTGTTCGGGGTCGGTTTCGGCAAGGGCCGTGTTCTGCGGCAAGGGTTTTCAAAAGCCACTGGCCGCGAAAAACTAGGCTCTAGGCTCTAGCACCTAGCGCCTTCGGCCGCCCCGTCGATCGCGGCGAGCAAGGCGTCGTTTTGCTCAGCGGTGCCCACGGTGATGCGCAGGCGGTCGGCCAGGCGCGGGGTGTCGAAGTAGCGGATGAGAATGCCCTTGGCCTTGAGCGATTGGTAGTAATCGGCCGCGGCGGGTCCGCCTTGGGGCACGCGGGCGAGCACGAAGTTGGTGTGGCTGTCGGGGATCTGAAAGCCGCGCTCACGCAGTGCATCGCTCAGGCGTGTGCGCTGGGCCCGGGTCTGGGCCCAGCGGCCGCGGGCATAGTCTTGGTCGCCCAAAGCGGCGGTGGCGGCGGCCTGGGCCAGGGCGTCCAGGTTGTAGCTGTCGCGGGCTTTGTCGAGCGCGGCGATCACGGTGGTGCTGGCCACGCCGTAGCCAAAGCGAAGCCCCGCAAGCGCGTAGCCCTTGCTGAGACTGCGCAGCACCACCACGTTGTCTTGGCCTTCGCGGATCAGCTGCATGCCGGGCGATTCGCCCTCGGGCCCGAAATCGGCGTACGCCTCGTCGATCACCAACACGCCTTCAAAGCCCTGGGCCAGGGTGCGCAGGGTGTCGGTGTTTTCCAGGGTGCCGGAAGGGGCATGGGGGTTCACCAAAAAGGCCAGGCGGCAGCCCGCAGCGTTGAGCTGCTGGGCGTAATCCGCGGGCAGGGGAAAGCCTCCTTGGGCGTCGTCGCCGCGGGTCACCCAGGTCACCGGGGTGTCGTGGATGCCCGCCAGCACGGCGTACAAGGTGTAGCTGGGATCGGTCATGCCCAGCCCCCCCGCAGCCCCTTGGCCGCTGGGCTGGCAGTACACGGTCACCAGCAGCCGCAGCAGCTCGTCGCCGCCGTTGGTGGCGATCACCTGCTGGGGGCTCACCGCGTGCAGGTCTGCGGCGGCGCTGCGGAAGGGCGCCGCGTTGGCCGAGGGGTACAGGCGCAGGGCCTCGGCGCTCACGCCGCGCACGGCGTCCATCACCGCGGGCGCCGGGGGGTAGGCGTTTTCGTTGGTGTTGAGCTTGATGACCGCGCCCGCGGCGGTTTGGGCAGCGGTGGGCTGTTCGCCGGGCACATAGGCGTGCAGAGACCGGATGTTGTCGCGTTCCGAAGGCATAAGCGGCCCATGGTCGCAGCGCCGCGGGCCGTGGTCAAAAGATGGGCTTGGCAGGGGCTGGGCCAACGCCAAGCCCCTGCCAAGCCGCCGTGGGCCCACCTTCGACCGGCCCCGCGCCGACGGCGGTTACACTCTTTGCATGACCCGACGGACCGAGGGCATAACACCGGAGCCAAGGTGGACTGCTGTGGCAGTGCGGGCGGTGGCGCGGGCGGGCTTGCTGGCAGGGTTGGGGGTGGGAGCGGCCGTGGCGGCCGGGCAAGCCGTTCCCACAACCCTGCCTTCGGGGCCGACAGACACCCCCGCGGCGTCTCCGGACGCGGTGGTGTCTGTCGGCGTGCCGCCCATCGCCGCTGATCCTGAGGACACCCGTGCGGCGGTGGCCTTGCTGCGTGAGGCCTTGGTGGTGGGCCCCGACGGCCGGCACCACCGCCTGCTGCGGGCCCTGCGGTTTTTGGAAGATCCAAGCCTGGCCCCCCTGTTTCGCACGCTGCGTGAAAACGAGCACGCCGCCCTGCGGGTACACGGGCTGCTGGGCACCGCCGAGCTGGCCAGCCCCCGCGGGGTAACCACCGAGAATCTGGTGGACCTGGAACGCGACGACCAGCGGGCCGAGGTGATCGGCGCGGCCTTGGATGGGGGGCTGCTTCTTAACCAGACCCTCGACGAGCTGCTGGCCTGGCCGGGCCTGGCCGACGAGATCAAGCTGCTGCTGGCCACCGAGCGCGTGGCCCAGGGGCGGGTGGTGGAAGGCTCTTCGGCCCACGCGGCGATGGTGGCGGCCTTGGGCGCCCCCGGCCCCACCCGAGCCGACGCCGCGGGTCTGGGCCGCCGCGGGCTGGCCGCCCTGCTGCTGCATCAAATCGGCGACGCCCGTGGCACCCGGGGGCTGATTGCCCTGAACAACGCCCAGGTGCCGGGCCGTGATCCGGTGCGGGCGGTGTTGCTGGAAACCGCCCGCGAACACGGGCTGAGCCGCGCCGGAACCTGGGCGTACAGCATCGCGTCTGAACCCGGCCTTCCGCCGCGGCTACAAGCCTTGGCCTTGGAAGTGGCCGCGGGCTTCGGCGACGCCCGCGCTCACCGGCGCTGGGGCCAACAGGTCCTAGACACCCACGACAACCTGTCGCGCCGCACGCGGCTGGCCCTCAGCGGTTTGCGTTTCGCTGCCGCGGCCGAACCGGGGGTTTTCAACCTGCTGGGCGTCGACAAGGACCCCTTCGTGTCCACCGTGGGCCGCGCGGCACGCGCCCTGGCCGTGGCGGCGGCCGACGGCCTAGAAGGGCAAGAGCCCGGCACCGCTTTGCGCACGGCCCTGGCCGAACTGCACGCCACGGATCACCCCCTGGCCCACGCCTGGTTGGCCGAGTTCGCCGCCGACCCGGCCACCGACCGCGCCAACGCCGTGGCCACGGCTCGCCAACTTGTCACTGAATTTCGCCCGGGCTTTGCCACCGGCCGTACTCGCCGCTTGCAGGCGGTTTTGGGCGCGGTGGAAACCCTGCTGCAGCGCGACCCCGCCGCGGCGGTGGAAGAGATTCCCGCCGTCTTGGTCAAGGCCGACCCCGCATGGACCCAGGCCGTTCTCTTGGGCTTGATCCGCAGCCGCACCCCCACCGCGGCGGCCATCGCACGCGATCTGAAAGTGCCCGCGGATCCCGAAGCCAAAGCCCTGGCCTTGGTGCTGCGTCTGCGCAGCGGCGGGCCGGTGGGTCCTCTGCTGCGCACCACCCTCACCCGGGTGTTGCGCGGGACCACCGCTTTGGATGACGAGTTGCGTGTGCAAGCGGCCTGGGCCTATCTCAAACGCACGGCCAACACCGATGCGATCAGCGTGTTGCCCCAGCCCGGGCCCCAGCGCGTGGCCGACACCACCTTACCCCGCACCCGACCTTTTGCTGCCCCGTAAAACCACCCCGGCCCCTGCACAAGGGCGCCGCGCTCTGCTTCTTCACTGACTCCTTTTGCACCGATCGTTGTTAGCCATGTCACAGATCCCCCTGAGTCAACCCGACATCACCGACCGCGAGATCGACGCGGTGGTCGCCACGCTCCGCAGCGGCCGTCTAAGTATCGGCCCCGAACAAGAAGCCTTCGAAAACACCGTGGCCCGTGCCAGCGGCCGCACCGAGGGTGTGGCCGTGAGCTCGGGCACCGCGGGCCTCCACGCGGTGCTGCTGGCTTTGGGCGTGGGTCCGGGCGACGAGGTCATCACCACGCCCTTCTCGTTCATCGCCTCGGCCAACTGCATCCTCATGGCCGGGGCCACGCCGGTGTTTGTGGACATCTGTCCCAAAAGCCTGAACATGGACCCAGCCCGCACGGAGGCGGCGATCACGTCCAAAACCAAGGCTATCATCGCGGTGGAGGTGTTTGGCAACACCACCCACATGCTTGAGCTCGAACGCATCGCCCAGCGTCACGAGGTGGCGCTCATCGAAGACTGCTGCGAGGCCTTGGGCGGCGTCTCGGCCAGCGGACGGCGTGTCGGTTCGTTTGGCCGGGTGGGTGTGTTTGCCTTCTATCCCAACAAGCAGATCACCACCGGCGAGGGCGGCCTGATCGTCACTGACGACCAGGCCCTGGCCGATCGCTGCCGCAGCCTGCGCAACCAGGGCCGGGAAACCAACGCCCACGCCGGGGGCGACCACGCCGCGGGCTCGTGGCTGGCCCACGGCCGACTAGGCTACAACTACCGCATGTCGGAAATCAACGCCGCACTTGGCAACGTGCAGATGCAGCGCTTGCCCGAGATGCTCGCCGCCCGGCGGCGCGTCGCGGGCGACTACATGCGGCAACTCATGGACTGCGACGACGTGGTTCTGCCCACGGTGGAAGCCGACACCGACGCCACCATGTCGTGGTTTGTTTTTGTCGTGCGCTTGGGCGCCGACTACGGCCGGGTTGAACGCGACCGCATCATCGAAGGCATGAAACGCCACGAGATCGGCGCCAGCAACTACTTCCCCTGTATTCACCTACAGCCATTTTATCAAGAACGTTTTGGGTTTAAGAAAAGCGCATTCCCCATCGCCGAGCGCATCAGCGAGCGCACCCTAGCCCTGCCGTTTTACAACCGACTCGACGAAAAATCCGTCGAGCTGATCTGCAGCACACTCAAGCTCATGATCGACCGCGAGCGGCTGCTCAAGCGGTAATCCCTCCCGCGGCCCACTGCGGCGCCAAGCCACTTCAATGGGGGCTGTTATGGGCTGGGCTCAGTCTCTTCACCCAAAAGCTGCCGGGCCGACCCGTAGCAGTGGATGAGGGTTCCGCCGTAACCCGAGCGCTGGGCGTGCTCGCTTTGGACTGCGTCTAATGTTTCGTGAAAACGCTCCACCGGTTTCCCGTGGAACGTGATCTGCGGGGTCTTGGGAAGCTTCAAGGTTTCAAGCGCGCCGCAGACAAACGAGCCGATTGACTCGGCGTAAGCCAGCTCTCCTGCGATTTGCTCACTCACCGAATTGGGACCGGTGGCTTGTGTGCGGTAAGACATGATCCCGATGTAATCGCACAGGTCTTGCACGTGCTCGTGGAGATTGGCCGACTTGTCTTTAAACGTCAACGTGGCTTTCTCGCCCATGGAATCATACGACATGGGGATATCACAGGACAGCGTGAAGCCCATCCCTGACGCAAAAGGATCCTCGGCGATGGCCTGCTTGGCCCGATCGTAAAAAGTCACCAAATCATGCATGATGACTTGGCGTGTCTGGGTTTCTTTCCAACCCGGCATCCCGTAAGGCTCGATGTCGTAGTGCACCCCACTCAAGCGGTGTTCACCGGTGATTTGAGCATTGAACGCAAGGATGGCCTGCAAGATAGCCAAGGTGGAAGCCTGCTTTTTGGCGCTGGCCTGTCTGGGCCCACCGTCGAGCGCTTCCACAGCGATCCCGCGCCGCCCTGAGGCCTGGATAAGGCGTTCGAAGGCTTCGGCGTAAGCCACTTTTCGCGTCGCGTCGTTAGCCCGGCGCGTATGAATCTGCACCAACAAAAGATTGAAGCCTTGGTCGTCACAAAAATCGAGTAGCCGCTCTTGTTCATTCAGGTCGTCGGTCCATCGTTTTTGCCAAACCCAGAGACCTTTGATAGGGCGAAGGGCCTGGGCGCGGGCTTGGGACAGCGTGGGCGCGGGGGCTTCAATCGCCGGGGCCGTGGTTGCTTGCGTGTCCGCGGAGGCGGACACTGGGTCAGAGTCGGCCCAGACGGCGCTTGGCCACATCCCGCCAACCACCCCGCAGACAAGCAGTGCCCTGAACCGTTTGGCCCAGCGACGTGACTTATGGTGATGGACAAACATTGCGCTAAACTCGTTCATAGACCTTAGCCTAACAGTTGACCATCCCGCCGCGTCCACGCTATGAGTCAACGCGCGACAATGGCGCGTCATTCAAAACGGGTCACTCCACGCCGGTAAAGCCCAAGCTGTCGGCGGTTTGTTCGTCCTGCTTAAGAACGCCACGCCGCTGAGATCGCGCCCGGCCTTGGGCACGCTGCTGGGCCCGCCAGAAACGCTTGGGAAGCCAGGCCAGCCGGCTGTGCTGGCGGATCAGTTCGTCTTCGGGGCTCACGTAAGTCTCGGCGCTGCCCGGGTCGCCTTGGCGGCCGGCGCGGCCAAAGAGCTGGCGGTCCACCCTGCGGGTTTCGTTGCGCTCGGTGGCAATCACCATCAGCCCCCCGAGCTCTTTGACGCGCGGGCCCAGTTTGATGTCCGTCCCGCGGCCGGCCATGTTCGTGGCGATGGTCACGCGTCCGACCATACCCGCTTCGGCAACGACCTGGGCTTCTTCTTTGTGACGCACCGCGTTAAGCACCGCGTGCGGCACGTTGCGCTCAGTCAGCAGAGCGCTGAGCGTCTCGCTGGCCCCCACCGTCCGCGTGCCCACCAGCACCGGCCGGCCCGTGGCGTGGCCGGCCTCCACCGCGTCGGCCACGGCCTCCCACTTGGCTTGCTCCGACGGCAGTTCGCGGTCGGGGGCAAGGGTGCGTTGGATCGGCCGGTGGGTCGGGATGGGCGCCGTGGGCGTGCCGTAGGTCTGCCACAACTCGCGCCGCTCTTCCCACGCGGTGCCGGTCATGCCGGACAACCGGCGGTACATGCGGAAAAAACGCTGGAAGCTCACCCGGGCCAGCGTGTCTTTGGGCGGTTCGACCGCGAGGCCTTCTTTGGCGCTCACCGCCTGGTGAAGACCGTCGCGCCACTCGCGGTCGGGCATCAGACGCCCCGTCGCCTCGTCCACGATCACCACTTTGTCCTCTTGAATCACATACTGCACCCCTTGAACATAAAGTTCTTTGGCAGTCAGAGCCTGCACCACGAGTTCTTCGGCTCGCCGCAGTCCCGCCCACACCCCGCCCATGGCGTCGGTGAGGGCTTCGATGCGCTGCTCGCCCGCCGAGGTCAGCCGCAGGTCGCGGTGCTGACGGTCCACGGTGTAGTGCGTGCGGAGGGTCAGTTGTTTGGCCAGGGCCGCGGCTTCAACAAAGGCTTCGACCTGCTGGGCGTTCGGGCTGATGCCGCTGATGATCAGCGGGGTGACCGCCTCATCGATCAACACACTGTCCGCCTCGTCGATGACCACGTTCTCCAGCCCGCGCATCACCAGCCCCGCCGCCCCGCCGCCAGCCAGGCCCCGGCCACTTTCCAAGCGGTCGAGCATCATCGACGTGAGCCCTGTGACGCGCCCCAAGGCCAAGCGGTCACGCAAGTAGTCCGCGGCGGCTTCTTTGTTGGTGGTGTAAGTCACGTCCGCGGCATAGCCGGCCTTGCGTTCGGGCGGTTTCATGTCGCCGTTGACGTGGGCCACGGACAGGCCGCAGGCGGTGTACACCGGGCGCATGATGTCCGCGTCGCGCTCGGCCAGGTAATCGTTAACCGTGATCACATGGCAGCCGCGCCCGCTCCAACCCAGCACCGTGGCGGGCAGGGTGGCGATCAGGGTCTTACCTTCACCGGTGGCCACTTCGGCGATGCAGCCGTCGTGCATGGCCAGCGCCGCGGCCACCTGGGTGTGATACGCCTTCATGCCGGTACTGCGGTGCGCGGCCTCGCGCACCAAGGCAAAGCCGCGAATCACATCGGCGGACGTCTCGCGACCGCGGCGAAACACCGACCGCACCACGTCGATCTCCTCGTCCAGCTCAGGCTGGGTCATGGCCCCCATTTCCGGGTCCAAGGCGAGCACCGCCAAAGCCCGCCGCATATAGCGTCGCCCGCGGGGCAGCGTCGTGACCAGCCGCGCCGCCGCGGCGTCCCACAGCACGTCAAGCCCTTCGGGCAGCCGCGTACGCAGCGGCGGCTTGCTCAGCGTGCGCCAAAAGGCACTGGGGGCCGCGATTTGGTCGGCGACCTGCGCCCGCTGCAAGACACCGGGCACCGCGGCCTCGGTCGGCATGTCAAATCGGGGGGTGGCTCGGGACATGACGGGGTGCGGACTGGAGTTTGGGGGCTAGGGATGAGGGGTTGGGGATGAGGGGTTGGACAAGAGCATCTGCATGAAGGGGATGTGGATGGTGGGCGTGTGGTTTTTGCCCAAATCCCGAATCCCGAATCCCCAACCCCTCTGAGCCGCAGGCTCAGATATTCAACCGTTTCTGCAGCAGTTGCCGCAAGGCCAGCCACAGCTGCTGGGCCACGGGTTTGCGTTCAAACGTAAAACGCACCTCCAACCGTTGGCCCGCACGCAGCGGCGGTGCGCCTTCGGGCGGCGGATCGGGTTGAATGCGGATTTCAAAGAACGCCTCGCTGGCTTTGCGGCCGCTTTGGTCGTCTTGATCGGTGGCCACACTGCCGCCAGCAAAATAACCCAGCGCCGGTGAAAACAGCTCGTTGTTGCCGGCCCGCGCGACATGGAACACCCGCCCGCGGTAGGTGTAGCCCGGCGCGTTGGGGTTACGCAGCTCCACGGCGCGCCCTTCGCCGTCGTTGGCCAGCGCCGACTGGGCGTCCAGCCGCGGGCCCAGATACTGGTCTGCGGCGGCCCGCACCACCAACGCGTCCAGGGTCGCCACCACCCCCAGCAGTTCACCTCGGGGCACAAAGCGACCGGACAGACGTTCGGCATTGGCCGACACCCAGGTGCCTGTGCCTTTCGCGGTCGACCGCAGCCGCTTCATGTCCTCGGTCACGCGGCCCAGCTGCTCGCGCTGGGCGTCCACCCGGCCGCGGAGGGCCTGGGCCAGCGCGATGTCCTCGCGCATCGCCGCCCGGAAACGCACCTGGGCCTGCTTCAGCTCGCTGGCCAGCCGAGCGTGCTCGTTGCTGAGTGCTCGGTTTTCAGACAACACCAACGCGGTGCCTGCCTCCACCGCCTCGCCGGAAGTTGCGGCGCGGGTCACAAAGCCCTCGGCCCCGGCGTACAAACGCTCAAGACTCGCGGGCTCCACCAGCGCCGGGGCGCGGTCGCGGTCGGGCACGGGCACCACACCCACCAAAAACGCCACCGCCAGCACCGCCCCCACCGAGGTCAGCGCCGCGCGGCTGCGGCATCGGTACAGCTCTTGGTGTGCGGTGAGGTACTTGCCCCACTTCACCCAAGGCACCACCAAAAACGTGACGATCGCGGCCCCGGCCATCAGCATGCCGATGAAAAACAGCTGCCCGGCGACGAAGAACACAATCGTCACACCCAAGAACACGCGGTAAAGCGCAGAGACCAGGCCATAGCTCAAGAACCACCGGGCCTCGCCGGGGCTGTGGGCGGGATTACGCGGGCTGATCACCCCGTAGACGTGCCGCTTGACCAGGTAGTACAGATAGTCCTTGCTGCGCTGATACAGGTTGGGCAGTTCGGTCAGGTCGCTGAAAATGTAATACCCATCGAAGCGGATCAACGGGTTGGCGTTGAACAGCAGCGTGCTCACACTGGCCACAAACATGGCGTTGTAAGCCAGCACATGCGCCGTGCTCTGCGAGCCGGTGCGGGCCCACACGATCGCCGCGAACGCGGCCACCGCAAGCTCCACATACATGCCCGCGGCCCCCACAAACGCCCGGCTCCAGCGGCTGCGGAACGCCCAGGCGCTGCTCGCGTCCACATACGGCACGGGCGTCAAGACCATCAGCATCAGGCCCACGGTGTGCACCTCGCTGGCCACCCGCTCCTGCTTGCCGAAGTATTTCACAGCCAGGCCGTGGCCCAACTCGTGCAAGCCCTTGAGCACCGCAAACGCGATGTAAAGCAGCGGCAGGTTGGCCGGGCTCAACACGTTCTGACTTTGGTCAAACAGTTCTTCGGTGCGGCCCGTCAGGCCGTACAACGCAAACCCAATGACGGCGAACCACAGGCCCAGGCCCACGGGCCCGAAGATCCACCCCAGCAGCGGGGACAGCAGGTTCAGCAGCCGCTCGGGATCGTAAAGCGGGATCCGCGCGAACATGATGTTCATGAACCAGCCACGCACCTCGCGGCCCATCCGCTTTTTATAGCGGTCGAACATGCCCATCGTATCCCCGGGCAGGTCCGCGTGGATCAGATTGTTGGTGTACAGCTGACCCAGTAGTTGGATGGCTTCGCCCTGGGTGGGCGCGGCGTCACCCAGCTGCTCGTTGCAGGCATCCCAAGCCTGGGTCACCGTCCGCTTACCATCGAGCATGGCCACAAAGCGGTAGCCCGATTCATCCACCCGGAAGAATTGGTTGTTGCTCGGGTCGCGGAAGACGTACCACAGCCGCCCGCGGTAGTGCTGGCGAAAGACCTGCACCAACGAGCGCATCCGCGGCGCCATCTCCGCGACGCGGTACCAAGACTCGTTAAAAGTGGGGCGATCGATGGCCATGGGCGACGCTTTGCGTCGCAGCCGTGAGTCGCTAGCCGTTGGCCGCTAGCAAGAAACAGCTGCGTTGGGTTCATATCCTCATGAAAGAGGACCGGTGTGATGATGCTGTTTCGAACAATCAGGAACGGTCGGTTAAGGGACGGCCTCTTGCTAACGGCCAACGGCTAGCGCCTAACGGCTGGCCGCTAAATCCACAGCTTCATCCTCACCCAGTTCACCGCGTCACGGGTCCATACCCAGCCGATCGGGGCACGCCAGGCGTCAACCTTGGCCACGCCCTCGATGCCCGGTCGGGCCCAAGGCGGGGACTGGTCAAGCCTCACCCGCACCCGGAACACGTTGCGTCCGTCGACCACCTCGGCGATCGGATGGATCACTTCCACGGTGAAAGGCAGCTTTTCATCGGGCTGCGCGGCCGCGGCCAGCCACCCGGTCGCGCCGGTGTTTGGCACATCGCTAATCCGGTGGTCGTCCACCAGCAGCTCGGCCCTCAGGGCGTCGAGTGGAGCCACTTCAAACAGCACATCGCCCTTGCCCACCGGAGCACCCAGCTGCTGGGTCAGGTCACCGGCCACCACCGTGCCCTGAAGCGGCGATCGGATCACCGCGTGCTCGATCTGCCAGTCCAGCCAGCTGAGCTGGGCGGCAACGTTGTCACGCTGGGCCTCGGCGATCTGCCGGTCCACCTGATTGTCTTGGCCCGCGGCCCGAGCGGCTTCTTTTTCGAAGGCGATGCGCTCGGCGTCGAGGCGTGAGCGCTCGGACCGCAGCTCGGCTGTGTCCAACATCACCAGCACGTCACCGGATTCCACCACATCGTTGGGTTCGACCTGCACCGCGTTGATGTAGCCATCAAAAGGCGCCGGGATCGAGCGTCGCGTGACCGCCTGGAACTTGAAAGGCGCCTCGACCCGCACCGTGCCAGGAACCACCAGCAAAGCCACCGCCCCCACCAGCAAAGCCACTGCCAACAGCTTTGCCCAGGTGTGCTGAGTCCCCACCAGCATCGCCCCGGTGCTCTGGGCCGTGCGGGCCCAACGCGCTCCAAACCACTGGTCACTCTCTCCTAGCTCAACCAACCGGGGGGTGAACAACTCGCACGCCATCCGCAAGAAGCTGATCTCTTCCACCGTGAACGGGTCGTTGACGGCGCGCTCCAAGGTGATCACCCCCACCACCTCGTCATCGCGGCGCAGTGGCAGGCTGCACACCGTCACCGGGCCGTGCCGCGTGCTGAGCTCGGCCGCCGCCCGATTCACCAGCGTGGCCTGGGGTGGAGCGGGATACATGACCTCAACGTCTTGATCCAGACACTCCTCCATGGTGGCTTCGATGTCCTGCACCATGGCCATCTTTCGAATCAGGTGCTCGGTCTGGCTCATCGCCTTCACCTTGACGTAGCGCCCTTCCAAGAGGCCCACGCTCACCCGTTCGGCCCGCCAGTGCGACGCCACTTCGTTCACCACCGCCATCGCCGCGCCTTTGAAGCGCGGGTGTTCATTGCCCGCCGAGAGCACCCGCGTGGCGGTGGAAAGCCCACGCAGATCCGACTCGCGCCGCTGCAGCACCTGGCGCATCTCGTAAAGACTCAGCAGGCTGACACTCAGCTCCAGCCGCTGACGGCGGGCTTGCACCGTCAAGTCGTCATCGCTGTCCACCAGAAAAGCCTGAATACCCTGGAAGCCCTGCTCGGTGTGAACCGGCACCACCACCAAATGGTGGGCGGTGGGCCCGCCCGCCACCGGCTCGGCCACCTGCAAGCGGTGCACATGGCTGCCACCCCCGGGCGGGTACTGCAACGCCAGTTCGATCGCGTGGGCCAGCCACGACGGCGCATTGCCTTTGGATGGCACCGGCGGGTAAATCGACATCACCTCGGCCTGCACCGGCGGGCGGGCGGGCGCCTGGTCCTCGACCCGCGCAGGCGCCGACTCGTGGTCTTCTGTTGGCGACGTGGCCGCTGCATGGTCCGCGTCGTCGGGTTCTGCGTCCGCTGCCGGTGGGTCCTCCGCTATGGGCTCGGATAGATCAGTTTCTTGCTGCGACTGCGGCTTGCCCGCTGCCCCAGGCGTGGGCGCGTCGGCTGCGGGGGCCAGGCTCAAGCGCACCATCGACCCCGCCGCAGCCTGCCCCAGTCGGCACTGCGTGCTCAACAGCTCACCCAAAAACTGCTCGGGAGGGCCTTGAAAGCGCAGCAACCGCTGCATCAGCGCCGACATTTCAGCGGCACGGCCACCGGCTATGACCTGTTGGGTATCGCTCATGGCAAGAAAGCTCTCAGGGTCCGCCGCCAGGGTCCGCCGCGTCGTCACCCACGTATCGCACAAGGTAGCCCAGCGGTGCGGGGGAAGAAACCTGCCACGCGCCGGGCTGGCGCCTGTGCGAACAAACAAGGCCTCCGCCAGGGCGGAGGCCTTATCCGCGGATGCGGTGTTGCGAATCCCCGGTTCTTAGAACCTCAAACCCGCTGCGTCGGGGCTTGCTGGGAAAAGTGGGCCATACAGGACTTGAACCTGTGACCTCCTCGATGTCAACGAGGCGCGCTAGCCAACTGCGCCAATGGCCCGTAAGCGAAAGTCAGGCGGTGACTTACACGGGTTCTCGGTCGAAATGCCACGCTTTCACGCAGCTGTTCACCGAGTCCGAAAGTATACCGAAGCCCCACCAACCTGCAAGCCATCGCGATCGGGCAGCTGTCTGGCATGGTGCGGGCACACGAAACGCCACCGTCCCACCGGCGGCGCGAGTTAGGGCGCGGGCGCCCCTTCGTCGGCCGGGGTGTGGTGCCCGTCGCCGCCTTGGTGGTGCCCGTGACCGTGGCTCGTGGTGTCATGGCCCTGATGGTGATCGTGACCCACTGCGTCATGGCCTTGGTGGTGATCATCACCAGGGGCCGGCTCGGGCGTTTCATGGTCGGCGGGGGTCGCGGGCTCGGCCGCGACCGCGCCTTGGTCTTCGGACTCATCGAGACCCGGGAAAAACGATTTGGGGTCGTACGCGTGGCTGTGTTTCTGGTCCTCCGGTGTTTCGGCGTCATGGTGTGCGTGGCCGTGCTCTGCTTCGTGGGCCTCTAAGGTTGTCACCTGCCATGCCTTGGCCAAGCTTTGGCCCTCGGCGTGCTGCTCGGGCGTCAGGGTCTTTTCAAGATCAGGCATGAGCTGCTTGGCCACCGGGCTTCCGTGGGTGACCGCCAGCAGGGCCCACTTGTAGGCCTGGGCCTTGTCGGCCGTCACTCCAAAACCCACGTCGTAGTAATGAGACAACAAGAGCTGCGCCCCGGGGTTCCCCAAGCCCGCTGCGTCGTGGAACAAGGCCAACGCCTTTTCTGGATTCTTTTCGAGTTCATCCCCCACGGCGTAGGTATGAGCCATGAGAAAGTGAGCCGAGCCGTTGCCCTTGTCAGCCTCTTGCCCCCACATATACAGTTTGAGCTCCACTGACATGTCGTGGGCCAGCGTGGGACACGACCACAGGCCCGTCAGTAGGAAGCAAGAAAGAAAACGACGTCGACGGTTATGTTTCATCACAATAAAGAGGTAAAAGAACAGGGAGGGGCAAAGAAGATCGGCACGCGGGCCCTAAAAGGCGAGCTTCGACTAATAATTGTTGAGGAAAAACTGACGGTAATCTTTGAGTGCCTGAGGATCGAGGATCCCCTTCGAGGCTTCTTCAGCCCGCTTCGGATCTGATTCCAAGGCCACGTCAATGAAATGCCGCCACGATTCGTCGTGGAACCAATGGCCCAAGCGCGACCAGCCGCCCTCTGCATTGGTCATCCGCACACGCTCGGCGGGGAAGTAGCGGGGCACAAAACCAGGCTGCTTCAAAATGGCTTCGGCGGCGTCGAGGTCTTCGTGGGCAAGCACGCGAATGACCGTACCAAACGCCTCCATCTTTACGCCCAACTGCAACCGGTCCACCGGGATCTTCGCGACCCAGGCCAAGGTGGCCTCGGCGTCTTCTTCGGCCCACCGCTCAGCCAACGCGTAAAGTGCGTGAGCAAAGGACTCGTGGTCCAAGTGGGCCACAATCAAGTCTTCCGCCGCATCCAGGTGCCGGCGCTCAAGGTGCGGCAGCAAATGTTGCACCAGCACCCCTTTGATCGCGACCGGGCTGTTATCTATCCATGCCAGATAATCACCGAAGCGGTCTACATGCTCAGCTTGATAGAGCGAGGCCACGATCGAGATCTCTTTGTGTGCGCCATCTTCGCGTTCAATCCACGGTTCAAGCAAGCCACGCAACCCCTCACCGCCTTGGGTGATCCAGCGGTCATAGAGCGCGCGTTCTAAACCGATGACGTCTTGGTCGATATCCACGAGGCCCAAGACCATCGCTGCCTGGGGGTGAGCCCCTGCCTTGTCCAAAGCCTCGATCAACGACGTCAGCCAGGGGAAACCCGCCTCGGGCTGGCCCCAATAAACCTCATTGAACGCCGACACAGCCGCCGCGACATCTCTCTCTTTCAGAGTGCTAAGACGTGCAGAAAAGCCCTCCGCGGTGCCGGCGGTGATGCTCTGGGCAATTTCTATGGCCCAGTCCATGTCATCCACCCCTGAAACCTCGGCCTGGGGGTGCGAGGCCTGGCCACCCATTGCAGGCTGAACGGCGGCAAGCCCCCATCCCACGGACAAACAGAACGAAACATGCGTGGCAATTCTCATATTTTTCCTTGATGCTTACTTAAGGCGCGGTTTTTTCCGCGAAAACACGATGGATTCAAAACTCATCTCAAAGCCGTCCTCTGCCGACCCCACAAGCCCCTGACCACAGTGCGAGATCATCTGTTTGATACGAACCAGCCGACCTCGCCGTTCGGTTTTCAAATCTTATCAATGTTAACCCACAACAGCCCGGGCGGCATCTAAAAAAAAGCATGCCGGGACACCCTTGGGTGACCCGGCATGCTGCACTGTTCGAGGACGGTCAAACCACGCAACGCTGCACGGAAGACCGATCAAACATCGTCTCGCATCAAGGGCGAATCATCCACTTCAGACCGGGAACGCGGCTGCGGTTGCCGTTTTCGCTGGTCAAGATCTGCACGCCGTTGCTGTTCGTGTTCCGAACAAAGAAACGCACGTTGTTGTTTCGCTGGCTGTTCACGTAGCTGGTCACATCAAGCTCGTAAAACCCGCGGAAGCCCAGAGGCACCCGGTCCAGACGCGCAGTGGTTTGTCTCGGCTGGTTGTTACCGGTGATGCTGGCTTCGTTGAAGTTCGACGTGCCGTAGACGTCCATGCTGCCGTTCTCGTTGTTGGGCAAGTAGAGACGCAGCACCGCAGCACGCACGGTGGCACTGCCTGGGGTCGGAAATCTAAAGTAACCCCTACGCGCCGAGGTTCCCGATCCATTGGCAATCGTCATGATCGAGTCCGAGCGGAAGTTGCGATTGCTTTGGTTACCCAAACGCGTCTCGGCATCGTGGGTGGCACCACGGCTGGTGATTCGCTGACGCGAACTCTGCAGGGCGGCGACGCCGATGGCTTCCTCTCCCGCACCGCTGTAGTACAGGTACAGCGAGCCGTCGTCATCTTGGAACACGTCGGGGTCGCGCAGCTGGTTCACGTTGGTCTGTTGACCGCCGACCGATGGGCTTGGGGTACGCTGCCCCTCTTCCCAACCACCCACCGCACGCAGGATCTCATTACCGGGAATCCGGACAGTCCAGTTGCTGAAGTTGGTGTTGCTCAAGCTCATGTTGGAAAAGAAAATACGTTCTGGGCTGTCACCGCGGATCGAGTAAAAGAGGCGCAGGTTGTTGCCACTTGTAAGCACGCCCGAGTGACGCACACGCCGGCTATCGCTCACAGCATCACGCAATGCGTTGCGTCCCGATTGCCCTGACCAGAGCGAAGGCAGGCTGTTGCCGTTGTAGTAGCCACCGGGAGCTCTAAAAGGGTTGTTGTTGCTGGGGGCACGCACTGGACCGCCGTCGTTGTGCACGGCGTACTTTCGGCCGCGGTTCTCGAACACCTTAAAGTACGACGGTCCGAGCTGGACCGGCAAGATGTCGCCACGACGGAATTCGAGCCCGTCACCGGATGTGTTCACAAAGGTTCTTTGTGAGTTGGTGTCCCGCCCGTTGAAGCGGTAAGGACCGCCGTGGTGGAAGTACATGACGAACTCGCGGCCTTCGATATGCACATCGGGCGAAGCGAAGTGGTTGCGGCGCAGTTGGATGCCTTCGTCAATATTGACGTTCGTGTTGTTGTTGTCCAGCACGCCGCGGTCGCCCACCGATGCGCTGGCGTCGTACAAGGTGAAGCCTCTATCCGGGTTACGCGACCAAGCCATGCGGATGTAGTCGCCGTCATGGTGGCCAAAGTAGAGGTAATAGCGGGCGTTGCTATTTGCTCTGTTACGGGTAGCGACAAACGAGGGGATGCGAACCATCGACGGGCCGTCGATGTTGTTGCCGTCGCTGTTGCGGCGGTTGGAGGGGAACATGCTCCGCTGGATGATCGGGTTGCTGTTGTTCAGTCGGATGACATCGTTTTGGTCAAACTGGGCTGAAGCCGGTTGGCTTACAAAACCCGCTGCGGTCACCGCAGCCAGAGCGGCAACGACCTCCGCACGGACTTTGACGCCGAGAAGGGACTTCTTATTAAACATACGTTCTCCAAAAAAAAGAGGGGGGGGGGAGGGGGAGCCGAAAGGCACCGAACAGAGAGGACTGCGCAAACTGCCGTACATCGCAGTCATCAAGCGTGTCTCTGGGCAACTCCAACACCCGACCATCACTTGATTAGAAAAGATTGTACCGTATGATCAGGGGATACGTGAGGTTATTGCATGAAAATTGTACAAAATTAATTTTCCCCCACTCAAGCTTCCCGCTTTCTATCCATTTAAATATTTAAATACAGCATGTACGTCAAATGGCGATTTGCAAATTTAAATGAAAAAAAGCCTCAGGCATCATTTTTCACCTAGCCGGCTTAAGTCCAACTTATTTGTTGACTGCTCCACCCTCAGCAGGGGAAGAGAGCCCCTTGCCCGCTCGTGGCATTCTCCAGCTCCAGAGCGGCATCGTGACCGGAGATTAAATCTTCTTCTGTATATGGCCTGAATCCGTTGCCTGCCTGTCACTTGACCACTTGCAGCACGCATCGGATATGCAAATTATTGTTTTATAAATACTTGCAACACTTTTCCTCGACAGACTTGAAGCAGGCGCGAAGCGATGGTCGTGCGACGTCCGTACCATCATCACCGCCCGTGACTACCCCCACGGAGATACGCCGGTAAGAATCCGCCACGCTTCGCTGTGTAAAATGGCCGCACAAGCGGTTGATGCGCTTTTCCACGCCTAGCGAAATCGGATCTTCCCGCGGCATCGCTCAGCTATTTTTTCAACGGACGACTACGGCTCAGCGTCTTCTTTTTTGGCGGTCAAACTTATCAACGAGGTGATAAGCCGATTCGTGCAGCTGCTTCATGGCTTTGGCGAAATCGGGGTGGGGCTGGTAGTCCAGATTCAAGACCCCTTTGTTGACATCCACGTCGTCGCGGTACTTGAAGTAGTCCCAGCCGACACAGCTCTTCGAGCGCAACAGATTGATGGTGAAGTTCTGGTACCACAGCCCCCGTTCGCGCTGGGTGGAGACAATCCACCCGGCGCCGTCGGTGTTGTCCAAGCCGCTGTCTTCGCCCTTGATGCAAAACTCGCTGACAACAAACGGCCTGCGTCGTCCGGCGGTCTCCCACATCTTGCGTCGATCGTCGGGCAGGTGCCACGCCCCGTATAGGTTGTAGGACACCACGTCGAGGTGAGCCGCGGCGGCGGCGCTGATCTGAGGGATGCCGGTCCCAGCGCCGTGCAGACGCGAGCCCAGCACCATGTGGTTGGGGTCGTGACGGCGCATGGCTTCAGACGTGATCTTGTAATACGTCTTGAACACGTGCCCCACAAAATCCAGGTTGTCTTTTTTGGTGATGTCTTCGATCGTGCCCCGAGCGCCGTGACGGGCTCGGAGAAAGCGGTGGGCCTGGATGTAGTTCTGTCTGTAGCGGGGATCTTTGCTGTCGACTTTGAGTGTTCGCTCAAGCAGATCACGCGGCACGGGCATCTCGTTGTCGGTGTAGTGTCCGATCAACCAGGGGTCGTCACCGTGCTTCTTGGCGATGTCTTGCGCGACCTTGTCGCAGTAAGCCGGAAAATCGGGGTGGAACACGGGGATGATGTTGTCTTCGTACCCGCGGTGGCCGTACTTGGAGAACGTCACTTTCAGCGTGCCTCCAAAGCCCGACATCATGCTCAACGACGTGGTGTAAGGGTAAGGCTGTTGGTTGTCGAGAAAGGTCTTGTAGTTCGACCAGCGTCCCAAGCCGTTGAAACCCAGGTCCCGAAGCAATGCGGTGGTCTGTGTGACCCAGAGCTTGCCGCCGTTTTGCGTGAATCGCTCGGGAACCGCGGGCCGCTTGACACCATCTCCGCCCCCCTTGGTCCGGCGGTACACGGAGTTCAATGACATGCGGATCAGCGGGTGGCCTTGGGGGTCAACCATCCACCAACGTCCGCGACTGCGCGTGACATGGAAATACCCCGTGGATTTGAGCTTCTTTGAGAGCAGTCCCCCGTACACCGACAGTTCGGGCGCTACGCGCTCTTCGGCCCCGCGTCCGAGCACGTCATCCACGCTCAGCGTGGCGTAAGTACGCAGCTTGGAATCGGGTTTCTGCCGGGTGGTGACCTGCTCGCCACGTTCTTGCGCCGCCCCTACGGGGGCGACCATGCACGCGGCAAGCAGCAGTACGGCCGCCAGAGTCGTGCGGACCAACAGGCGAACGTTGTTGTGCGCAAAGCATCGCGTCATCCATCCGGGGAGGCAGGTTGTCACTGAGGGTCCTTTCAAATGCAAAATTCAGCAAAGCCCTTGCGCTCCGCCTTTGGGCCGTTTCGACGCAAGCGTGAGCGTCATACTCCAGACCATAGGCACGCGGACACACTCAGGTCTCTGGTCACAGCGCTCATAAAGTGCGCCGCTGTGGACGCATGCCACAAGTCGGCCTGAGCATGGCCCCGGGCCGACGACCGACTTGTCTCATACGTTTTATACCGTGTCTCCAAGCGCTGCCCGCGCCGGTACAAGCCGGCGCAGGCAGCGATTGGTATTCTGCAAAGCAGCGGGCCTGTGAGGTGCAGGTTTTTACGCCCCGTGGCCTTCAGGCACACCGACGATGCTGAAGCCGCAGTCGACGTGGATGGTCTCGCCGGTGACGCCGGTGCTCAGGTCGCTGAGCAGGTATACGGCGGTGTCTCCGACTTCGTCGCCGGTGTTGGCACGCTTCATGCTGGCGGTGTGTTCTTGGTACTGGATCATCTGATCCATGCCACCCACGCCGGCACCTGCGAGGGTTTTAAAGGGCCCGGCGCTGATGCAGTTCACGCGGATGTTGCGCTCGGGCTTGCCCAGTTCGTAGGCCAGGTAGCGGGTGGTGTGCTCCAGGCAAGCTTTCGCGATGCCCATGACGTTGTAGCCGGGGGTGACCTTTTCGCCGCCGTAGTAGCTGAGGTTGACGATGGCTCCACCGTCATTCATCAGGGGCATGGCCCGCTGCGACATGGCCAGCAGGGTGTAGGCGCTGGTGTCAATGGCGCTGAGGTAGGTCTGACGCGGCGTCTGGTGAAACATGTCGGGCTTGAGGTAGTCCTTATCGGCGAAGGCGATGCTGTGGACGATGAAGTCCAGGGTGCTTTCGTCTTGCTTCCATTTCTCGAACACCGTATCGAGGCTGGCGTCGTCGTTGGCGTCGCAGGGCACCAGCCAGGGGTCTTCGATGCCTAGGCTCTGAGCTGCCTTGCGCACGCGGTGTTCCATTTTCCCGATGGGCAGGTAGGTGAAACCGATCTTGGCGCCCTGCCCCACGAGCTGCTTGGCGATGAAATAGGCGTAGCTGCGCTCGTTGGCGATGCCGAAAACCAGTCCTTTTTTGCCGTCCATCAAGCCCATGAGAGTGTCTTTCTGCGTGTTGTTGGTGTGAAATTCGTGACAGGCCAAGAGGCGATGCCCAGCGCACAGATTAGCAGCCCCGGGCCTGCGGGTCGCGGGCGAGCCGTAGAAGGCGGGCAGGCGGGCAGGTGGGCTTCTTCCCGCCCTACCATGGCCCGCGTGCGCTGCTTGCCTCCCCCACTGCCGCTGTTGCTGCTGTTCTGCGGACTGTTCACAGGCTGCGACCGCCCCCCGCCGGCCACCCCCGCCCAAGTGGTCGCGCTGCTTGAAACCGCCCTTCCCGAGGCGGCCCTGACCGCCCGGGTGCAGCGTGGCGAGGCGCTGTATTACGCCAACAGCTGCGCGAACTGCCACGTGCTCAAAGGCGCCAGCCGCGGGGCGCCGCGGCTGGCCCGGCTGTATCACAGCCCCGCGGTGTTGGTGAGCGGCCAGACGGTGGTGCGCGACCGGGCCTACTTGGCGCGTTCGATTCTTGCGTCCCGGGACGAGGTGGTGGCGGGTTACACCCAGGCCATGTCGGTGTATCGGCACTTGCCTGCGGGCGATGTGGCCGCCCTCATCGCGTTCCTTGAGACGTATTCGCCACCGCCGCGAACCACGGCCCCCTACGCCCCATAAGACCCATAAGACCCACGCGTCACCCAGCACGCGGCGTGATCCCGCAACGCAACGGCTGCAAATACTGTGCAGGCGGGCGAACGGCGCTCGCCGGTCTGCCATAGACGCATGCCATTTGAACTTTTCCTGCCCGCGGGGCGCACGCTGGTCACGGGGGTTACGTGTGGCGGCCGATAGAGCGGTACGGCGTGTTGACATCGCGTTTGCGGTACTTGAACCGTAACGCCCGATATGCCCAGATTCGTTGCGCTATGATGAATCAAAGCAGCACGCCCCCAAGCCCCTCACAGAGGGTCCTTCTTCACGGCAACCCCGGCTCTCAAGCCACGCTCGATTAAAGAGGCACCATGTTCGAACGATTTACCGACCGCGCCCGCAAAGTGATGGCCCTGGCCAACCAAGAAGCCCAGCGCTTTAACCACGAATACATTGGCACCGAGCACATCCTGCTGGGGCTGGTGAAAGAAGGCTCGGGCGTGGGTGCCAACGTGCTCAAGAACTTGGAAGTCGACCTGCGTAAGGTGCGACTCGAAGTCGAGAAGCTGGTCAAGAGCGGCCCAGACATGGTGACCATGGGCAAGCTGCCCCAGACTCCGCGGGCCAAGAAGGTCATCGAGTACGCGATTGAGGAAGCCCGCAACCTTAACCACAACTACGTGGGCACCGAGCACCTGCTGCTGGGCTTGCTGCGTGAGCACGAGGGCGTGGCCGCCCAGGTGCTGATGAACCTGGGCCTGAAGCTCGACGACGTGCGTGAAGAGGTGCTTAACCTGCTGGGCGCCGGTGTGGAGCCCGAAGAAGCCACCGCCGGCGGGGACGAGGGGCCCGAAGAAGGGGGCAGCGGACGCCGCAGCGGCAAGGGCAAGACCAAGAGCAAGACCCCGGCCCTGGACAGCTTCGGCCGCGACCTGACCGAGCTGGCCAAAGAAAACACCCTGGACCCGGTGATCGGCCGCGCTGACGAGATCGAGCGCTTGATCCAGATCCTGTGCCGCCGCAGTAAGAACAACCCGGTGCTTCTGGGTGAGGCGGGCGTGGGCAAGACTGCGATCGTCGAGGGCTTGGCCCAGCAGATCATCAACCAAGAAGTGCCCGAGATCCTGATAGACCGCCGCATCGTGGTGCTGGACCTGGCCATGATGGTGGCGGGAACCAAGTACCGCGGCCAGTTCGAAGAGCGCATCAAGGCGGTCATGAACGAGGTGCGTCGTGCTAAAAACGTGTTGCTGTTCATCGACGAGCTGCACACTCTGGTCGGTGCCGGCGGAGCCGAAGGGGCGATCGACGCCTCCAATGTGCTCAAGCCCGCCCTCTCTCGCGGCGAGATCCAGTGCGTGGGCGCTACCACCCTCGATGAGTACCGCAAGTACATCGAGAAGGACGGCGCGTTGGAGCGGCGCTTCCAGACCATCATGGTCGAGCCGCCCAACAAGAAAGACACGGTCTCCATCATCAAGGGTTTGCGTGACCGCTACGAAACCCACCACCGCGTGAAGATCACCGACGCTGCGGTCGAGGCGGCGGTGGAGATGAGCGAGCGGTACATCACCGCCCGTGTGCAACCCGACAAATCGATCGACGTGATCGACGAGGCGGGTGCTCGTATCCGTCTCAAGTCGATGAGCAAGCCCCCGAACATGGCCGACCTGGAAGCCGACATCGAGCGGCTGAGTGTCGAGAAGGACGAGGCCGTCCGGGCCGCGGACTACGAGCGGGCTGCGGAACTGCGTGACCAGGCCGAGGGCCTGCGCCGCGAAAAAGAACAGATCCAACGTGACTGGCGGGCCAAGGCCAAAGAGGTTGACGGCATCGTCGACGAAGAGGTCATCGCCGAGGTTGTGAGCAAGATGACCGGCGTGCCGCTCACGCGGCTGGAAAAAGCCGAGACCGAGCGCCTGTTGCAGCTCGAAGACGAGCTGCACAAGACCGTGGTGTCGCAAGATGAGGCCATCAAGACCATTAGCAAGGCCATCCGCCGGGCCCGTTCGGGTCTCAAGGACCCGCGCCGCCCCATGGGCTCGTTCATCTTCGTGGGCCCGTCGGGCGTGGGTAAGACCCTGCTGAGCAAGGCCCTGGCCGAGTTCATGTTCGGCGACGCGGACAGCCTGATCCGCATCGACATGTCCGAGTACATGGAGAAGCACAACGTGAGCCGGCTGATCGGCGCGCCTCCTGGGTATGTGGGTTACGAAGAAGGCGGCCAGCTCACCGAGCAGATCCGCCGCCGCCCCTACGCGGTGGTGCTGCTGGATGAGATCGAGAAAGCGCACCCCGATGTGTTCAACATGCTTCTGCAGGTGATGGAAGAGGGTGAGCTGACCGACAGCTTCGGCCGCCACGTAAGCTTCCGCAACGTGATCCTGATCATGACCAGCAACATCGGTGCTGATTTGATCAAGAACAAAGCCGGTTTTGGCTTCGGCAAGGCCGATGAAAACGCCGACTACGACAAAATCAAAAAGACCCTGATGAACGAGATCGAGCGGTACTTCCGCCCCGAATTCATCAACCGCCTGGACGACACCATTGTCTTCCGCCCTCTCGAAAAGAAGGACCTCACCGGCATCGTGGACTTCGAGCTGGGCAAGGTGCTGGCGCGGCTGGTCGAGCGTGACATGAGCTTCGAGCTGGACCAGGACGCCAAGGACTTCTTGATCGACAAGGGGTACAACCCAGACTTCGGGGCCCGCCCGCTGCGGCGTGCCATCGAGCAGTACGTCGAAGACCCCCTGAGCGAGTCGATCCTGCGTGACGAATTCCGTGGCGGTCACTTGATCCGTATCAGCAAGCACGAAGAGAAGGACCACTTGACCTTCGTGGCCGAAGACAAGCCCACCGCCCCGTCTGCCCACGACGACGCGTCAGATTCGGACGCCGACCCCCTGACCGCTGAAGCCGGCGCCGAGGGATAACCCTCGCCCACCTGCAACGGCGATCAGCCGCCGATACGGTCCAAATAACAACGAGCCGCGGCCAAGGCCGCGGTTTGTTGTTGTTTGGACTTTCGCATGGCGGTTGAGGTAAGCATCAAGGCACGAAAAGGCGGCAAAATGGTTACAGAAGGCGCAGCAGAGGCTTCGCCACGCGACCTTGCACGTGGCGGCGCGGGCCGCGTTAAGTCTTGATGTGAAAAGGGACGATACGTCATTGGAGTGATTACTTAAGCAGCCGCCCTGAATCTTCCGCCACTCACCAGTGCTCCCATGAACGAAGAACTTCTTCAACGCGTGCTCGCTTCGCCCCGGCTGCCCAGCCTGCCCGCGGTGGCCTTGAAGGTCATCGAACTGGTTCAGCAAGAAGACGTAGAACTCGATGAGATTGCCGCAGCGGTCAAGAACGACCCCGCGTTGACCGCGCGGATTCTCAAGACGGTCAATAGCAGCTATTACGGCCAAGCGGGGCTGGTCACAGGCGTCAACCAGGCGCTGGTCGTCTTGGGTTTGCGAACGGTGAAAACCGTGGCGTTGGGCTTCAGCTTGGTCCCCAATCTTCAGCAGTCGGCTGAAGACGGCGAGGGCTTTGACCACATCAGTTACTGGAAACGGTCGCTACTGAGCGCCACCGCGGCCAAAATGTTTGCCGACAACGCCGGTAGCCGTTTCACCGAAGAGGCTTTTCTGGGCGGGCTGCTGCAAGACATGGGCATGATCGCCATGCACCAAGTGCTGGGCGAAGACTACGAGGCCGTGACCGACTCTGCTGGCGGCCACCACACCGCCTTAGCGGCGGCTGAGAAGGAGCAGTTGGGAGTGACGCACGCCGAAGTGGGCGAACAGCTGGCACACTCGTGGAACCTGCCCGCGTTGCTGGGCTATGCGATCCGCGGCCACCACACGCTGCTGGACACCCCGGCCGATCCAGAAGCCCAAGACGAGGCGGGCGCCGCGGACTTCGTGGCCCGCTGCGTGGCCATCGGCAACTTGGTCGCCGAGGTCTTTGTCCGCTCCGCCGCGGTCTCGGGCGAGACGCTCAAAAAGCTGCAGGAGCGTGCCGAAACCTGGTTTGGACTGACCCCCGACGCGACCGAGCCGCTGTTGATTCAGATCCACGAGGTGACTGCAGAGATGCAGCGTCTCTTCGAGTTGCCCGCAGGGAACCTGGGCGACGCGGGAGAGATTTTGCAGGCGGCCAACGAAGCGCTGCTCAAGCTGAGTATGCGTCAGCACCAGCAAACCCAGCAGCTTCTGGAAGACGCGACCACCGACGCCTTGACCAAGCTCTCCAACCGCCGCGCTTTCGATCAAGATCTGGACAAGCGCTTTTCCTTGGCCCGTGCAGGGGCCCCGCTGTCTGTGATCTTCACCGACGTAGACCACTTTAAGAACTTCAACGACAGCCACGGCCACGCGGTGGGCGATGCCGTACTTATCGCTTTCGCCCAGACATTAAAAGAAGCCGTCGGCGTGGCGGGAACGGTGTACCGCTACGGCGGTGAAGAGTTTGCGGTGCTGTGCCCGGGTGTGACCCGCCGCGTGGCCGCTGAGTTGGCCGAGCGGACCCGGCACCAGGTCGCCGCAACCTGTAACGTTCCCAGCGACACCGGGGCGAAACTGGGAGTGACTTGTAGTTTGGGCGTGGCGTGTCACGACGGCACGACTTTCTCGCGGTCCGAGGTGTTGATGAAGGCCGCAGACCGGGCGGTGTATGCGGCCAAAGACGCGGGCCGCAACCGCGTACGGGTGTTCACCCCGCACAGCGAGTCGACGGCGGAAGCCGCTTAGCGTTCGGCGCCTCGTCGCTCCAACAGCAATTCTGCGATCTGTACCGCGTTGAGGGCCGCCCCCTTACGGATCTGGTCGCCGCAGACAAACAAGTCAAGGCCACGGCCTTCGGGCTGACTGAGGTCCCGACGCACGCGGCCCACAAACACGTCGTCTTGGTGGCTGGCTTGCAACGGGGTCGGAAAGGCGTTGGCCGCGCGATCGTCCTGCAGGGTCACCCCGGGCGCGGCCCGCAACAGCTCCGAAGCTTTCAATTCTGAGCATTCGTCTCGGAAGGTGAGGTTGATGCTCTCGGCGTGGGCCCGCATCACCGGCACGCGGACACACGTGGCGGTGATGCCGGTGCGGATGCGTTCGGGCGAAACCGCTGCACCTTGGTCGGCGTCTTGGTTCCAGATCTTGTGAGACTCGTGCACCATCTTCAGCTCTTCTTGGTTGTACCCACCCATCTCCACCGGGCTGTTATGGCTAAAGAGATTGAAGGCGTACTGCATGCCAAACACGTCTTGGGTTTCCACCGTGCCCGTGCCACCGGGGGCGGAGAGTGCTTCACGGGTTTGCTGCTCAAGCTCACGCATGGCCGCGGCGCCCGCCCCGCTGGCCGCTTGGTAGGTGCTGACCACAATCCGCTCAACGCCTGCAAAGCGATGCAGCGGGTTGACCGCAAGCAACATGATGATGGTCGAGCAGTTGGGGTTGGCGATGATGCCTGCCTTGAGCTCTTTGCGCAGACCGATCCCGGCTTCGGTGACGGCTTGGGGGTTGACCTCGGGCACCACCAGCGGCACGCCGTCGGTCATGCGGAAGGCCGACGAGTTGTCCACGACCACGGCCCCGGCCTTGACCGCAAGCGGCGCGTACTCGCGGCTGATCGATCCGCCGGCGCTGAACAGCGCCAGGTCCACGTCATCGAAGCTGTGTTCTCCCAAGGCTTCGACGGTCAGGGTCTGATCCCCAAAACTCAGGGTTTTGCCCGCCGAGCGCGCCGAGGCAAGTAGTTTCAGGCTGGTCATCGGGAAGGACCGCTGATCGAGCACCCGTAAAAACTCTTCTCCCACGGCACCCGTGGCGCCCACAATCGCAACGCGGGGGGCGCGGGCGGCGGAGAACGACGAGGAGGCTTGGGCGGGCATGGACGTCTCGGGGAGGGGTGTGATGGTTGGCTCGAGATTCCCGCACAGCGAATAACCGTGTTACGGGGCACAGAGTTTAGCAGCGTGCTGGGTACGCCGAGTCTCGGTGGAGGCCTGCGAACTCTGGCAAAAGCCGGGCTACACTCTGAGCCATGCCGGCGTTCTCATACTTCATCGGGTTGCGGCGTGCGGGGAGCAGCCCGCGGGGCTGTCGGGTCTCAGGAGTCTCCGCCCTGCTGATCGGGGCCATGGTCACCGCTGCGGCAATGGTCCCGGGGTCAAGGGCCCTTGGGGCGGTTTACCTGGAAGATTCGCCCGATGCGGTGCAACGCGCCCGACAGGCCCAAGAACACCTGGAAGCGGGACGCCCTGGTGAGGCCGCCGCCCTGCTGCAGAGCCTGCGCATGGAGTTTGGCACCCGCTTGATGGAGCGTGAGCCAGGGCACTATGTCGACGGCGCACGCTGGGTGGGTTTGCGGCTGCTGGACGAATCGGTGTTGCGGGCGGCGTACCGGCAACGCTTCGACGCCGCGGCGCTGCGTGCTCGCCACGCCTCCCATCGGGCTCAGGACCCGCGGGCTGCCCTAGCCGCGGTCGCGGGGCGCTACGCCGGCTCGGGCCCCGGACGCGATGCGGCCTTGGATCTGGCCGCCCGTCACATCCGCGCAGGCCAGGGCTTGGCAGCCTGCGACGAGCTCAATGATTTGGCGGCCTTACCCGAGTTTACCGGCCAAGGCGATGCAAGTCTTTCAATGGACACCGACGCCGCTAAACGCTTCTGGACGCTGAGCGCCTGGTCCGCGGCCTTGGTCAATGACGCGGCAGCGCGCGAGGCGGCCCTGAATCAGGTGGCCGCGCTCTCTGGGCCAGAGTTGGCCGCGGAGTTGGCCGCGCAGCTGACCGGCCCGCCTCGACCGGCCACCGACAGCGCCGCCGCAGAAGCCGATCCACGGGCCGCCCCTGGGCCATCGCCCCAGCCCCTTTGGCGCGTGACCCTCAGCGAACCCGAGCCCGCCCCAGACGATACCGGTACCTACCGCGCGTACACGGCCACCCGTGCCACGCCCACCTCCCCGCTGGGGACCGTGGCGCACGGCGAACTGATCCTGGCCAATGACACCCAGCGGGTTTACGCGCTGGACGCGGTCTCCGGGCGGATGCGTTGGAGCCACGCGCTGCCCGTTCCCCCGGCTGCGGATGCCCCGCAAGAGCTCTGGCGGGGAGGCGCCGTGCAAACTTTGCCTGACGCCAGGACCGTCGCCGCCACCGCCCACCGCCCATACGCGTTTGCAGTGTTGGGGGCGGTACGCACCCTGCGTGGCCGGCAGGGACTTAACCCGCCAGCCCCCCTCAGCGTGCTGGTGTGTCTGGACACCAAGCGGGGCCAAGCCTTGTGGAGCGTCCGCCCCAGCGACGTGGACGCGGTGGTGGCCCGGGCGTCCTTTCACGGCACGCCGCTGCTCACCGACGATTTGGTGATCGTCGCGGCCCGTCGCAGCCAGGTGTCCAGTTTTGAAGACTCCTACTTGGTGGCCTTTGACCGCGCCACGGGAGCCCTGCGTTGGCGGCGTCACGTGGCCAGCACCCAAGGCCCCCAGGCCCGGCGTGCAGGCATCGCGCTCTCGTCGATGAGCCTCTCTGCAGACCGCCGACGGGTGTACTTCTGTGACAACTTGGGGGCCGCCGCGGCGCTGGACGCCCCCACCGGTGCAGTGCGTTGGCTACGTGTCTTTGCGTCCAAAGATGCCGCGACCTCATCAACGCATCCGGGCTTTGCACCGCTGAGCGCTGGGGCCGCGCCTGTGGCGGTGCGCGGCGGGGTACTTCTGCCCGTGCAACACGGCCCAGACGTTGGCCTGCTGCTGGAAGCCGACACCGGCCGCACCCGCGTGTCACTGTCCGCCACGTCATCGCTGGCGGGTATGGCCCGCTTGCAGGCGCTGCCCGGCGGCGACCTGCTGGTGAGCACCCTGCACGGCGTGGTTCATCGTCTTCACGGAGAGGATCTCACCCCAGCCTGGACCCACCCAGACGGCGGGACCGACATGGCCCTCGCCGGCGAGCGCGTGTGGCTGTTGGATGCCGAGGGGCGTCTCACCGGTTTAGACCTGCAGTCAGGGGACATTCGGTACGCAGCCACACTGGCTCATCCCGGTGCCCTCGTGGCCGTCGAGCACGGCCTGGTCACAGTGACCCGCCGGTCCTTGGCCAGCTACACGCCTTGGTCCGCGGCCTACGCCACCCTGCAAGAGCGCGCCGACCAGCAGCCGCATGCCCCCGAGATCGGGCTGAGCATGGCCACGCTGGCACTCAATGCCGCGTCGGTCCCCGCGGCCAACGCCTCCCACCCCCCTGTTCCCACGGCCCAAGCGGTGCTCCGCGGCATCAACCACACACTGCAAAGCCTTGACGCCCCCGTCAAGACCGTCGAGCCCGCCGACCGCGAGCAGCGTGCCCACACACTGGACACGCTGCTATCGCTCACCGACCGGGCGGCGGGCACCCTGGATCCGCACGACGTGGACCGCATCTTTGACCGGATTGCGGGGGCCGCCCGCAGCCCGCACGAACTTTTGAGCTACACCTTGGCCCGGGCGAGCGCTGCGGCAACCCAAGACCGCCCCACGCAGGCCGCGGATCTGTACCAAGCAGTGCTCGGCAACGACGCTCTCTCATCCGAGCGCATCCACCGCCACGGCGTGGCCCGCCGCGGCGGTGTCGTCGCCCGGCAAGCCCTGCAAGACCTGGTTGCACGCTCGGGCCGCGGCGTCTACGCCCCACATGCCCGCCGGGCGGCCATGGCGCTCAAGCAGCTCAACCAAGGCGTCGTCGACGACCCAGAGCCCTATCTGGCCCTGGCCCACCGCTACCCCTTGGGCGCTGCCGCGGCCCAAGCCCTGCTTCGGGCCGGGCAGCTGCAGTCCGAAGGCCACATCCCCGCCGCGGCCGCCACCACTTTGCGACGCAGCCACAGCCTGTCGGTCGACGACGCCGGACGCTCCGCCGCCGCCGCGGCCCTGGCCACCCACTATCTCTCGCAAGACCGGCCCGCCGCCGCCGTCCGCTGGCTGATCCAGGTCCACCGCGACAGCCCGTCCCTGCTGCTGACCACGCCCGACGGCCGCCAGATCTCCGCCGCGGCCTGGGCCGCCACTTTGGCGGACGACGCTCCAAGCGCGGCAATCAGTCGTCTGCACTTTCCGCTGGGTCCGGCCCGCACCGAGCCCGGGCAACGACTTGCCCAAGCCACCGCCTCGGTGCCCAGCCACCGGGTCTTGCTCCGCGGCCCGCAGGCCGGGAGGTTGGCCTTCCACAGCCCCGCCTTACAGGGCCCTGCGCAGTGGAGCGTTAAAGACGACCCACACGACCACGTGCTGATCAACCTCAACGCTGACTCCGCGGTGCTGTGGTCGCCACGGGCCGGGCGGGTCACCGTTCGCGCCACGGCCGACGGGCGTGAGATCTTCCCCGCAGTCGCTGTCGAAAGTTTGCTTTCCGAACTTGGCGTCGGCGGCCGCGTGGCCGCGGCGCGTCGTGCCGCGGCGGGCGCGTCCATCGAGCTCATCGAGAGTGATTTTTCTCGCCCCGCTTACGCCGCCCGCGAGAACCAGGCCCGCCTGCGTGCGGCGCGCGACACACCGCCCATGGTCGACGCGGGGGAATCCACCATCGCAGTCGTCGACGCGGTGGGACGCGCCGCGGCCTTCGACCGTTACACGGGCATCGCGCTGTGGCACCAAGAGTTGCCCATCGAAGCCGTAGCGTGGACACGCGTCGCCGACGGGCTTTTACTGATCGGCGGGCTGCGCGGCGCCGGCACCGGAGCCGAGTCTGGCGTGGTGCAGGTGCTGGATCTCACCACCGGTCGCCCCCACCTGCAGGATCTTGAAGCCCCTGACGCGGCGCGGTGGGCAGGCATCAGTCCAAACGGCGAGGTGCTGGTGCTCCGCCCCACCGAGTTGTCGGCCCACGCCCCGGGCACCGGCGCTGTCCGCTGGCGGGCGGCTTTTAGCCCCCTCGACGCGGGCCTCACCGATGTGCGTCTGTTGGGCAACACCCTGATCGCCACCGACGGCGCCAGGATCGTCACCGTCAATCTGGAGCAAGGCGCTGTCATCGGGCAGACCACGGCCTTGGCCGCCGGCTCGCGTTTGCACACCGTCGGCGATCGCCTGCTGCTGGACCACGATCGTGCCGGTCTCACGGCCCTCACCCGCGAAGGCCGCACGGCCTGGCGCAGCGCCGCGGCCCTGATCCCAGGTGGCCGGATCTCGGTCGTGTTGCTCGACGGCTCGGCGCTGGTGGCCACGGCATCAAGTGATGACAGCGACGCCACGGTCGAACTCTTTCGGCTGGATCTGGACACCGGCCGCATCATGGACCGCCAACTCACCACGGTCCCCGCAGGCCTTCTGGGCCCGGGCCGCATGGCCGTGGTCAATAACACCCTGCTGCTTACCAGTAGGCAGAAAACCCACATCCTGCCGGGCGCTGCATCGCCACGCTGAGCCTTGATTAGACTGCAGCCCCAACCTCACGCCAGTCCCCGCCCCTTACGCCACTCTGAGCCCGACCATGCCCGCCACCGATCCCACGACCGCCGATCACCCCCTGACCACCCTCGCCGCCGCCGACCCCAAGGTCGCCGAGCTGATCCGCGCCGAAACCCAGCGCCAAGAGCACACCCTCGAGCTGATCGCCAGCGAAAACCACACCAGCGCCGCGGTCATGGCCGCCCAAGGCACGGTGATGACCAACAAGTACGCCGAGGGCTACCCCGGCAAGCGCTACTACTCGGGCTGCGAGCACTACGACACCGTCGAAAACCTGGCCATTGACCGCGCTAAAGAGATGTTTGGCTGCTCGTATGCCAACGTCCAGCCCCACTCGGGCGCCAGCGCCAACTTCGCGGTGCAGCTGGCGCTGTTTGACCCCGGCGACACCTTCGCCGCGATCGAGCTGTCCGACGGCGGGCACCTGACCCACGGCAGCCCGGTGAACATCAGCGGCAAGTGGCTCAACCCCGTGACCTACAACCTGGTCACCGACGAGTCGCGCGACGACTGGGGCCACCTGGACTATGACAGCGTCGAAGCGGTCTGCGCCAAGCACAAACCCAAGGTGCTGATGTGCGGCTACAGCGCCTACCCCCGCACCGTCGACTTCGCCCGCTTCCGCGAAATCGCCGACCGCCACGGCGCTCTCCTGTGGGCCGACGTCGCCCACATCGCCGGGCTCATCGTCGGCGGCACCCACCCCAGCCCCTTCCCGCACTGCCACATCGTCACCACCACCACCCACAAAACCCTCCGCGGCCCACGCGGCGGGCTCATCCTCGCCAACACCGAAGCCGAGTTGCCCGAACGCCTGCAGAAGATGGGCAAGAACGGCCCGCTGGGCCTCGACCGCCGGCTGAACACCGCCGTGTTCCCCGGCACCCAGGGCGGCCCGCTCATGCACGTGATCGCCGCCAAGGCCGTTGCCTTCGGTGAGTGCCTGCAGCCGTCGTTCAAGGCCTACGCCGCCGACGTCGTGGCCAACGCCGCCGCCCTGGCCAAAGCCCTCACCGATAAGGGCTACAAGCTCGCCAGTAACGGCACCGACAACCACCTGCTGCTCATCGACCTTCGCCCCACCGACCCCGAGCTCACTGGCAAAGACGCCGCGGCCTGGCTCGAAACTGCGGGAATCATCGCCAACATGAACACCGTGCCCAACGAGACCCGTTCGCCCTTCAAGACCTCGGGCATCCGATTGGGCACCCCGGCGCTCACGACCCGCGGTCTGGGCCAAGAAGCCATGGTCGAAGTCGCAAGCCTGATCGACCGGGTGCTCACCAGCAAAGGCGACGCGGCCACCCTCCAAGCCGCCGGCCACGACGTGGTGGCCCTGTGCAAGCGTTACCCCATGCCCCACTGAACCAACGCCACGGGGGCCAACGCCCTTTTGCCTGCATCAAAAAAGATATCGGACCCAAGGGCCGAGCCGCGGAGCAACCGCTCTCAACGACGCTCGGAGCGTGCGGGGGTTATCATTCAACCTACTGCCACCCGCCCGCCCGGGGCGCGCTAAGCCGCACAATCCTGTGACCGGCATGCGAGGCGGAACAATGCTCGGCGCAGTTCGCCTCCCCCGATTCCCGGCCCCACGGCCGACCCGAGACCTCTATGGCACGCAAACGACTCCAGATCGGCCAGATTCTCAAGCAGTGGCGCCTCGTCACCGAGGAGCAGCTCGCCGAAGCCCTCAAGCTCGCCGAAAAACACCGCAAGCGTCTGGGCGAAACCCTGGTCGCCGCCCGTGTGGTCACCGAGAACGACGTGGCCAAGGCCCTGGCCAGTCAGTTCGGACTTGAGTTCGTCGACCTCGACCAGCCCAACGTCATCAACCGCGAGAACATGAACCTGATCCCTCAGGACCTCATCAAGAAATACAAGGTGCTGCCTCTGGGCAAAGAAGGCAACACCCTCAAGGTGCTCGTTCACGACCCGATGGACATCAACCTGATCGACGACCTGCAGTTCCGCTTGGGAGGCAAGATGGAGCTTGCCCTCTCGGCCAAGAGCAAGATCAGCGAGTACATCGACAGCGTGATGTCCGACATCAAGGACAGCATCGACAAGCTCACCATCGACATGTCGATCGACAGCTCGGTCGACATGACCCTGGACCGCACGCTCGACAAGTCGATGGACCGCTCGATCGACATCGACGCCGACGACGACTCGCAGGCCAACCAGGGCCCCATCATCAAGCTGGTGAACCAGATCATCGCCCAGGCGGTCAACAACCGCGCCAGCGATATCCACATCGAGCCTTTCGAAAAACGTGTTCGCCTGCGCTACCGCATCGACGGCGTCTGCCACGAACAGCAGACCATCCCCAAACGCACCCAAGGCTCAGTGATCGCCCGCCTCAAGATCATGGCCGGGGTGAAAGTCGAAGAGAAGCGCATCCCCCAAGACGGTCGCATCAAGATGCGCCTGGGCGCCAGCACCATCGACTTCCGTTTCAGCAGCTGCCCAACTTACCACGGCGAATCGATCGTCATGCGTATTCTGCGGCCCGACGCCGCGCAGCTGGGCCTTGAAAAGCTGGGCATGCAGCCCGACACGCTCGAGTCTTTCAACGCGGTCATCAACCGGCCCAACGGCATCTTCTTGGTCACCGGCCCCACCGGCTCGGGCAAAACCACCACGTTGTATTCGGCCCTGGCCGACCTCAACCGGCCAGACCGCAAGATTATCACTGCCGAAGACCCCATCGAATACAACTTCAAAGGGATCAACCAGTGCCAGGTCAACATGAACATGGACCCGCCGCTGGACTTCAAGCTGATCTTGAGGGCCATGCTGCGTCAGGCCCCCAACATCATCCTGGTCGGTGAAATCCGCGACCGCGAAGTGGGCGAGGTCGCGATCCAGGCCGCCCTCACCGGCCACATGGTCTTCAGCACGTTGCACACCAACGACGCCCCGTCGGCGATGACGCGTTTGATCGACATGGGCCTCAAGCCCTTCTTGGTGGCCAGCTCGATCCAGGCCGTGCTCGCCCAGCGGCTGGTGCGGATCTTGTGCGACGACTGCAAAGAACCCGAAACCGAATTTGATCCCAAGCAGATGGCCATCTGCGGCGTCACGCTAGACGAGCTAAAGGGACGAAATGTTTGTAAACCTGTCGGGTGCAACCGTTGCGGCGGCAGCGGCTATCTGGGCCGACGCGGCGTCTACGAGTTCATGAAAATGAACGCCGAAATCCGCGAGCTGGCCTTCAACCGGGCCCCGCTGTCCAAGATCCGCCAGGCCGCCAAAAACTCGGGCATGCGTGATCTCCGCGGCGACGCGGTGCTGAAGGTCCTCGAAGGAAAAACCACCCTCGACGAGGTCGCCCGCATCGCCCAGGTCGAAGGCGTGGTGGAAGTCGCCGAAGAAGACGATGAGCTGGTCGCCTAGACCGCGGGGCTGCGCGGCCGCGAGGTCGTGGCGATCGTTTGAGATGCGTTCTGGGAGCCGTTGGCTTCTAGCCGTTAGCAAGACGCAAGCGGGCGCACTGCCTTGAAAAAACCACCCTTTAACCACTCACTCACGACCATGTACGCGACTCCGCCCCCTTTGATCTCTTGCTAACGGCTAAAGGCTAACAGCTAACAGCTCCCCCCTCACGCACGCACCCCACGCCTACTCCTCCCGAGCGCCCGCCCATGTCCACCGTCCAGATCGACCGCCTGCTCGACACCGTCATCCGCCAAGAAGCCAGCGACCTGCACCTCACCGTGGGCAAGCCGCCCACCGTGCGTATGAGCGGGCGTCTGATTGAGCTCAAGACCAAATCCCTTGAGCCCGAAGACACCACCGCGCTGATGAAATCCATCAGCCCCGAACGCGCCCAGAACGAGCTGCAAGAAGAAGGCGGGGCCGACTTCGGCTTCGGCTTCGGCCCGCAGGACGACCCGGAGAAATCCGCCCGGTTCCGCGTGTCGATCTTCAAACAAAAAGGCAGCGTGGCCATGGTGCTGCGGCGGATCCCCAGCAAGCTGCTGGACATCGAGGTCATCGGCCTGCCGCCCATCGTGCAAGACCTCATCCGCCGGCCCCGCGGGCTGTTCCTGGTCACCGGCCCCACCGGCTCGGGAAAAACGACCACGCTCGCGTCGATGATCAACTACATCAACATCCACCTCGACCGGCACATCATCACCGTCGAGGACCCGATCGAGTACTACCACGAGCACAAGAAGTCGGTCATCAACCAGCGTGAGGTGCACACCGACGTGCCCAGCTTCTCCGAGGCCCTGCGCCGCGCCCTGCGGCAAGACCCCGACTGCATCCTCGTGGGCGAGATGCGTGACCTGGAAACCATTGAAGCCGCCATCACCGCGGCGGAAACCGGCCACCTGGTGTTCGGCACGCTGCACACCAACTCGGCTGCCGGAACGATTAACCGCCTGATCGACGCCTTCCCCACCAACCAGCAGCAGCAGGTGCGTGCCCAGCTGTCCACCGCCCTGATCGCCGTGCTCTCGCAGCAGCTGCTCAAGCGCGTCGATAAGAAGGGCATGGTCGCCGCCTACGAGTTCATGGTCGTCACCCCCGCGATCAGCAACCTCATCCGCGAAGCACAGAGTTTCAAGATCGACTCGGCCATCCAGACCGGCCGCAAGTTCGGCATGAAGCTGCTCGACGACTTCCTGTGGGAGCTGTACGCCAAGGGATGGATTGGCGCCGGCGACATGATCGACCGCGGCAAGAACTCGGACATGCTGATCGAAAAAGTGCACCGCTCCGGTGGCACCATCGGTCGCCCCGAGCTGGACGACGAAGAAAACTAAAACCACCACGGACCAGACCGCTGACCACACCACGTGCTCAGCGGCATGGCAGGCATGTGCGATCTGAGGGGCTATAAAACCCTCGGGTCAGTATCGCGTTGACGCGTTTAAGCGCAAACGCGGCGTTGCCGCGGCGTGTGGGATCGTCGATGATGGGCCCATGAACCGCCCCACCACAACGTTGACCCTGGATGATTCTGCGCTGCGCCGGGCCGCGGGGCTGGGGGTGGCGGGCAACTTTGCCGGCCACCTAGAGCAGGCCGGCGAGGCGGCGGACTTCGTGGACGTGAAGGCCCAGGCCAACCGGCCCAAGGGGGTCTTTCCGTTTTACCTGCCCGGCGCCTCCACAGACGTGCCCACGCGTCTGCAGGTGTATCCCACCAGCGTCCAGACCATCACGCCGCCTCCGTCAGACCAGGCCAATCTGCAGATCGAACCCGAAGTGGGTTTGTGGTGCGAACTGCACTACAGCCCGGACCGTGGCGTGTTGAAGGTGGTGCCCTTGGGCTTTGGGGCGTTTAACGACTGCTCGTGGCGCAACCCCGCAGCCAACAAGATCAGTGAGAAGAAGAACTGGGGGGCCAACAGTCAGGGCTTTGCGAGCGACCAACTGTTTGTCCTGGACGATTTCACCGAGCAGGGGATGTTGTCGCAGGTTCGCCTCGCCTCTTTTTTGCGGCGTGACGGGGTGCTGCACCCCTACGGCGAAGACGCCCCGGTGGCGGGCTACGGCACCCTGTATGCCGACTTGCTCGACTGGCTGGTGGAACGGCTGCAGCAGCAGGGCGATGGTGGGCCGCTGGAAGACGTGGGGGCGATGCTGGAAGCCGCCGGATGCCCGGACCACGCGGTGGTGGCCATCGGGGCCACACGCTACCTGCCCTTTGGCGAAACCACCTTCTTAAAACCCGGCGACGAGGCGGTGGTGGCGGTCTACGACCCACGCGAAGCCGACGCGGCGGCGCTGCGCGCGGCGCTAAGCGACCCCGCGTGGACGGGCGCGCCGTGGGTGTCGTTGCTGCGGCAACAGGTCAGCGCGGGCTGAGCCGTCCAAGAAGAAGGTTCGCTCCATGGCGTGGGCCGTGGGCTGCGGTGGCCTAGACCATGGCGAACCGGGCCGCTGAAGGCCCATTTGGGGGCCATGGCTTTGTCCATCCACCATGGCCAACGGTCAAGCACCGCCGCCCGCCGTCGGTGAAATCACCCGTGATGCGGCTCCGGCGGGCGTGGGTGCTATCATCCAAATGAACGCCGGTCGCCCAGCTCGCCGGTTTTGAATCAGCTTGTCAAGACGCATGACCTCGTGGGGAGGGTGGATTGGCATGTCGGGCCTGCCTCGCGGCGGCGCGGGTCGCCCCTTTACGGTCATGCTCAAGAAGCTCAGCGTCCGTCATCTTGTGATTGTGCTCATCGCAGCCACGCTGCTGGGCCTGGTGGCGGTGCGGGCATCGCGCAGCACACGCGCCCGGGGGTGGGTGGCGCGTGGCGTGGCCCCGGTGGTGTGGCTGTGGACCCCGGTGACACCCACACGGGACGAGCTGCGGACCGTCGAGCTGACCCAGCGCCAACTCAAACGAATGCCACGCCCTGCGCGGGCGCCGTATCCGGATCGTCCGCGGGTGGCGTTGATGGATTTTGGAATTGACGTCAATTCGTGGATGGGCGACCAACACGCCCGCAAGCTCAGCACGCAGCTACGCGAACGACTGACTTCGGACCCCGCGGCCCAGTGGGTGGATCACGCCCAACTGCACGCCGCAGCGCGCGACATCAGCCGTGACATGGCCATGGCCCCGGGCACGGAACTTGGCGCCGGCCACCCGGCGTGGGCGGTGGAAATCGGCGCCAAGCTGGATTGCCAGTTGATCGTCACCGGCCAGTGGATCAACGCGACGGGCGACGCCCCGCAGCTGCGCCTGACGGTGATCGATCTTCTCACCGCCGGCCGGGTGGCGGAAATCCAGCAGCCCTGGAGCCCGGACCCGGAGCGCGCCGGCTTCACCGACCTCGATGCCCTGGAAACCGCGGTCCGCAGTCTGGTCAAAACAGCCCACACCAAGTTAGCGCAGCAGCACGATGCCCCGGTCGTTTCGCTGCTGTTTTTTCGCAACCGCACCGACCACCACCAGCTGGACCACGTGGAAGCCGCATTGCCCCAGAGCCTTGAGCAATGCGCTGGCGAGCTCTCTGGACCGCGTCTGGTGCAGGTCACCCGCCCCGGGTCGCATGGCCTCACGCAGGGATTGGCCCTGGTGGGCCTCACCCGCCGCGCCCCGCAGGCCTGGGCGTGCGCGGCGGATTACTACCTGTGGGGCAGCTACGACACGCACGAAAACGACCCAAGCCTCACCACCGTGACGCTCAACCTGTGGTCGGGGTTCGGGATGCCCAGGACGTTCACCGGCCACGCGTCGGCGGGCGACATCGATGCCGTGGTGGATCGCCTAGCCCACGCCGCGTGGCAGGCTGCTCAGAAGCCCGCCAGGCCCGAGGTGTGCCCCGACCAGTGCAAGACGGTGGTGGATGAGCTCACCCAGCGTCTCGCCGAAGACCCGCTGCTTACCGCCCTGTCGCGGCCGCGGGTGAAAAACGCCACAGGCCGTCAGCGCGACGCAGCAACCCGGCAACTGGCGTATCAAGCCTCTTGCTTCTTCCGCCCCGACGACGTGTCCCTGGCCCGGCACGCGCTCATGGCCCAAGACCCTCAGCCCCTGACCGAATCCACCTGGCTGGGCCTGCGTGCCCGCGAGGCCCACGTGGATCAGGTGATCAACCGTGTGGGGCCGGCGGTGGCCGACGACTGGGGAATCATGCTGCAAAAATTGGATGTGTTGGTGCGGCGGTCTGCACTCTTTGTCGCAGCCACCGGACAATCCCGCGCCGCCGTGGGCCCCGACGGCGGCGAGATGCCCCGCGACATGCCGCCCCAGGCTTTGCGTGCCCAAGGCCTGGACATCATCCAGCGCATGGGGGCTTTCGGCCGCCTGTGTTCGCGCAATGAGATGGCCCCCGAGGGGCTGCCGCTGCGCGCGCACCCCTCAAGCATTTTGCTTGAAAACATGCTGCTCACCCACGAGCAAACCGCCGAGTTGTGGACCCAGTGGTGGCCTTATTTCCGTCCGCAGTGGGAGCAGCAGCGCACGAAACCCGATCGCTCGTACTACACCCCCAACTTTCTCAAAACACTGGCCCAGGCCTACACCGCCGCAGGACGCCAGGCGGAGTACCAGGCCATGTTTGGCGAGCTAACAGTGTCGGCGCGTTCGTCTGCCCGTGACGCGTCGTTCTAATCAGCCCCGGGTTTTGGGTGTCCTGAGCGTGCGGTACAGTGGCCCGATGATTCGAGCCCGACCATGTGTGACGGCGTTAGCGCTCTTGGCCGCCAGCTGGTACGGCATGATGGCGGTGCACGAGTTGGGGCACGTGATCGGCAGTTGGGCCAGCGGCGGGCGCGTGACCGACGTGTCGTTGCCTTGGCTGGGGTTCTCGCGCACCGACGTCAAGCCCAACCCCGCACCTGGGCTGGTGGTTTGGGCGGGGCCTCTGATCGGCACGCTGTTGCCGCGGGTGGTGGCGTGGAAGATCCGCAAGCCGCGCGTGCTGCATAGCGGGCTGATGTTCTTTGCGGGCTTCTGTTTTGTGGCCAACGGCGGTTATTTGGCCGCGGGGGTGTGGGATCACGTGGGCGACTGCGGCGTGATGCTTGAAACCGGTTCTCCGCGCAGCCTGATCGTTGCCGTGGGCGTCGTGATGGTCGTCGCAGGATTCAGCCTGTGGCACCGACTGGGTTCCCCCGTTGCATGGTGGCAAGCCGGTTCACACAATCACACGGCTTGAAAAGCGCGTGTCATCACACGCCCGACGCCCCGCCCACCGCTTGCTGCACCGCCTCGACCACGTCGCTGGGCGTGTAGAAGTCGGCTTTGAAGACCTCGTCGCCCTGGGCGTTGAGCACCACCAGCAGCGGGATGGTGATCCGGCCCATTTGTTTGAGCAGCGCGTTGCCGTCGACGTTTCGGGCGCTGGTGATGTCGACCTTCATGGTGATGAGATCCGGGTGGGCGAAGGCCTGCTGCACCGCGTCGGTGTCGAGCACGGTTTTTTCCAACGCTTTGCAGTTCAAACACCAGTCGGCGGTGAAGTCGATCACCACCGCACGGCCCGCGGCCTGCGCGGCGGCCAGACGCTGGGGCGTGTAGTACATCCACCCGCCGGTGTAGGCCGCGACATCGGCTTCAGGCGAGATGGCCGCGGTGGTGGCGGCTTCGTTGTGCGAAAGGTTCACCCCCACCCACGCGCCCAAGGCGATCAGCAGAAGCGCCGGCAACCCCGCCAGCACGCGGCCGCGGACAGTCGTGGCCAGCTTGAACGCCCCACGCACCAAGAGCCACAAACCTGCCAGCACGATCAAGGCCCCCACCACCCACCAGTAGACGCCGCTGGGGGCGCTGCTGCCGTCGGCGGTAAGGCCCACGATGCCCGTGCCCACAAAAAAGGCCGCGGCGGCGAGCATCAGAAGGCCCATGGTCTGCTTCAGCAGTTCGCTGCCGGCCCCGGCCCGGGGCAGCTTCTTCATCAGGCTTGGGAACAAGGCCAGGCCCAAGTACGGCAAGGCCATGCCGGCGCCCAGCGCGGCAAACACCGCCAGGGTGGTGGCCGTGCCTTGTTGCGTGGCCCAGATGGCTGCGCCGCCCATGAGCGGACCGGCGCAGGGGGTCGCCAGCACCGCGGTCATCACGCCAAAGCCCAGCGAGCCCACCACCGTGTCGCTGGTGGGGCTGAATTGGTAGACCGCGCGAGGAAGATTGAGCGTGAAGACCCCAAGCATCGAGACCGCCAACACCGCGATGATGACGCCCATCGAAAGGGTGAATGCGGGGTATTGAAACAGCTGATTGACCGCACCAAACTGCTTGAGCCCCACCAACGCCCCGGCGATGGCCATCCAAAAACCCACGACGCCTGCGGCCATGACCAGCGATAGCAGCACCGTGCGGCCCCGCGAGCCGGCGTGATGGGCCAGGTTCATGACCTTCAACGGAACCACCGGCAACACGCAGGGCGTGAAGTTGAGCAAGAAACCCGCGAGCAACGCGGTCAACAAGGTGCCCCACAAAGTGGCTGCACCCGCACGCGGGGTCCCCGTGTCTTGGGCATCGGTTGATGCCTGGGAGTCCACCGGTGCGGTGGGGTCCTCCGACGCGGCCATCTGCGACCAACCCGCGGGATCAAACGCGGAGAACTTCTGAGCCAACGCGGGATCGGCGTCGCCGGGATCGACACCCGTGGCAAGGATCTCGGTGCCCGCGGTGAGTCGCAGGGTTTCAGGGATCAGGCAGCGCGTGGCGTCGCAGGCCTGAAACTCCAGTTCCAATTCCAGCGACAGCGCCCCCGGTTGAGTTCCAGGATCGATCAGCAGCGGCACGTACAGCACCAACTCACCGTCGTAGACATCAATCGCCTGATCGGCATAGTCCACGTTGTACGCATGGGGCTGGGGGAACTGCACGCGGCCCACGCGAACGCCTTGGGGTGGGTCCACGATGCGCAGGGTCGTGGGGTACTGCCCGGGAAACCACGCGGGGCCCGCGCGCTGCTCATCGGGGTTGATGTGAAACGTCGGGGCGATGGTCACCGTGACCGCAACCGCCGCCGGCCCGCCCGCGGCCACCTTGGGGGCCGAAAAAGTCGCTTCAGCTTTCACCGGAGCGTTAAATGCCGGCGCGGCTCCGCCCACACCCAAGCGCACCAAACCCGTCTGGGCCGAAGCGGAAAAACCAACGCTTGCGGCGACAAGCAAGGTCAAAGCGGCAAGGGCAGTGAGTCGAAGAGAGGCCAAGGGGCTGAATATGGGCATGGCGTGGGGGTGCAAGAAAGTGAGGTTTTTTGAAATCTGCCGACGCATCCCGCCGTCAAGATTCGCCACGGACATTATGCTGATTGTAGCCTCTGAAAGTTCTCGGTTGTGATTTGTACGGAAGTGCCACCATGAAAAAACCTCTCCATCGTTGCGTTCTTTTCGTATTCACATGTTGCATGATTGGCGCTGTGACCACCACGCAAGCCGAGCCCGCGGCCGACGCCGCCGCGGATACGGCCGCATCGCCACTGACCGTTGCGGTTTTGGGATTTGAGGCCGTGGGAAGCGAGCCCCCAGTGGCAGGGGCGGGCTTGAGCGACCTGATCAACGACCTGCTGGAAGCCATGCTCTCAGGTGAACACGGGCTCACTCTGGTGGATCGCGCTGAACTCAACCGCACACTCACAGAGCAGGCAGTCACCCTCACGGGAGTGACAGACACGGACCACGCGATTGAAATCGGCCGCGTGGTGGGGGCCAAACTGCTGGTCACGGGAAAGGCTTTCGAGCTGGGGGAAAGCCGCATTGTGACCGCCAAGGTGATTGGCAGTGAAACCACCCTCACCCGCTCCATCATGGTGCGTGCAGGTTTAGACGCCCCGCTGGATGCAATGGTCTTCGAAGCGGCCGAGAAGATGGTGGCCGTTTTGAACGATCACGCACACGAACTCGTCGCAGGCGCATCGCCCCACGACCCCCTTCCGGCACTGGTGGCAGAATTGCGAAAGCATAAAGACCTTCCCGTGATGGCCGTGGTCATTCCCGAGGAACACGTGCGCACGCCGGTGCGTCTTTCCATCGGCGTTGTGGAGGTGCCCGATCCGGCGGTGGAAACCGAGCTCAAGACGGTCTTGATCGACGCGGGCATCGACGTGCGTGATATCAAAGACAACGCGTTGGCGGACTGGGTCAACGACTTCGAAGCCGGCGCGAACCCGTCGTGGCCACGAAGTCTTGAAGGCGTGGACTGGGTCATCATCGGCGAGGCTTTTAGCGAGGGTGCTGGCGGCATGGGCCAGTTGCGTTTTGCCAGCGCGCGAGCCGAAATCAACGTGATCCAGCGCAAAGACGGTCGCCTCGTCCGGGCCGACCG
>JALZVY010000048.1 GCA_023300125.1 Phycisphaera sp.
GCTTGACCGATTTTCATCGAGCAGGCCTGGTGGGCAGCGGACATCGCGTGGTCGTCGGGCTGGGTGGCGGGGGGCGCTTGGGCTTCGCCGCGATCCAGATCATCGCTTCCGGTGGCCACCCGTTGACGCACAAAGCGGCGGGCTTGTTCGGTTAAAAACTCGCGTTGCGGCGAGGGCTGGGTGTGGGTGCTTGACGCGTCGTGGAGCCGGTAGCGGTACATCGAGTCGGGTACGTAATGAACCGCTCCCAAGCACCCCAGGCGTAGCTGCAGGTCGATGTCTTCGGTGCCCACAAAGTAGTCGCGCGCACCACCCAGCTGATTGAGCGCCTCTCGGCGGATGGCGAACGTGCCCAGGTGTGTGCGGGTGACGCCTTGACGCAGTTCCTCGGTGATGTCCGCGGGTTCGTCGCCGGTGGGCAGTATGGCGATGGATCGGCCGCGGGGGTCGATGGTTTCGTACCCCCCGCACACCGCCACGGCGTCGGGGTGTTCTTGCAATAAGGCGAGTTGCGCGGATATTCGCCCCGGGGTGATGAGATCGTCGGCGTCGCAACGGATGAGCACGGGCGCGCGGGCGGCTGCGAGCCCCGCGTTGACTGACGCGGCGATGCCGCGCTGCGGACCAGGGATCACCCGGACCCGCGGGTCGTTGAGGCTGGCGACCTCGGCGGCGGATCCGTCGGTGGAGCCGTCGTCGATCACGACCACTTCGAGGTGGGCGGTGCGCTCTTGAAGCACCGAACGCAAGGTGTGGCCCACATAGCCCTCGGCGTTGCGCATGGGGATGATGACCGTGAGCTGCGGCGCAGGGTCTGAATCAGAAGCGGGTGGGGCGGCGTCGGTCATCATGGTGCGAGGGATGGAGGGGCGGCGGCTTGGGGGTGGGCATCGGCGCTGCCCCAGGCCCAGGCGATGAAGTCGGCGCCGCCGTCGGCGTCTAGGGTGACGGGTTGCATGTGGGTTTCGAGGTAGTCGGCCACACCGTCGGTCACGCCCCAAGCTTGACGGTAGTGCGCACGCTCGGCGATGAGCATGCCGCGTGGGTGGTCGTTCATCCAGGCTTGCAGGCCTTCGGGGCTGGCCAGTGTTGGGCGCCCGGTACGCGGGTCAAGCTCGCCCTCGGCGTGGGTGACCAGCTGGGCGACGCCGATGCCCGCGTCGACTCGGCCTAGGTGAAACAACGCTTTGGTCTCGGCGGACGCGACGAGGCTGAGGCCTTCGAGACGCTGGGGGGGGAGGCTTGCGTTCAGGACGCCCCAGTCGTTTTGCACGTAGGGGTGGTCGGTGCTGCGGTCGCCGTCAAGCATGTCTTTGACCACATCGGTGGGCGGCTGGGTGACCAGGAACCACCCCACGGCACCCACCGAAGCGGCGGCCACGATCGGGCGGACCAGACGCCGGTAGGAAGGCGCGGCCGCGTCGGCGGCCGCCATCAGCGCCCGTGCGAGGGCCGGCACCAGTTGCATCAGGCCCAAGGCCCACAGGATGGACATCGCCGGCAGCACATAGCTGATGTAGCGCGGCGACTTCATGCCCGCGAGGGTTTGGCCAATGAATCCCGCGAGCACCAGCGACGTAAGCATGAGTGCCGCGACACGCCCGCGGACACAAGCCAGCACCGCCATGACCGGCAGGGCGGACCACCACCACCCGACCTCGCGCCCCAAATACTTGTGATAGAAGCGAAAATCGCTGCGGTGGTTTGCTGACCACGCCTCGGCGTGACGCAGCATTTGCCACGCCTCGGCGAACTGGGCCCGCAGCAAGAAGATGCCCAGGCCCGTGACCGCCAATGCCGCCAGAACAACGGCCCACAACCGGCCGTCGCGCCAGGGCGCTACGCCGCGTCGGCGGGAGAACAGGCCCAGTTCACCCAAGACCATCCAGCCCAGCGCCGCGGTGGCGGGGAAGACGGTGGTGGGCTGAAGGCGGAAGGCGGCAAAAAGCAGCACCAGCGCCAGCAGCGACCGCGCGGCCCGCCGCGCGGTGGTGCCCACGGCGTAGGCGGATCGCTCAATGAGCATGAACACGATCAAAATCAACAAAACCTGCGGGGCGTAGAACCGGCACATGGTGCCGATGTACAGCCCCAAGGGGTTGAGCAGCAGCAGCCCGCCGGCGAGCACGCCCGCGACCTGTCCGCCCAGGCGTCCGGCCCAGGCGGTGACCAGCCCCACGGCAGCAGCCATGCACAACATCGAGGGCAGACGTGCCGCCCAGAGGGTTTCGCCAAACAACCCCATCGCCGCGGCGACCGCGGCGGTGTACTCGGGGGTGCGTTCGTAGCTTCCGAGCCCGCCGAGGGCAAAACCTTCGCCGCGGAGGAGCGACATGGCCGCGAGCACGTGGTAGTACTCGTCGAAGTGCCCGCCGGCGATATCCAGCGTGGCGTAGACCGCCAGGGCCACGGCGGCGGCGGCAAGCCCCAGGATCACCAGGCCCCCGGTGCGTGGCGTGGGGTTGGCAGTGGGGTGCGTTGATTCGATCTGCTGGGTCATCGGGTTCAGCCGCGGGCGGGGAGGGGCGAGACGGCGGGATCGACCGCCGACCTATTTAAGTAGTCCAGGTACTTTCTCCATCGGTTGAATCGGGTACTTCAACGCTTTGCGGACGGCTGATAAGGGGGGGTTCCCAAGGGGTCTGATAATGCGTGGCGTGGCGACGTCTTGGGGGGGGTCGGATCCGATACAGTCCGTTAAAAGCGGTTAACCTGCCGTTTTGATGCGGGTTTTCGGATGCTCTTCGCTCGCGCGGGGGCCTTCACAAACCCGTCCGTGGGCGGCCAGAAGGGTTGCCGATAGCGATACCCTAGATCCGCCCTGTGCCAAAGGAAGTTCTGCCGCGTGGGCGGTGGTTCGCTCTGTGTTCAACGCCCTGATCGCGCCCGAGACCGAGATGAGACCCTTGCGTATCACGTTTGTGCTGCCGGTCGCCGACCTGACCGGTGGCGTGCGCGTGGTGGGCATGCATGCCGAGCAGCTGGCGGCGCGGGGGCACGAGGTGACCGTGGTGTCCGGGGCCGTGGTGTGCGGGCTGCGGTGGCGCTTGAGTAACGTGAAGAACGGGCTGGGGTTCGGGCGTTTTTTCGTGCCCCCGGCCTCGCATATCGACGCATCGAAGGTGCGTCACATCGTGTTGCCACACAACCGCCCGGTGACCGAGGCCGACGTGCCCGACGGCGACGTGGTGGTGGCCACGTGGTGGAGCACCGCCAAGCCGGTGCTGGCACTGAGCCCTGCGAAGGGGGCGAAGATGTACTTCATTCAGCACGACGAGCGAGAGCTGTGCGGGGCCGGAGCCGCGGTGAGTGACACCTGGAATCTTCCGCTGCGCAAGCTTGTGGTCGCGCAGTGGCTTGAGCCGGTCCTGCGTGAAACCGGCGTGACCGACCCCGTGGAGGTGGTGCCCAACACGGTGTCTTTGGAACAGTTTTTTGCCCCTCCCCGTGGGAAGCAGCCGCTTCCCACGGTCGGTTTTGTCTATGTAGATCACCGGTCCAAGGGCTGTGATATCGCGATCGAAGCGATACGTCTGGCTCGCAAGACCTGCCCAGATCTGGAAGTGCGGACTTTCGGCCGCGACCTGGAATACGCGAATTTGCCGCTGCCCAGGGATGCCACATTCACCCGTTCGCCCGAGCTTGCGGCGATGCGCGACATCTATGCGTCCTGCGACGTGTGGCTGCAACCCAGCCGCAGCGAAGGCTTTGGGTTGCCGATGCTCGAAGCCATGGCCTGCCGCACGCCGGTTATCGGCACCCCGGCGGGCGCGGCCCCGGATGTGCTGCCTGACAACGCGGCCAGCGGGGGGGTGGGGCATGGGGGGGGCGTGCTGGTTCCCGCAGAAGACCCCGCCGCGATGGCGGCGGAGATTTTACGGGTGACGGGCTTGGAGCAAGCGGCTTGGCGCGACCTTTCGGACCGCGCCTTGCGTACTGTGACGGGGTACACCTGGGGCGAGGCGACCGATAAACTTGAATCGTCGATGCAGCGTGCTGTAACGGCCGAAAATCCATCGGTGGGTTAGTCCCGCATCGAAGACCGCTGCGAGCCTGCTTCCGCACTCGCTTTCCCTTTCCCTTTCCCTCGCCCCAAGGCCCCCATGCTCTGGTTCGCCAACGTCGCCCTCTGGCTCTGGCTTCCGCTGGTGTTGGTGCTCTTCCTGCTGGTGCCTGCGCGGCAGGCGGTGGTGGGGGCATTGATTGCCTCGTGGCTTTTCCTGCCCCAGCTTGAAATCGAGATTCAGTTTCTGCCCAACTTCACCAAGGTGAGTGCGACCTCGTACGCGCTGCTTCTGGGCGCGTTGCTGCTGGATCCGCGAAGAACGCTGTTTAAGTTCCGCCCGGCGTGGACGGACATCCCGATGTTTTTGTTTCTGTTTTCGGGGTGTATCTCGTCTTTCACCAACGGCTTGGGGGCCTATGACGCCTTCTCGATGCTGCTGCAGCGGTTCGTGCAGTACGGCATCCCTTACCTGTTAGGCCGAAGCTACTTCCAGACCATCGACGACGCCAAAGAGTTGTGTCAGGGCATCCTGCTCGGCGGGCTGTTGTATGTTCCTTTGTGCATGTACGAGTTCCGGATGAGCCCGCAGTTGCACAACATTGTCTACGGCTTTAGCCCCTTTAACGACTTCAAAATGGCCCGGCGGTGGGGCGGGTTTCGCCCCACCGTGTTCATGCAGCACGGCTTGATGGTGGGTGTGTGGATGGCCACCGCCGCGGCCACCAGCTTCTGGCTGTGGCGCACGCGGGCGATGGACCGGTTTTTAGGCATCCCCATGTGGATCGTCACAGTGGTTCTCTTGGTCACCACCGTGTTCGTGAAAGCGACAGGAGCGATCGTGCTCTTGGCCGGGGTGATGGGGATCATGTTTTTCTTGCTGCAGTTCCGTTCGAAGACTCCATTCTATATGGCGTTGTTGGCCATCCCCGCTTACATCCTGATCCGTTCGACGGGCACGTGGGACGGTATCGCGTTTTCGGAGTGGCTGGGCACACAGATCAGCCCCGACCGGGCCGAATCGCTGTGGTATCGCCTGACGATGGAAAATGCCACGGTGTTCCACCTGGAAAACCGCGGGATGTTTGGTTGGGGCGGGTGGGGGCGTGCGTTTGATTTCAAGGTGTATGACGGGGGCTTGGATACGTACATCGTGCCCGACAGCTTCTGGATCGTGACGTTTGGTGCGAACGGCTATTACGGCCTGATCACGGTCTTCGCCTTCTATCTCCTGGGCCCCGCGGTGCTGCTGTGGAAGATCGGAGCTGAGGACTGGGGCAAGCCCAAGTACGCTCCGGTGACCGGTATGGCGGTGGTGTCGCTGCTCTACGCGATGGACTGCTTGTTCAACGCGATGGTGAATCCGATTTTTATCGTGATGCTCGGAGCGGTGACCGGCATGGCCGCGCGGATGCAATACCGTGCAGCCAAACCCACGCGTTCCGCGGCGTCTACCAGGCCCGCGAAACAAGTCGAGGCTCCGCGTACCGCACGAACGGGATCTGACCGTTACACCCCGCCGGGTCGTCCGCGGACCGCCGAGGGGCCGCTGTGACCCACGACACCGCCGAGTCACCTGAATCTTCCGTCGCCGCAGCCTGTTCGTCACTCCCGCGCTTGTGCGTGGTGATCGTCAACTACCGCACGCCGCAACTCACCCTGGACTGTCTGGATTCGCTGGAGTCCGAGGTGGCCGCCCTTGCGGGCACGCGGGTGGTGGTGGTCGAAGGCGGCAGCGGCGACGATTCGGCCCAGCAACTGCGTGCGGGCATTGACGCCCGTGGCTTCGGTGACTGGGTCACGCTGGATGCCCGCGATGAAAACGCGGGCTTCGCGGGCGGCAACAACGCGGCCCTGAGCCCGGCGTTGAAAACCCAGCCGCCCGTGCCCTATCTGCTGCTGCTCAACCCCGACACGGTGGTGAGGCCGGGCGCGCTGTCGCAGCTGGTTGATTTTATGGACGCCAATCCCGCGGCGGGTCTCGCCGGCAGCCGGCTCGAAGACCCCGACGGCACGCCCCAGCGCTCGGCTTTTCGTTTTCCGGGCATCCGCAGCAACTTTGAAACCGGCATCAAGTTTGGGCCTGTGAGCAGGCTGCTTCAATCCAGCATCGTCGCTCCGCCCATCCGCGAAGACACCCACCGCTGCGGCTGGGTTGCGGGGGCCAGCCTCATCGTGCGGCGTGAGGTCTTTGAAGCCGTAGGCCTGCTCAAAGACGACTACTTCATGTATTTCGAAGAGGTCGACTTTTGTCTGGCCGCCCACCGCGCCGGTTTCGAGTGCTGGTACGTGCCTGCGAGCCGGGTGGTGCACCTGGTGGGTCAGGCCTCGGGGATCAACAGTAAAAACGACACCGCCAAGCCCGCCCGGCGTCGCCCGGCCTACTGGTTTGAATCCCGACGTCGCTACTACATCACCAACCACGGACGCCTCAAGGCCGCCTTGGCCGACGCGGCCTTCATCACCGGATTCGGTCTCTGGCGGCTGCGGCGCTTCTTGACCCGTCGCCCCGACACCGACCCAGAGCAGCTCTTGGCCGACGCGGTGCGTCAGAGCGTATTTCGACGCGGGTTCCGGGTATGAGTGACCAAGACCACATTCTTTATGTCGGTGCGCAGCTTCCCAAGCGCAGCGAGACCTTTGTGTACCGCGAGGTGTTGGGCCTGCGCGACCGCGGGGTGCCGGTCAGCGTGGCTTCGGTGCACCCGCCCGAGGCCGACCTGGGCGATCCGCGGCTGGAGGGCTTGGCCCGCGACGCGGTGCCGGTCTACGGCCGCGGGATACGTGGCAAAATGGCGGTGCCGTTGGATGCGTGCCGCGCCGCGTGGTGGCGGCCCTCACGCGGGGTATTTGAAACCCCGTTGGCCTACTGGCCCAAGCACCTGCTGCAGACCGAGGCGGGTTACGCCTTGGCTCGCCGGGTGCGCGGACGCGGCATCACCCATGTGCACGCGCACATGGCCCACGTGCCCGCCACCGTCGCCATGTCATGCGCCGCGGCGTTGGGCGTGCCTTTTAGCTTCACCGGCCACGCTGCAGACCTCTTCCGCGACCGTTCGGCGCTGCGGACCAAGTTGGAGCAGGCCGCGTTCATCGCCTGCATCAGCCACTGGCATCGCACGTTTTATCGCAGCGTGCTGCCCGGGCTCACCGACGCCCAGTTGCCGGTGGTCCGCTGCGGGGTGGACCTGGCCGACTTCGCCCCGGTCGCGCAGGTGGCCGAGCCCCGGCTGCTGGCGGTGGGGCGGTTGGTGGCCAAAAAAGGCTTTGACGTGTTGATCCGTGCGCTGGCAACACTGCCCGCCGACACGACTCTGACTTTGGTCGGCGACGGGCCCGAAGACGCTTCCCTGCGGTCTTTGGCGGTTGAAATGGGCGTGGACAGCCAAATCACCTTTGCCGGGGCCTTGCCCAACGACGCGGTCCGCGACCTGATGGCCGACGCGGCCGTGTTCGTGCTGCCCTGCCAAGAAGCCGCCGATGGCGACCGAGACGGCATCCCTGTGGTGCTCATGGAAGCCATGGCCCGGGGGGTCTGCGTGGTTAGCGGTGATCTTGAGACCATCCGCGAACTCGTGGCCGATAAGATTGGGGGCGTCATGGTTTGTCCCGGCGCGGTCGATGAGCTTTCCGATGCCTTGGCCGGTCTGCTTGCCGATCCCGACCAGAGGCAGCGGCTTGCCTCCGCAGGTCGTGATCGGGTCGCCGAAGAGTTCTCGCTTGAAGTGAACCTCGACCGGCTCCAAGCGGCGTTTGCCAACGCCCGTTTGTCCCGGTGAACCCAGCCTTTGCCACACGCTTCGTGGTCCCCTCGCGAAACCCCATAACGCCATGCCGACTCACCGCCGCTACTGCCTGATCAGCCCCACCCGCGACGAAGCGGATTATGCGCGTCGCACGCTCGACAGCGTGGTGAACCAAAGCTGTCGGCCCACGCGCTGGGTCATCGTGGACGACGGTAGCACCGACGAAACCCCCGCGATCCTCGCCGAATACGCCGCCCAGCACGACTGGATCCACGTGGTGACCCGGAACAACCGCGGCGAGCGGAAAGTCGGCCCGGGCGTGATCGACGCCTTCTACGCGGGCTACGAGACGATCGATCCGGCCGACTTTGATTATGTCTGCAAGTTCGACCTGGATCTCGACCTGCCGCTGGGCTACTTCGAAAACATCATGCAGCGCATGACCGTGAACCCGCGGATCGGCACCTGCTCGGGCAAGGCCTGGTATCCCGCGCCATCCAATACCGACAAGAGCTTTGAGGGCGAGTTGATCAGCGAAGCCTGCGGCGACGAAATGTCGGTGGGCATGATCAAGTTTTATCGCACCGACTGCTTCACCGAAATCGGCGGATTTGTGCGTGAAGTCATGTGGGACGGCATCGACTGCCACACCTGCCGTATGCACGGATGGATCGCGGAAAGCTACGACGACCCGGGCCTACGCTTCTTGCACCTGCGGCCCATGGGCAGCAGCCATAAAGGCATCTTCACCGGGCGCATGCGACACGGTTTTGGCCAGTGGTTTATGGGCACCGGCGTGTCGTACATGACGGCCAGCGCTTTGTTTCGCATGACCCGGCCGCCGGTGTTCGTTGGCGGGCTGGCCATGTGGTGGGGCTACATTAAGAGCATGTTGTCGGCCAAGCCACGCTACGAAAACCCCTCGTTCCGTCGTTTTTTGCGGCGCTATCAGTGGGCCTGCCTTTTTAAAGGCAAGGCCGCGGCCACCAGCGCCGTGAACGCCGAGGGCCAGGTGCGCTTTGCCGCCCGCGACGCGGGTGGTCAGCCCGACCCCGCCACCGCGCCCGCGACGTCGGCGTCTCCCCTGACCGACCCGCTTCAAACCCCCGGGGCTGCTGAAAGCGAGGTCGACCGTGTCTGATCCTTTGGCCTCAATTCCCGTGTCGGCCACGGTCGCTTCCGAGCGCGTCGATGTTTCGATCTGCGTGCCGATTTACAACGAAGAAGGCAGCGTGGCCCAGCTCTACGCCGAGATCGCCGCGGTGATGGACCGCGGCCCGGCTGAGAACCCGCCACGCCGTTACGAAGTGCTTTTTGTGAGCGACGGTTCGTACGACGCCACCGTCGAGCGGCTGCGCGCCGTGACCGCGGGCGACGATCGCGTGCAGATCATCGAACTGATGCGCAACTTCGGGCAGACCGCCGCCATGGCCGCGGGGTTCGACGCCGCCCGCGGCGAGGTCATCGTGCCCATGGACGGGGACCTGCAAAACGACCCCGCCGACATCCCGATGCTCGTCAGCAAGCTCGACGAAAACGGCGATCAGCCGGGGCGCTGGGACATCGTCAGCGGCTGGCGCAAAGACCGCAAAGACGGCGCGCTGCTGCGTAAGCTGCCCAGTCGCATCGCCAACCGCCTGATCAAGCGCCTGACCTGGACCACCGAGATCCACGACTTTGGCTGCAGCATGAAGGCCTACCGGGCGGTGGTGCTGAAAGACGTCACGCTCTATGGCGAGATGCACCGGTTTTTGCCGGCGATCTGCAAGTGGCGTGGGGCCCGGGTCACCGAGATGGTGGTCAACCACCGCGCCCGCGAACACGGACAAAGCAAGTACGACCTGCGCCGCACCTTCAAGGTGCTGCTGGACCTGCTGACCGTGAAGTTTTTGGGTGACTACGGCACCAAGCCCATCTATTTCTTCGGCAAGCTGGCGGGTTTTGGTTTCTTGGT
>JALZVY010000049.1 GCA_023300125.1 Phycisphaera sp.
GCCATCTGCGTCGCCGGTGAGGCCTGTTTCGTTGCAGATGGCGCCCACGAGATGACCGGCCCGCAGGCCGTCGCGTTCACCGATGGCGACGCGGTAGTTGTCTTTGGGGCCGTTGGGGTCGGTTTGTGGAAGCCGGTCGCCGCGGTCGTGGCGCGGGGCTTGGCGGTCGGAGCGCTCGGGGCGGCTGCCTTGGGTGTGGTGAGGGTTTTCGGGCGGCTGGGCCGCGGGGTTGGCGATGCCCACGCCGGCCATGGCGGGGCCGACGAGGAAGGCGGCGACGTCGAGCGGGTCGCGGCCGGTTTCTTCGCAGAGCTCTTGGATGTAGCTGCGGAGGGCGGCAGGCTCTTGGTTGCGTGTGAGTCGCTCTTTGAGCCGGGTGCCGAAGCGGTCGAGCTGCAGGGCGTGCAGGTCTTCGGCGGTGGGCAGTTCCATCTTTTCGATGGTGGTGCCGCCGGTGGCGCGTTCGATGTTCTTTAAGAGGTGCCGTTCGCGGTTATTTACGAACAGGATGGCGTTGCCTTCGCGTCCGGCCCGCCCGGTGCGGCCGATGCGGTGGATGTAGGCTTCGGTGTCGTGGGGGATGTCGTAGTTAAAAACGTGTGTGACGGTGTCGATGTCGATGCCGCGGGCGGCGACGTCGGTGGCGACGATGAGCTTCAGCCGTCCGCTGCGCAGCTCGTTGACGGTGCGCTCGCGCTGGGACTGGGCGACGTCGCCGCTGAGCGCGGCGGCGGGGTAGCCGGCTTCTTGCAGGCCGCGGGCGACCTCGGCGGTGGCGGCGCGGGTGCGCACAAAGACGATGGCGGCGTCGACGTCTTCGTAGGCCAGCAGGCGGCACAGGGCGTCCATCTTGTGGGTGCCTTGCACGCGCCAGTAACGCTGGGTGACGGTTTCGGCGGTTTTGCTGCCGCCCATGGTCTTGATGCGCTCGGGGTTGCTGAGCTGCTTCTCGGCGATGGACTGGATTTCGCGGGGCATGGTGGCGCTGAACAGCGCGACCTGGCGGCCCGGAGGCGTTTCGCCCAAGACCCATTCGACGTCGTCGACAAAGCCCATGCGGAGCATTTCGTCGGCTTCGTCGAGCACGAGGGTTTGCAGGTTGCTGACGTCGAGGCTGCCGCGACGCATGTGGTCCATCACGCGGCCGGGGGTGCCCACCACCACGTCGACCCCGCGGTGCAGGGCGACTTGCTGGCTGCGCATGTCGGCGCCGCCGTAGACCGCCAGGGTGCGCAGGCCCCCGAGGTTGCGGGCGTATTTGCCAAAGGCGTCGGAGACCTGGATGGCCAGCTCGCGGGTGGGGGCGAGCACGAGCACGCTGGGTCCGCTGTCGCGTGCGGGCTTGCCGTCGGCGGCTTCGCGGGCGGCGAAGATGCGGGCGAGGATGGGCAGGGCGAAGGCGGCGGTTTTGCCGGTGCCGGTTTGGGCCTGGCCGATGACGTCGCGGCCGTCGAGGATGTGCGGGATGATCGCGGCCTGGATGGCCGAGGGGGTTTCGTATCCGTCTTGGGCCAGGGTTTTAAGCAGCGGCCCGGGCAGGTCCAGGTCGGAGAAGACCGGGCCGGTGGGGACTTCGGGGCTGGCTTCAGGCTCGGGTTCCACGGCTCCGGGCGCGGTCTCGGGGGTCACAGCCTCGGGAGAGGGGGCGGCGACGTCGGATGGATCGTCCGCAGGGACCTCGGAAGGGGCCTGGGGCATCGGGGAGATCGCGTCCGCCGCGTCCCCGGTGGGGACGGGCGTGGGGTTGGGGTCGGGTGTCATGTGGGTCGCCGGGAGCTGGGGTGAGCGAAGGATGGTAGTCGAATTTCGCCGGGGCGCACAAAAAGCGGCCCCGTGGGGGCCGCTGGCGAGGGGGCGGTGGCTGGGGGCGTGGGCTTAGTAATAGTCGTCGTGGGTGGCCCAGTTTTCGATGTCTGACGAAGTGGGGATCACGTAACCCGAGGTGGTGTAGTTGGTCCACACTGGATATTCAGGAGTGGGGAGTTTGGCGGGCATGACCGCCACGTGGCCGTCCACGAAGCCGATGGTGCCGGTCTGCGTATTGTTTTGAGGTTCGTGCCAAGCATTTTGCTCGGGGCCGGAATCGACCCAGAGGCTCATATCGGAAAGGATCAACTTTTTGCTGGGCTGCTGCACACGGGTGAGTTTTTGGGCTTCGATCGACCACACGTTCAGGCGGGACCGCAGGACGGTGCCCCAGTGGTCGGGGTAGACGTAGGACGATCCGAGGTATTCAAAGTTGTTGGAGCTGACGGTGGACGGAATCGAGCTGGAGCCTTTGTCCAGCGGGCACTCGGCCAAGGGAATGCCCCCCGCGCCGCTGAGGTAATCGTAGAGCGGTCGGTCTTCGGCGGGCCGGGCCGCCAGCACCCAGGTGCTGACGCCTGGACCACCGACGAGGTTGATGAATCGCAGATCGTTGGTTGCCGTGGCCGCGGGGTAGACGTTGTTGTGGTCTGCGAGGTAGGCGGTGGTGGCCTGAACGATGCCACGCACATTGGAACGGCACTTGGCGTCTCGCGCGACGTTGGCGGCCTTGACGATGGCCGGAAACCCGATGGACATGATGATGCCCATGATGGCGACAACAACGAGAAGCTCGATCAGTGTGAAGGCGTGGCGGTGGCGGTGGAAGTGGTGCATGGGAGGGGCTCGGGCATAGGGCGGAGGGCGTGGGTGGACACACCGCTTTCGATATCGCGGAGTTTGGGGCACGGATTGAGCCGTATTCTGTGGATTGGGCCCGCAAGCGGGGGGGGGGAGAACCTGTGCGGGTTATGCGGGGTCGGCGGGCCCTACACTGCGGCCCATTGCGGCGGTCCCTCTGCCGTTTACCCGTCGGTCTACTACCCCTTTTTTGAGCCTCCTGATGACTTTCGATGAGCTAGACCTGTGCGACGAGCTGAAGAAGGCTGTCGCCAAGCAGGGCTACACCGAGCCCAGCCCGATCCAGGCTCAGGCGATCCCGCTGGTGCTGGCAGGCCGCGACGTGATGGGCTCTGCCCAGACGGGCACGGGCAAGACCGCGGCGTTTACCCTGCCGTTGCTGCACCGCCTGATGGCCGGTGGCCGGCCTAAGGGGCCTTATCCGCGGGCTCTGGTGCTCACGCCCACCCGCGAGCTGGCGGCCCAGGTGGCCCAGAGCATCGATACGTACGGCACGCTGTTGCCGCTGAAGAGCGCGGTGGTGTTTGGCGGGGTGGGCATTCAGCCGCAGATCAGTAAGCTGCGCAAGGGAGTGGATGTGTTGATCGCCACGCCCGGCCGGCTGCTGGATTTGTGCCAGCAGGGCGAAGCGGATCTGGGCCACATCGAGATCTTGGTGCTGGACGAGGCGGACCGAATGCTGGACATGGGCTTTTTGCCTGACATTCGGCGGGTAATTAAGCAGCTGCCGGGCAAGCGGCAGAACCTGTTGTTTAGTGCGACGTTTTCGCGCGAGATCCAGACCCTGGCCCAGAAGCTGCTTCACAACCCTGCGAAGGTGGAGGTGGCGGCACGCAACACCGCGGCCGAGCGGGTGGAGCAGCGGGTGTATCCGTGTGCGAAGGCTCAAAAGCGTGATTTGCTGACGAAAATCATCGACGGCAACAACTGGTACCAGGCGCTGGTGTTCACCCGCACCAAGCACGGGGCGGATCGGCTGGCGAAGCAGTTGAACCGCGCTGACATCGACGCGGTGGCGATTCATGGCGACAAAAGCCAGGGGGCACGCACGAGGGCCTTGGCCAAGTTCAAAGACGGTGGGGTGCGGGTGTTGGTGGCCACGGACATCGCAGCCAGGGGCCTGGACATCGACCGGCTTCCGCACGTGGTGAACTACGAGCTGCCCAACGTGCCCGAGGATTATGTGCACCGCATCGGCCGCACCGGCCGCGCTGGCGAGGCGGGCGAGGCGGTGAGCCTGGTGTGCGCCGATGAGCGGTCGCAGCTCAAGGCGATTGAAAAGCTGCTGGGTTCGTCGATCCCTGTGGTGCGGGTCGAAGGTTTTGAGCAGGAGAAGCACGCGTCGCCCCCGGTGGAACGCGGCGGCGGGCGGGGCGGAGCGCGG
>JALZVY010000050.1 GCA_023300125.1 Phycisphaera sp.
CACGAGTCGTCGGGGGTGGCCCTGGGCGAGCAGATCGGCGTGGGCAAAGGCACGGTCACCCTGGCCGACTTCGACGCCGCCGACTGCATTTTGGTCGCCGGCCAAAACCCCGGCACCAACCACCCGCGCATGCTCAGCGAGTTGCAGAAAGCCTCGTCCCGCGGGGCCACGCTGATCTCGATCAACCCGCTGCGCGAGCGCGGCCTCGAAAGCTTCGTGCACCCCCAGCACAAGCTGGCGATGCTGACCAACGCCCCCACCCCGATCTCGGGCCACTTCGTGCAGCCCACGATCGGCGGCGACCTGGCCTTTTTCAAAGGCGTGTGCAAGGCCGTACTCGACCTGGAAGACGCTGCGCCGGGCACCGTGCTTGACCACGCCTTCATCCGCGAGCACACCCACGGCTTCGACGCCTTCGCCGCCGACTTGCGCGGCGCGTCGTGGGACCACCTGGTCACCCAGTCGGGCATCACCCAAAACCAGATGCGCGTGATCGCCCAGCGCTACGCGTCGTCTGATCGCGTCATTGCTTGCTGGGCCATGGGCCTCACCCAACAGCGGCACGGGGTCGCCGCGATCCAGATGGTCGTCAACCTGCTGATCATGCGGGGCAACCTGGGCAAGCCCGGCGCCGGGGCCTGCCCGGTGCGCGGCCACAGCAACGTGCAGGGCGATCGCACCATGGGCATCTTCGAAAAGCCCCCCGCCTGGCTGCCGCGCCTGGGCGAAGTTTTCGACTTCACCCCGCCCACCGAAGAAGGCTACGACGTGGTCCACGCCATCAACGCCATGCGCGACCACGCCGTCAACGTGTTCGTGGCCATGGGCGGCAACTTCGCCGCCGCCACCCCCGATTCGCCCGCCACCTACGCCGCGCTGCAGCAAGTCAAGCTCAACGTGCAGGTGTCCACCAAGCTCAACCGCAGCCACACCATCGTGCCCAGCGCCGGCGACGCCCTGATCCTGCCCTGCCTGGGCCGCACCGAAGCCGACGACACCGCCCACGGCCGCCAAGTCGTCACCGTCGAAGACAGCATGTCCATGGTGCACATCAGCCGCGGCGGCAACCCGCCCGCGTCGGAGCACCTCAAAAGCGAACCCGCCATCATCGCCGGCATCGCCCGCGCCGCGCTGGGCCCCGACGACCCCACCGACTGGGAAGCCATGGCCGGCGACTACACCCGCATCCGCGACAAGGTCGCCCAGATCATCCCCGGGTTCACCGACTTCAACGAGCGGATCAAACCCAAAGACGGCTTCTACTTGGGCAACACCGCCCGCGACCGCGTGTGGGTCAACGCGGGCAAGAAGGCCGCCTTTCAAACTCTAGCGGTGCCCGACACCACCCTGCCCGCCGGCCAGCTGAAGCTGATGACCCTGCGCAGCCACGACCAGTACAACACCACCGTCTACGACCTGGACGACCGCTACCGCGGCATCAAAAACGCCCGCGAGATCGTGTTCTGCCACGCCGACGACCTCGCCGAGCGGGGTCTGAGCGATGGCGACCAAGTCGATATTGCGAGCCATTTTGAAGATGCCGTGCACCGTGAAGTCCAGCGCTTCCGCGTCGTCGCCTACGACATCCCCCGCGGCTGCTGCGCCGGCTACTTCCCCGAGCTCAACGCCCTGGTAAGCCTGAAGTCCGTCGCGCTCAAATCCAACACGCCCGTGTCGAAGCTGGTGCCCGTGACGATCGTCGCCTCGGTCTAGTCTGTCGAACCCAAACCACGCTTCGCTTAACCACAGAGACACAGAGAACACAGAGGGCACAGAGAAAACTTTGACGGCCCGCATTGGCTTGTCCGGCTCTGTGTTCTCTGTGACCTCTGTGCCTCTGTGGTTAAGCGAAGCGTTCAGGATGGCCAAAAGCCTGCCCCATGCAACGCAAGATCTGGAAAATCCGAACCGGCGAACCCCCCGCCGAGATCACCGACGAGCTCGCGGACGAAGAGCCGTTGGAGATCCGCGTCAACGGACAAGCCCTCAGCGTCACCATGCGCACCCCCGGCGCGGGCGACGATCGACTCACGCACGACGCCGAGCTTGCCGCGGGCTTCCTGCTTAGCGAAGGCATCATCGCCTCCACCGACGACCTGGACCGCATCGAACCCTGCCCCCGCGCCGACGCCGCCGGACACGACCTGAACGTACTCAACGTCTTTCTGTCGCCGGGCTGCACCTTCGACCCCGCGTCGCTCACCCGCCACGTGTTTGCCAGCAGCAGCTGCGGGCTGTGCGGCAAGGCCACCATCGACGCCATCCACCAGCAATTCCCCCCGGTCTACGCCGCGGCCCCCGTGGCCGCCGACGTGCTGCTGGGCCTGCCCGACACCCTGCGACAAGAACAAGCCACCTTCGCCCGCACCGGCGGCCTGCACGCCGCCGCGCTTTTTGACCGTACGGGTCGATTGCTCGTCGCCCGCGAAGACATCGGCCGCCACAACGCGGTCGACAAAGTCATCGGCCACGCCCTGCAAAACGGCTGGACCCCCGACGACCACGTGCTCTTGGTCAGCGGCCGGGCCAGCTTCGAGATCATGCAAAAAGCCCTGGCCGCCCGGGTGCCGGTGGTGGC
>JALZVY010000051.1 GCA_023300125.1 Phycisphaera sp.
CCTGACGGGCGTGGGCGACCCGGCGGTGGTGGCGGTGATCGCCCGGCGTGCGGCCGACGACAAGGTCCAGTCGATGGTGGGCCCACTGGTGCGGCGCTGGGCGCGCCCGGCGGGTGATCCTGCGTTTGGACCGGCTGCGGCTGGGGGTGCGGTTGGGGCCCCGCGTCCCGAAGCCCAAGCGGTGGAGCGGCTCACCGGGCGATCCGCGGCAGCGGCGCTGCAGAGCGTGCTGCAGGACGACCCGTCGTCGGCCAATGCCGCGGCGGCGTGGACGCTGCTGGCACGCGGCACATGGGATTTTCAGGCCAAGGACTGGGCGGCCCGGGCAGCGGTGGATCCGCCGGCGAGCCCCGCAGGGCAGGTGTTGGCCCGGTGGGGAGGCGTGTTGGACCAGTGGCCCACCAACAGCGAACAGGTGCGCGGCTTGTTGGCTTGGGACCAGGCCCCGCTGCCGGTTGCGCCACCCGCGGGGCTGGCGCTGCGCCACCTGCCGCTGCAAGCGGGGGGGGGTATCTCTGCCAGGCACTCGGTGCCTGCCTTGGTGCAGCGGCTGGCCGAATCCACGCACGTGCCGCGGCGTATCGACCGCACGAATGACGCGTCTCCGGGGTTTGACGCCCAGCAGCTCAGCGCGGCGGATGCCTGGGCCTTGCACGTGACGCTGGATACGATTGCCACGCCCGGCACCGCGGCCCGCCTGTTTGCCCAGGCCGACGCGGACCGCCTGGATCCGATGACCGAGCATGGCGGAGGGCTGCTGCGCGACGCGCCTTCGGGTGGAGATTTTCAGGCGGTGGATTTTTCGCCCGAACGCCGGCTGGGCGACCACGCCTATGTCACGCCCCGGGCGCTGCTGGAGGCCCTGTACCTGCGCGGGCTGGCTCACTACCATTTTCACGCCCAGCGCCACGCCCACGCGGACTACGCCGGGCCCGGCGCCGGCGACAAGGACTTTGCGGCCCACAGCGGATTGCTGTGCCTCACGCTCACGTTTATCGACGCCGATCACCTGAATATCGACGCCACCTTGCCCCACGGGGTGGTGATTGATCTGGGCTGCATCCGCCGGCCCGAAGGCGGATGATCACGGTGCGGCGTGGTGCTGGGCAAAGGCGACCACACGCTGCACGAAGTCCTGGGCCACGGGGTCCAGGGGCGTGTCCACCGGGTGGGGGTTGGCGATGTTGAACACGTGGTTGGCCCCGGGCAGCAAGGCACGCTGGGCCGAAGGCTGGGCGGCGTGCAGGCGGTCGAGGTTCTCGGGCTTCACCGTGGCGTCGGCGTCGCCGTGCAGCAGCAGCACCGGCAGGTCGGCGGGCACACGCGATAGGGCCAAGACCGGATCGCTGGCGGCGGGGTCGGCGTCGATGTCGTTGAGCCAGGCCCGGCCCACGAACAATTCTTGCCCGGTGCGCCCCGAAGGCGAGGGCAGACGCCCGTGTTTTTGCAGCAGACGCCGCGGCGTGGGGTCGAGCGTGCACGCATCGGCTGGGGCCGCGGCGCTCACCACGCCTGCCAGCTGGTGGGCGTGGTGGGGGGCGCCCACCAACGCGCTCAGGCCCCCGCGGCTGTGGCCAAACAGCACGGTGGGCCGGTCCTTGGCCCGCACATGATCCAGCACCGCGGCCAGGTCGGTTTGTTGACGCCCCCAGGTGTCTTGCTCGAACAGGTCGGGGCGCTCAAACGTCTGCGTGTGGCGGGTCATGCCGCTGTGGCTGAAGTTGAAGCGGTGGCAGGTCAACCCCGCGGCCACCAGCGTTCGCGACAGCACCGGGAACAGGCCGTAGTCGTAATAGCCCTTAAATCCGTGGGCCAACACCACTGCGCCGGCGCTGGCGCCTGCGGGGTGTTGGCTCACGCCGAGGATGGCTTGCCCGTCGCTGCCGGGGATCGACCAGAGCTCGAGGGCGGGTGTGGGCTCGGGTGTGGGGTTGGATGAGAGATCGCGGGTCATGCCAAATTAGCCCTGCGGGGGTGGGGTGTTCGCCGGCGGGGTCGACTGCTGGGTCGATGGTGAACTCGGCGGGGTGCCGCCCTTGGCATTGCTGCGCAGCACGCTGATCAACTCGCGCACCTCGTCGGCCATGCGGCTGTTTGGGAACTTGCCCATGATCTCTTCGCCCACGCTCACCGCGGTGTTCCACTCTTTGTCGTGGACCGAAAGCTTGAACTGCAGGCCCAAGTTGTCGCGCTTCTTGGCGAAGACCTCGCGGGCCGCTTCGCGGAAGGGCTCGGCCTCGGTGGGGGTCAGCATCTTGTCCAGCCGGGTCATCAGGTCCAGAGCTTTGTCGATTTCGCCGCGGTCTTTGGCCTCGATGAAGTCGGCCTCCAGGTCGGTCTTGTACTGGGCCTTGGCGCGGTCCACCCACTCGTGCAGCCCGTCGGTGCCGTGGGCATCGGGGTACAAGCGGGTCAGGCGGTCGGCCTCGCGGCGTGCTCCGGCAAAGTCGTGGCGGGACAAGATGCGGTCCATCTCCAGCACGCCTTCTTCCACTTTGGCTTCTTGGTCGGCGGCCCGCATTTTGCGGATCTCATCGCGGAAGGCCTCGGCCTCGGGCAGCTGGCCGTAGAACGAGCCCAGCGCCTCGACCAGCACCATGGCCGCGTTGAAGTCGTGTTCGGCGATGTCCTGACGGATGGTGCGGTGCAGCAGATCGACGTCTTCGCGGCGGAAGGCCACCTTCTTGGCGGTCTCGCTCAGCAGCAAGCGCTCGCTGATCAACGCCAGGTCGCGACGCAGTTCCATGTTGCCCAGGTGCTCGCCCGCCACGGCACGCGGCCCCAGCAAGGCCCAGCGGATCGATCCCACCAACAGCATCACGATGCTCAGCAGGATGAAGAGCGTGGGCACGCCAAAGGCCGCATAGTGGGCGATGATGCGCTGGGTCGAACTGGGAAACTCGGATTGGCGGAGTAGCAGCAGGGCCCCGGCGGCGGTGGCGCCCGACACCACCCAAAACACCACAGCCAGGGCGATCTGCCCGCGCGGTGTGCCCAACACACCCCCGCGGGGTGCAGCAGGCAAGGCGGTCAGGCCCGCCGTGGCGGGGGCGACGGAAGAGGGTGCCGCGGGGTCCTGCATCGGTAATCCTTTGAGTCGTTGAGGGAGTCAATCGCAGCCGCCCGCGCTTCCTTGCGTCGGCTTGGCCATCATTCTACGCGCCACACCCCGGGTTCTGCGAGACAAACATGCGCCAGCCGAGCCGTTATCGTGCCAGCGTGCCAGACGATCCTTCAAGCCCGCCCCCGTCATCGCCCCCAACGCCCCGCTGGCGTCGTGCGCTGGGTTTGGCGGTGGCCGCCACGCTGCTGGGCCTCGCGGTGGTCTTCGCCTTGCGTGGCGTCGACGCGGGCGCCCTGGCCAACCGCGTGGCCCAGGGCGGCGTCGCGCGGCCCGCGGCCATCGGCGCCTTGGTGGGGCTGAACCTGGTGGCGATCTCTTGGCTCATTGGCAGCTTCACCGCGTCGTTTAAGCCCACCCCGCCTGTGTCGTCGGGGCGCATGCTGCGGCTGATCACCGCCAGCCAGTTGCTGAACTACCTTCCCGCGGTGCGGGCGGGCATGGTGGGGCGGGCGGCCTTCCTCAAGCGCTATCACGACCTGCGCCTGCGCGACTCGGGCTACATCTTGGCCTTGTCTTTGATCCTCACGGCGGTGACTTTGTCTGTCGCCTCGGCAGGCCCGCTGCTGGTGGCGGTGCTGCACGCAGATCCGCAATGGGCTTGGGCGGGCACCGGCTTGGCCTTGGCCCTGGCCACGCTGATCGTGGCCACCCTGGCCCGCCGCTTGCCCGGCGTCGGTGGCCGTGCGTGGATGTGGGTGCCGCTGCGCACCCTGGACCTGGCCGCCATCACCGTCCGCACTTACCTGGCCTTCGCCGCGGTGGGCCAGCCGATCACCGTGGGCCAGGCCACGCTGCTGGCCAGCGGCGCCACCCTGGCCCGGCTCACGGGCATCACACCCAACGGCCTGGGCCTCAGCGAGTGGGTCGTGGCGGGCATGGCCACGGCTTTGGCCCCCATCGACGCCTCCCTCGCCGTCGCCGCGACGCTCTTGGACCGCGCGATCGAAGTGTGCATCACCGTCGTGGCGGGTTTGTGGGCCATGTGGAAGCTACGCCGCGAGACGGCCACGGGCTGAGGGGCGGTGGGGCGGTGGCTGAGGGGGCGGCCACACCAAGGCAATGAACACGAAGGCGCAAAGGCTCAAAGGCACAAAGAAGAAAAAGAAGAAGAAAGCCAAGAAAGCCACTTCACAGGCCGACTGAATCTGCCTTCCTTCGCGCCTTTGTGCCTTCGTGCCTTTGTGTTATCAGGGCAACCCGCCCCACGCCTCACTCCGCGGCCGCGGTCTTGGCGGGGTCTTTTTCGGGCAGGCTGAGATAGACCGGGAAGCCTGCGGGCATGGACTCGTCGGCGTTGTCGATCTGGAAGACCGCGCGGAAGGTCTGGCTGGCGGGATCGATCACCGGGTCGATGTTGATGAGCCGCGCGGTGATGGCTTGCTCTTCACCCGGCTGCGCCTTGCGGTCCAGGGGGTAGTCTGTGCCGGTCTTCAGTAGGCCGTAGCTGGTCGCGGGCAGGTGGAAGACCGCTTCGAGTGGGTCCAGGGCAACCAGCGACAGGATCGGGTCTTGCTGGGTGAGCGAGGCACCTGCTTCGGCGGCGACCCGCAGCACGCGGCCGGCAAAGGGGGCCAGCACGGCGTAGCGCTTCAGGCGCTCGCGTTCGAGCTCAAGGTTGACCTGGGCGAGCATCTGCTGCTCTTGGGTTTGCTTGAGGTTGGCGGCTTCGACTTTGACTTGCAGTTCGGCCCGGCGAACTTCCCACTCGCTGGCGGCCCCGCGGGTTTCGGATTCGCGGATGCGGTCCAGTTGGATCTGGGTGTCTTGCAGCACCAGCTTGGCGTTCTCGATGGCGGTGTCGCTCTCGGCTTCGAGCCGGGCGGCCCGCACGGCCACACGCTGCAGGCCGTCGTCCATCGTCGCCAAGGGCTCTTCGGCCCCCACACGGTCGCCCTCGCGCACGTTCATGGTGCCCAGCACCGCGGCCACCGGGGCGTTGAGCACGACTTCTTTGCTGGGCTGCACGGTGCCTTCGACCCGCTGGCCCGCGGCCTCGTGGCCCCAGAGGGTCAGGCAGGCAGTTAGCAGGGCCGGTCCAAATCGACGGGAGAAGGTGTTCATGGCGGCGATCATACTGCCGCGGCGCGGTGTGGCGTGGCCAACTGCTCCTCCTGTGGAAGAGGGGGCGGATACCTGTTTGGCGAACCCGCTGTGCGAAAATCGCAAGCCGAAAGTGCATTGGACGCTCCCGTGGGGGCCTGCGGGGCGAGCGGAGAGGGGGGAAATAGGGGACAATGCCTTGTCGTAGCACTTTGCTCAGCCATACTGTGGATGCACACCGATTCCTTTCTGGGACGGGCACCCGCTGTTTTTTCACTTACCTCCTTCAAGGAATGATTTCGATGAACACTCTCCTGAACCGCATCATGCTCGCCGCCGGTCTCGCCCTAGCCACCACCACCTTCGTCGGCTGCGACAGCGGAACCACCGCCGGTGACGCGATGGACAAGGCATCTGAAACCGTGGGCGACGCCGCCGGCGACGCCATGGACAAGGGCAAGGATATGGCGGGCGACGCCATGGACAAGGGCAAGGACATGGCGGGCGACGCCATGGACAAGGGCAAGGACATGGCGGGTGACGCCATGGAAAAAGGCAAAGAAATGGCCGGCGAAGCCATGGAAAAGGGAATGGAAAAGGGCAAGGAAATGGCTGAAGACGCCATGGAGAAGGTCACCCAGTAAAGGCCACGGCCTCGACGCGCCATCAAAACGAAAGCGGTGCCTTCACGGCACCGCTTTTTTTGTTGCGCGATGGGGAAGGACGCCCTGGCCTGGGTCAGTCGCGTTTGTGTTTGCGGCCCCGGGCGGCTTTGATGCCCGGGGTGCCGGGTTTGGGTTTCTTGGCGGCGTTCTTTTTGGTGTTCAGCCGCACCTTGCCCAGGTTTGGGGCTTCTTTGATTTCTTTGACTTGGTCACGCAGCGCGGCGGCTTTCTCGAATTCGAGGTTTTGCGCTGCATCGAGCATGCTCTTTTCCAGCTCGGCCAAGAGCTCGGCGCGGTCGTATTCCTTCTCGTTGGGGTCGAAGGCGGCCTGGGCGGTTTTGCGGGCTTGCAGCTCGTTCTCGATCCCGCGGCGGATGGCTTTCTTGATGGTCTTGGGCGTGATGCCGTGTTCTTGGTTGTAGGCCATCTGCAGTTCGCGCCGGCGCTGGGTCTCGTCGATGGCCTCTTTCATCGCCGGGCTCACGGCGTCGCCGTACATGACCACAAAGGCGTTGCTGTTGCGGGCCGCGCGGCCGATCTGCTGGATGAGGCTGGTGGCGCTGCGTAAGAAACCGGTCTTGTCCGCGTCCATGATGGCCACCAGCGAGACCTCGGGCAGGTCCAGGCCTTCGCGCAGCAGGTTCACCCCCACCAGACAATCAAAGCGGCCTTCGCGCAGCTCGCGCAGCAAGATCACGCGGTCCAGGGTCTCGATGTCGCTGTGCAAAAAGCGGCAGTTGATGCCCTGCCCCGCGAGGTAACCCGCCAGGTCTTCGGCCAGGCGTTTGGTCAGGGTGGTGACCAGGGTGCGTTCTTTGTTGGCCACGCGTTCTTTCACCATCGCCAGCAGGTCGGGCACCTGGCCGCTGGCGGGGCGGACTTCGATCGGCGGGTCGATGAGCCCGGTGGGGCGGATGATCTGCTCGATCACCTCACCCTCGCACTGCTCAAGTTCGTATGGCCCTGGGGTGGCGCTGACAAAGACCACCTGGGGCCAGATCGATTCGACCTCGTCCCATTTCAGCGGGCGGTTGTCCATGGCCGACGGCAGGCGGAAGCCATGCTCGACCAGGGTTTCTTTGCGGTGGCGGTCGCCGTGGTACATGGCTTTGATCTGCGGGAGCGTGACGTGGCTCTCGTCGATCAGCATCATCCAGTCGTCCTGCGGGAAGAAGTCCAGCAGGCAGTTGGGCCGGTCGCCGGGGTTGCGGCCGTCGAAGTGGCGGCTGTAGTTCTCGATGCCGTTGCAGAAGCCCACTTCTTCGAGCATCTCCAGGTCGTATTTGGTGCGGGCCAGCAGGCGCTGGGCTTCAAGCAGCTTTCCGTCACCACGCAGGGCGGTCACGCGTTGATCCAGCTCGCTCTTGATCGCGCTGATGGCCGACAGCTTGCGTTCTTCGGGCAGCACGTACTGCACGGCGGGATAGATGTCGATGCTCGGGACGTCTGCCAGCAACTCGCCGCTGGTGGGGTCGATCAGGGCTAGGGTTTCGACGTCGTCGCCGAACAGCTCGATGCGGTAGGCGTATTCCTCGGCGGCGGGGATGATCTCGATCACGTCGCCGCGCACGCGGAAGGTGCCGCGTTTGAGTTCGTATTCGCCGCGGGTGTATTGCAGCTCGGCGAAACGCTTGAGCAGGGTTTGGCGGTTGACCACGTCGCCCACGCAGACCTGCACCACCGAGTCTTTGTATTCCTTGGGCGAGCCCAAACCGAAGATGCACGACACGCTGGCGACCACCACCACGTCGCGCCGCGACACGAGGTTGGTGGACGCGGCCATCCGCAGCCGGTCCAGGTCGTCGTTGCGCGACGAGTCTTTCTCGATGTAGATGTCGCGGGCGGGGATGTACGCCTCGGGTTGGTAGTAGTCGTAGTAGCTCACGAAGTAGCTGACCGCGTTGTGGGGCAAGAGCTCTTTGAACTCTTCGTACAGCTGGGCGGCGAGGGTTTTGTTGTGGCTGAGCACGAGGGTGGGCTTGCCCACGTTGGCGATGGTGTGGGCCATCGAGAACGTCTTGCCCGTGCCGGTGGCGCCCAACAAGGTGCTGAACTTCGCGCCACCACGCAGGCGCTGGGTCATGGCGTCGATCGCGCCGGGCTGGTCGCCGGCAGGCGTGAAATCGCTGATCACTTCGAAGCTGCGGCTTTGACGTGGATCCGAGGCGTCCAATTCGGGGTCTGAGGGCATGGGCAGAGTCTAGAGCCACATGCGGACAGCCTGTCGTGGAGGGCCCAAGGCGTGTGCAGTCGGGCGTGCAAGCAGGCCGATGGAATACCTTGGAGATGGGAATGGTTCTGTCTTTTTACTTGTCTATTCGCCCTCGCTACGGAGCCCTTGATGCAACGCGTTTTTTATTTTCTACTGGCTTTGGGAGCGGGAACTGTGGCGCCCATGGGATGCGGCGAGGCGGCAACGACCGAGAGCGTGCCAAACGCCGCAACGCAGTCGGTGATCGCGATTCCTGCTCCGCCGGTGGACGCTCTGCCTCTGGAGCAGACCTTGCCGGGCTTTGACGCGCTGCTCAAGGCCCGCGTCGATGGCGACGGCTGGGTGGATTACAACGCCTTGGGGGCCGATCGCGGGGCGCTGGACGCCTACGTGGCGTCGCTTGCCGTGGCTGACCCGTCGCAGGGTGCGACCGCGGCCCGCCTGGCTCACCTTTTGAATGCCTACAACGCCTTTACCCTGGCGTTGATCTTGGATGCAGGGATCCCCGAATCGATTACCAACCTGCACGGCGGCAAGCCCTGGGACGTGGTGGCGTGGAACTTGGGCGGAAAGCTTTACTCGCTGAACCAGATCGAGCACGAACTGATCCGCCCGGTGTTTCAGGAGCCGCGCATTCACTGGGCGCTGGTCTGTGCGGCCTACAGCTGCCCGCCGCTGCGGGCCGAGGCTTATGCGGCAGACATGCTGGAGGCTCAGCTGGACGCGCAAGAGGCGTATGTGCTGAACTTCAGTCATCCTCGCTACGTGACCCGTGAGGGCGGTTCAGTGAAGGTCTCGCCTTTGTTTGAATGGTATGGCGACGATTTTGTGAACGGCGAGCAAGGCCCGGCGGTCTACGCGGCCAAGCGTCTGGGGGTGGAGGCGTCCGCGGTGACGGGGGTGCTGAGTTATGAGTGGCGCTTGAACGACATTTCCAACCGCCCCTAAGAGGTGGCTTTACGTTGGTGGCGTAGGATGGCGCATTGGATTCGGGTCGCTGTTGACCTGGAATCGAATGTGTTGATGCCTAGGGCTTCGCGAGCGTTTCATGCCCCAATCTCCTCGCTCCGTGTTTTCTGCCGCCGCGGTGCGGCGCTACGCCTCTTGGCTGGTCGTGGTGGTCAGCGCCGTGCTTCTGTACCGAGCGCTGCCCATGGACCAAGCCGTCGCGGCTTTGCAGCATGGCGTGACCGCGGCGGGGCCGTGGGGGCCGTGGGTCTTCGGCGCGGTGTATGTCTTGGCCTGCGTGCTGCTGATCCCCGCCTCGCTGCTGACGCTGGCGGCCGGCGCGGTGTTTGGCCTTGGGCTGGGGCTGGTCACGGTGTCGCTGGCGTCGATCACCGCGGCCACGCTGTCGTTTTTCATCGCCCGCTTCGTGGCCCGCAACAAGGTGGAGGCCAAGGCCCGCAGCCATGCCGGTTTCGCGGCGCTCGACCAGGCGGTGGGCCAAGACGGCTGGAAGATCGTGGCGATGCTGCGCCTCTCGCCGGTTATCCCCTTTGGCATTCAAAACTATCTGCTGGGGGTCACCGGCGTCGGGTGGCGCACTTATATGTTCACCAGTTGGGTGGCCATGGTGCCCGGCACGGTGATGTATGTGTATCTGGGGGTGGCCGGTGGCCAGGCGGTGGGGGTGGCCCCGCGCACGGGGCGTTGGGCGCTTTTTACGGTGGGGCTTGCGGCGACCATCGCCTTGACGGTGTATCTGACGGCCTGGGCCACGCGCACGCTGCGGGCCCAGGTGGAAGCCGGCCAGGGAAACACGCCAGACCCCGCGGGTGGTTCGGCCACCACGCGATCTGGCGTGGCCTGGAAAACGCCGGCCCTGGCGGTGGTGGCCGCGGTGATGGCCGGCGGAGCAACCTTGCTGAGCAAACCTCTGGCGGGCTTGTTTGGTCCGCCAGCGGTGACGATGAAAGAGTCTTACCTGACCAACCAGACCCATCCGTCGGTGGACCACAGCGTGTTCAACGCCTTGCTGACCGAACACGTGAACAGCGACGGGGGCGTGGACTACGCGGGGCTGATCGCGAAGCAGCCGGTCTTGGATGCGTACCTGGCCACCGTGGCCCGGGCGCCCTTCGAGGCCATGGGACGCGACGAGAAGTTGGCGCTGTTGATCAACGGCTACAACGCCGCGACCCTGCGCTTGATGACCGAATACCCGGGCATCGATTCGATCCGGTCGATCCCCGCGGACAAGCGCTGGGACGACGTGCGCTGGGTGATCGGCGGCACCCGCTACAGCCTGAGCCAGATCGAACACGAGGCGATCCGCCCGCATTTCATCGAGCCGCGGGTGCACTGGGCCTTGGTGTGTGCGGCGGTGGACTGCCCGCCGCTGCGCAGCGAGGCCTACACCGCCGCCCGGTTGGACGAGCAGCTGGACAGCCAGGCCCGCACCGTTTTCACAAGGGGCAAACGGTGGTTTGAGGTCGGCCCCGATACGGCCGCCATCCGCGTGAGCGCCATCATGCAGTGGTACGGCACCGATTTCGAACAGGCCTCGGGCGGGGTGGCGGCGCATGTGGCGGGTTATGACCCGGCGGTGCGTGCGGCACATGAGGCCGGGCGCCCGCCGCAGGTGGGGTTCTTGGATTACGTGTGGCTTCTCAACAGCGTCGAAAATGTCCGGGCGGTGACCGATGCCGATGGCGTGCTGTCGTCAGGAGCGGACGGATGAGTGACACGCATGCGCGCTACGACGGTGACGCCTTGGCAGTGTCGGTGGTGATCCCGGCCAAGAACGAGGCGCCGTCGCTGCCAGCGATCTTGACCTCGGTGTTTGCGGGCCTGCCCGCCGACGGTGAGGTGATCGTGGTGGACGGGGGCAGCCACGATGCGACGGCGGATCTGGCCCGCGCGGCGGGGGCCCGGGTGATCTGCGGGGCTGCCTCCGGGCGCGGTCCGCAGCTGGCTGCGGGCGCCGCGTCGGCCCGAGGGCGGGTGCTGTTGTTCCTGCACGCCGACACGCGCTTGCCTGACCAATGGGCGGACATCGTCGACGACACGCTGCGGGATCCGGCGGTGGCGTTGGGCGCGTTTGCCCTGCGGATCGACGCCCAAGGGCGGACCTACCGCTGGGCCGAATGGGGCATCGCCCGCCGCAGCCACAAAAGCCCGCGGCCCTACGGCGACCAGGCGTTTTTTATGCGGTCCAGCGATTACCACGACGTGGGCGGGTTCCCGCTTTGGCCGTGTTTTGAAGACGTGAAATTGGCCGAGCGCTTGGCCACACGCGGGCGGGTGGTGATCCGCCCCGAAGCGGTGGTGACCTCGGGCCGTTCGTGGGCCGACCGCGGCTGGCTGCAGACCACGGTGGTGAACTGGATGTGCACCTGGGCCTACCGCGCACGCGTGTCGCCGCACTGGATCGCCTGCGGGCGGCGCTGGGCCGCGCGGCGCCCGGTGCGCAGGCCGCGACGCAAGACGAGCGGGGCCTAGGGTCGTGCGCGTGTGCGTTGGCCCACGCTTGGGCAAGGGTTAGCGAATCAGCGCAGCTTCGATGGTGAGCCCAGGCCCGAAAGCCAGGGTGACCCAGGGCCGGGGCACGTTGGCAGCGTGCAGCCTTTCAAGGATGAACAAGACCGTGCCCGAGGAGACGTTGCCCGCGCGGGCCAGCACCGCCCGCGCAGGGTCGCCCGCGGCGGGGTCCAGACCCAGGGCCGTTTGGGTGGCGGTGATCACGCGCGGGCCGCCGGGGTGGATGGCCCAGCCGCCCACGTCGGCGGGGGTGAGGCCGTGGCCCGCCAACCACGGCAGCATCCAGGAGTTGAGCTGTTGGCCGATGGCCTGGGGCACCGTCGGGGACAGCACCATTTCGAAGCCGTGGTCACGCACGTACCACGTCATGTCGTCGCGGCCTTTGGGCAACAGCACCGATGCGTGATCGACCACCCGTGGCAACGCCCGTGCGTCGCTGTGGGCTGCGTCGTTCCCGCCACGCCCCACGACCGCTGCGGCGCCGTCACCAAAAAGCGCGTTGGCGACCATACGCTGCGGCTGCCAGCCGTAGGCGAAGTGCAGCGAACACAACTCGACGCAGACCATGAGCACCGACCCGGTGCCGCCGAGCTTCGACAAGGCGTGTGCAGAACGCAGGCCGTTCATGGCCCCGTGGCAGCCCATGAAACCCACGTGGGTGCGGCCGACGGTGGGTTTGAGGCCCAGGGTGTCGATCAAGGCCACGTCGGTGCCCGGCGCCGCAAAGCCGGTGCAGGAGACGGTTACCAGTTGGTCGATCGCACCCGGGTCGGTGTCTGCATCGGCCAGCGCCGCACGCGCGGCTTGGGCGGCAAGCCGCGGGGCGTGACGCTCGTAGGCGAGCATCCGCTGGCTGATGGTGGGGCCGTGGCCCGGTGCGTGGGCGTCGGTCGCGGGCGTGTAAAACGCCGCAAGCCCCGCACCGGGGTCGCCGTCGGGGTGTTCCAACACCGAGTGGCGGGTGAGCACGCGGGTGCGGCGATACAGCGTGGGCAGCAGGCGGCGCTGAGCCCGCGTGTTGGCGCAGCAGGGCTCGGCGATCTCCGCGAAGCGCTGCTGGGGCACGGGCGCCCCGGGCAGGGCGGTGCCCAGTCCTTGGAGAACAAAACTCATGCCGGAGATCCCTGTTTTGCGTAAACATGCCATATTAGAGGTACGCGGCGTAAATAATTGTATACGAGCCCGTAGAACAAACACTGTAAATAG
>JALZVY010000052.1 GCA_023300125.1 Phycisphaera sp.
GGTGGTGTGCATCGTCGAAGCCATGAAGGTCTTCAACGAGATCAAAGCCGAGACCAGCGGCACCATCAGCGAGGTGCTGGTCAGCAGCGGCGACGCGGTGGAGTTTGGGCAGGCGTTGTTCAAGATCAAGCCGTAGGCCGCCAAGCGGCCAGCCGCTAGCCGTTAGCCTTTGGGCGCTAGCAAGAAACCGAACCTGTCATTGATCCATCTTGCTAACGGCTAGCGGCTAACGGCTAGCGGCTTAGCGGGGTGCCCCTAGCGGGCGCCCGCCTCCGCGACCCAGCGAAACCCATGTTTTCACGCATACTGATAGCCAACCGTGGCGAGATCGCCGTCCGCATCATCCGCGCCGCCCACGAGCTGGGCGTTGAGGCGGTGGCGGTTTACTCCGAGGCCGACCGCGACAGCAAGCACGTGAAGATCGCCGACCGCGCGATCTGCATCGGCAAAGCGCCGCCCGCGGACAGCTACCTCAACATCCCGCGGATCATCGCCGCCGCCGAGGTGGCCGACGCCGACGCGATCCACCCCGGCTACGGCTTCTTGGCCGAAAACGCCCACTTTGCCGAGGTGTGCCGCAGCTGCAACATCGAGTTCATCGGCCCCAGTGTGGAGGCCATGCAGACGCTGGGCGACAAGGTCGCCTGCAAGCAGTTGGCGATCCGCAGCAAGGTGCCCACCAGCCCCGGCAGCAAGGGTGAGGTGGAAAGCGAGACCGAGGCGGTCAAGATCGCCCGCGAGATCGGCTACCCGGTCATGGTCAAAGCCAGCGCCGGCGGCGGGGGCCGCGGCATGCGGGTGGCCCACAACGACGGCTCGCTGCGCAGCGGCATGAAGGCGGCCAAGCAGGAAGCCGAAGCGGCCTTCGGCAACGGCACGGTGTACCTGGAGAAGTTCATCGAGAACGCCCGGCACGTCGAGGTGCAAATCATCGGCGACACCCAGGGCAACGTGTGCCACCTGTGGGAGCGTGACTGCACCATGCAGCGCCGCAAGCAGAAGCTGATCGAAGAAGCACCCTGCCCGGTCATCACCCGCAGCGAAGCCAAAGCGCTATGTGATAGTGCGGCTCGATTGGCCAAGGCCGCGAGCTACCACGGCGCGGGCACGGTCGAGTTCTTGATGGACAACAAGAAAAAGTTCTACCTCATGGAGGTGAACACCCGCGTGCAGGTCGAGCACCCAGTGACCGAGATGATCACCGGCGTGGACATCGTCAAGACCGGTATTCAGGTGTCGGCCGGCGAGCCGCTGCCCTTCAAGCAGAAGGACATCAAGGTCAACGGGCACGCCATTGAAGTGCGTATCAACGCCGAAGACCCCGACCGCAACTTCGCCCCGTCGGCGGGTGTGATCAAAGAGTTTTATCCCGCCGGGGGCTTCGGCGTGCGGCTGGATACCCACGCCCACTCGGGCTACCGCATCCCGCCCAACTACGACTCGATGATCGGCAAGCTCATCGTGCACCGCAAAGACCGCGACGCGGCGATGAACACCCTGGCCGCGGCACTCAAAGAGTTCCACGTCTCGCCCACCAAAACCACGATCCCGCTGCACATCCGCCTGCTGAAAAACGGCAACTTCCGTAAGTCCGAAGTGGACATCAACTTTGTTGAGCGGCTGCTGGGGATGTGATCGCTGGGGAGGCGGGGCGGCTTAGGGCTGCGGGCCACGGGCTGAAACCACCCTTGCGTCACAATCTACAGGGTGCCTGCGTTCAGAGCCGAGCGTGCGCGATCGGCGGATGGCGTGGCCAACGCGGCGCGATGTGCGGGCGTGGTTATGCTTTTTTTTTATATTGCGAGGCAAAAGGCGGCCCGACCCCTTGGGGGGTTCCTGTTATTTCCCGGGAATTACTGCAAGTCACTTTATAACAGTTTGATAGGGTTTTTATTAGATTCGTCGGCGTGGCCTTGAACCGACGGATATGGGCGTAAAATCCGGCCCTTCACACGCTGCAGTCCTTGAATTCCCTGGGAAACTTCCTATTTTACGAGTGTCCAAAGCAGGCACGGTTGCCCGCATGGAACGCCTTTGGCGTCGCGGTATGTCTTGTTGAATTCGAGAGGCCGTGATTCCGTGCGGCCAATGGTCCATCACCTCGGGGTTGCGCAAGCCATGGCCGGGGACGGGGCGAGAACCTCGGTTATTTTCTTACTGAAGAGCATTTGATTATGGGTTACCCGCTCGGAAAAAAACGTCCGTCCCTCGTGCTTGTGCTTTCTCTGTCGTGGTCAACCACGGCGTGGGCGCAGGCCAACATCACCGCGAACAGCCTCGCCGAGCTACGCAGCCTCGGAACCAGCGTCAATAACACCACGCTCAGCCTGAGCGCCACTGGCGGCGACCCGCACCCGGTGACCGGCGTCGTCACCCCCGGCCAGTACTGGATCAACGGCGACCACTTCGCCAACCCCACCAGCACCCACCCCGAGTTTCTGGTCTTGGGGGGCAGCGGAAACACCTTCAGCTTTGCCGGGGCGACGCTCAACCTCGACACGCGCAAGCTTGACGGCTTTGGCCGCAACCTCGGACACGACAGCGGCATCAGCGTGGTGCGTTTGCAGGGCAGCAACAACACCGTCCAGAATATCAGCGTCATCGGTCAAGACCTCGCCCTCGACACCGACCCCAACGCGCAGCGCTACTCCGACTGGTCGGTCATCTACTTCGAACATTCGGGCACCGACAACGCTGTGGACGGAGTCAACCTCGAGGTCACCGGCTCGCGCACCGACGCCTACGGCCTGGGCGACGCCTTTGGCAAAGGTGCCTCCCAAGGCATCACCCCGTTCCTGGGGCACCGCAAGGCCAGCGCGTACCGGGTGGGCGAGGCCAGCAACGCCGTGGTCAACGGCCTAGACATCGATATCCGTGCCTTCGGCCACGCCTTCTTCGTCCAGAACTCCACCGACACCACCCTCACCAACTCCGAAATCACCGGCGAGTTGTTTTCCTCTCAGGGCGTCATCGACCACCCGCTTTACCAAGAGAACGGCGTCACGTTCCACCAAAACGAGATTCCCGAAGACATCCTGATCTCCGGAGCCGAAGGCGGCGTGCGGCTCTACACCGGATCGTCCGGGCTGGTCGCCGAAAACGTCGTGGTCACCGGCACGCGCACCGGCTTCGCCACCTCGCTGGGCGGAGGCGAGATCACCCTCAACAACGTCGAAGCCTACGGCGTGGAACAGGGCTTCGCCGTCGGCTCCAACACCACCATCACCAACGCCAAGGCCGACGGCGTCAACGGCCCGGTCGTGGTGATCGACCGCAACGACCGTTCCAACTCGTCGGTCGAAATTGAGCTGGTCGGCGACCAGCCTTTTAACACCGACTACGCGCTGGCGTACGTCAACGGAAACAACATCGACGTCTCCTTCACCAGCGACCGGCCCGCCGAAGACTTCGAAGACACCACCCTTTTCCGTACGGCTCAGTTTTACTTCGACAGCTGGCGCGAAACCAACGGCACCACCACCTTCGACGTCCCGGACTACGACCACCGCAACTCGGTGCTGATCAATGACACCAACGCCCCGCTGGTCTTGGGCGAACAGGCCCAGGGCAACGTCGGCCGTTCACAAGGCGGGGTCATCGGCAACGGCCGAGAAAACTACTACGACGGCGTCACCGTCGTGCTCCCCGGCACGCGGCTCGAGGTGGCTCACGAAAAGGGCCTGGGCAACAGCGGCACGGAGACCGGGGCCGTGTTTAACGGCAGCGGTGACGTGATCCACACGGGCACCGTCACCGACGCGACCTTCGACGACAACGGCACCCTCGTGGCCAGCGGCGCCACCCTTGAAGTCCTGGCCGGCATCCGCATCGAAGACGAAAAGGTCACCATCACCGGCAACGGGGTTGACGGCCGCGGAGCGGTCTACTCCGACGGGTCCAACGACTTCAACACCCGCCTCGGAAGCTCCAACAACAGTGACGAATCCACCATCGTCCTCGACGGCGACGCCTCGATCGGGGTCGGCATTTCGGGCAACCGGCTGCTGGTGGGCTCCATCCAAGGCGCGGGCAACCTCACCAAGAAGGGCGCCGGCGCCCTGGTCCTCGGCAAAGCCAGCACCTTCACGGGCGACTTCACTGTCGAACAGGGCCACGTCACCGTGCGCCCCGGCGGGGTCCACCGCGATCTGGACGTTCACGCCGGCGCCTCGATTGCCCAGATTGGCAACAACGGCTTCAACACCGATGGCGATGTGAACCTTGACGGCAGCCTCGACCTGAACGAGCGGACCGACAGCAACAGCCTCGCTGCCAGCCTCGGGCTTCTCAGCGGAAGCGGATCGATTATCACGACCAACCCCACCGCCGGCGCCGGCGGAAACCTCGAGCTCACCGGGGCGAACGGCACGGCCGACTTCGCGGGCACCATTGCCGGCGCCATCTCCCTCGCCAAGACCGGTGACGCCACGCAGACGCTCAGCGGCAGCCTGACCCACACCGGCACCACCACCGTCGCGGGCGGAACCCTCTTGATCGACGGCACGCACCGCGGCGGCGGCACCTACACCGTCTCGGGCACCGGCACCCTCGGCGGCAACGGCGCGATCTTTGGCTCGGTCGTGGTGGGTAGCGGAGGGACCCTGGCCGCGGGGAGTGGCCCCGGCGGCTTCCACATCGACGACCTTCGGCTCACCGCGGACGCCGCACTTACCCTGGAAATCGGCGGGATCGCCTCCGAAAGCACCTACGACCAGATCACCACCGATACCGCCATCCTCGGTGGCACCCTCAGCATCGCGCTGCTGGATCTCGGAGACGGGCTCTTCGTTCCCGGGTCCGACGACAGCTTCGTCACCTTGCTGGCCAGCACGAGCCTCAGCGGCAGCTTCGAGAACGTCGCCAGCGGTCAGCGCCTCGCGACCGAAAACGGTGAGGGCTCGTTCTTGGTGACCTACGACGACGAGCGCCTGCAGTTCTCAAGCTTTGTCGCCACCGCCAGCCTCCAGGGCGACTACAACGGCGATGGTTTTACGAGCCAGGGCGACCTGGACCTGGTGCTGCTGAACATCGGCAGCACCACCTTGCCCGCGGGCTTTAATCCCGCGGCCCTGCCCGGGGGCGGCTTCGACGGCCTGATCGACCAGAACGAACTCGACGCGGTGTTGCTGAACTTTGGCCGCGGGACCGCCACGAATCTCCGCGCCATCCCGGAACCATCGGCCCTCGCCTTCATCGGACTGGGCGCGATGGGGCTGGCCGCCCGGCGCAGAATCTAACTCTAGGCCGCCACCTGCCACCTGCCACCTGCGGCATCGTCATGGCTTCGTGAATACGCAGCGTTTCAGTGTTTTCACTGCGTTGATGTGCCTTGCCCTGCGTTCTCTGCGACTCGGCGTGAGACCGGTTTGGGGCTGTGGGATATCGCCCCGTCGTGATCACGGGCCGGTCGGCGTGTCGACTGCAAACGCGGCGCGGTCGGCGGTGAAGCGGGCTTGGCGGCCTGCGGGGGTGTCGTCGTAGCGCAGGGCCACGCGGCGTAGGGCTTTGAGTCCGGCGGCGGGGTCTTGGGCGTGCTGGGCCAGCGCGGCGTCCAGGTGCTTCTGGCCGATGGCGCGGCGTTTGAGTTCGGCTGGCGTGGGTTCGGGGCGTTGATCCAGAAGGGCCAGGGCGTCGTCGAACACCTGGGCCGGCGGCAGGGTGTGGGCCATGCCGGGCACTTCGATGTAGGTCACCGCGTCGAAGCCGGCTTTTTCATACGCCTTGGCGTAGGCCTGGCACTGCTCGCGGTTGCCGTCTTGGGTGCCGGTGACAATGACCAGCGGCTGGCGCCGGGCGTTACGCAGGGCCCGCTTGGTGGGGCCGTGAAACGGTCGCCAAAAACTGCCGGGCCGCGAGGGGGCTTCGACCGGGCGGTAGAAATCGCAGCCGATGATGGGCAGGGCCCCGCGGAACAGCTCGGCGTGGTTCACGCCCAGGCGGCTGGAGATCCGCCCGCCACCTGACAACCCTGCGACGTAGACGCGCTCGGGATCGATGTTGTAGTACAGCGGGGCGTTGAAGGCCGCGTCGAGGGTGAGCCCCAGCCGCTGCATGAGTTGCCGGCGGTTGCCGTTGCGGTGGACGCCCACCCAGATCAGCCGGTGCTGGGCCAGGACCTGGGCGTAGTCGCGGGGCACTGCGCCGTTGTTGCTGGGCGAGGCCCACACCAGCAGACCCATGGGTTCACCTGCGGGGTCGTAGTTGTCGGGCGCGTGGAAGCGGACGGTTTCTTGGGACAGGTCGTAGTCGTGGGTTTGTGGCCAGTCTTGGGGCAGGCCGTAGCGGAAGACGAGTTTGTCGGCCGCGGAGTCGGGCGAGCGGTGGACCAAGGTGGTGTCGTAGGCCCCGGTTTGGTGGGCGACCGGTGGGCCGGCGGCGAAGACGCAGGCGGAGAGCGACATGAGGGTGGCGGCGAGCATGCTTCACGGTAGGGCGGGTGCGGCGCGGTTTGCGGTGTGGCGGGTTTTTGCACGGCCGGTAGTTATAAGCTTGCAATGGGTTTTTTTAATGCTATAACATGGGTGCCGTAGCCCGGTTGCTGGGGCTGTGCAAGGCACGTTTTCGCGTGAAATCCATGGCTTGTCTCACGTGGTCGTTGGCTGAAGTTGCTCTTTGACGCTGGGTGAAAGGACCGTCGGCTGATTTGACCGTGCAGAGGGCCTCTTGCCGCAGCGCACGGGAGAGACATGGGGTGGGGCCTTGAGGCTTGGTTGTCCGTCACGTGTTTGGATTTCGTTCTTTGTTCGTGGTCGTGAGGGTTTTTTGCCTCGCCTTTTTAATCCCCAGTGCACCTGATCAGAGGTGCACGCATCGTCGTTGGAGTTGTCTGATGAAAAGCTCACGCCGCCTTGCCGGTTTCACGCTCATCGAGCTGCTGGTGGTTATCAGCATTATTGCGCTGCTGATCGGGATTCTTTTGCCCGCGCTGGGGGCTGCACGCTCGGCGGCACGCGAGTTGAAGTGCCTGACGCAAGTACGCAGCTTTGTGCAGGCGGGCTTCTCGTATGAGGCGGACAACGGTGTGATGCCTCCGGTTTGGGATGAGCAGGGAATCAGCAACAACGATCGGGCGCAGCCGATTTGGTCGCAGCGCTTGCATCTGCAGGGGTACATAGGGCGGGATCGTTCGATTGAGGTGTATCGCTGCCCGGTGTTGGCTGCGGACTTGCCCAATTTTGTGAGTACGCATTTCAACGTGAGTGATACTGACGGGGTGTTTACCTACAACATGAATGCGGCGATCGGGGGGCTGGATGCGGACCGCGTTCGCCCGTATTTGTTGACCTCGCGGTCGAGCGATCAGGTGCGTGAACCGTCGCGGACTTTGTTGATGGGGGAAAATTATTACCCCAGCACGATGCTGGTGGGTAACGGGCGGTCGGCCGCGGCGGCTGGCGTTCCGGGGTGGATGGGGATTCCTCACCGCCAAGGGGACAGCAATGGGGCGACGTTTTTTCTGCGGGAGGACATGACCGCGCGTGAAGGGACCAACAACATGGGGTTTGTGGATGGCTCGGGCAGGGCGGTTCAGGGTGAGCAGACGGCTCGAAGCACCACGGTGTTTGAGCTTGGCGACAAGCTGATTATCGAGGATCCGTTCTTTTAATGGGATCATGAGTCGGGGCAGGTGGCCATTGGATCCAAAAAGGTGCATCACCGCGCCGGTGATGACCGGCGCCGTTTTTTTGGGTCTGGGTTTTGGTGAGGCGTTCGTTGACGGTGGGAGGCAGAGCTGATCTACACTCTTGGGCCTTGGGGCCTTGCGTGGGCTCTGGTTGTTTTGATCCTGCCTGGATGGTGTGATGTCTATTCGTGTTTTTGAGCGGTGTGCGTGGTTGCGAGTGCTGGTGGTGGTTGGATGTGGGCTTGTTTGCCAGGCGGCGGGGGCACAGGACCAGGCACAGGCGGCTGCGGGGTTGGACAGCCCCGCGGCGGTGGTGGAGGCGTTTGCGGCGGCGATGGAGCGGGTGGCCGAGGATTCGGCGGACGCCGAGGCTTGGGCGGCGGCCCAGGCGTGTTTTGATTTGACGGCCCCGGTGGAGAATCCGCGTCGGGTGGCCCGGCATCTTTGGCAGGCGCTGAGTCATTTGGGGCCCGATCGGATGGCGGACGTGCCGCGGGGCGAGGCGGCGGCGGATGAGATCTGGTTTACGTATTTTCCGCGGCGCGGCGATCCGCGCGACGGGCAGTTGGCTCAGGCGGCGGGTTTTCAGGGCGAGCGGATCGCCTTGCAGCCGGTGGCCGATGGCAGCTGGCGTTTTAGCCGGCAGACGCTGGGGGTGGCTCAGACGCTGGCGGCGAAGCTGGCGCCCTTTGCCGACACCGACGGGGATGCGGCCTGGGATGCGTCGCGCACCTGGTTTGAAAAGGTGGTGCCCGAAGCGCTGCGCACCTCGGAGGTGATGGGGGTGCGCTACTGGCAGTGGGTGGTGTTGGTGCTGTTGTTGGTGTTGGCCGTGGCGGTGGACACGCTGTCGAAGGTGATTGCGGCGGGGATGATGGGGCGTCTGCTGAATGAGACCAAGAACGAGCACCGCGAGGTGATCCGCGGGGCCACGCGGCCGCTGGGGTTGCTGATCGCCGGCTGGCTGGTGCTGATGGGCTTGCGGGTGCTGAACCTCGAGGGCACGGCGGGCCAGGTGCTGCTGGCGGCGGTGCGGGTGTTCATGGTGCTGGTGGGGGTGTGGACCGGCTGGCGTCTGCTGGATGTGCTGGGGGCCTATGTGCTGAGCAAGACCCGGCGCACCGAGACGAAGTTTGACGATGTGCTGGTGCCGCTGTTTCGCAAGGGGTTGAAGCTGGCGGTGCTGGCGGTGGGCTTGGTGTACGGGGCCAAGGCGTTGAACATCGATGTGCTGCCTTTGCTGACGGGGCTGGGGATCGGGTCGTTGGCGTTTGCGTTTGCGGCCAAGGACACGATTGAGAACTTTTTTGGTTCGATCGCGGTGATTTTGGACCGGCCGTTTGAGGTGGGCGACTGGGTGGCGATCGGCGATGTGGAGGGCACAGTCGAGGAGCTTGGCTTCCGCTCGACGCGGGTGCGGACGTTTTATAACTCGCAGGTGACTGTGCCCAACTCCACGCTGGTGCGGGCGACGGTGGACAACTATGGGCGGCGCCAGTACCGGCGGTGGAAGACGCATTTGGGCTTGCAGTACGGCACGACGCCCGACCAGCTGATTGCGTTTACCGAGGGAGTGCGCGAGTTGGTGCGCACGCATCCTTACACGCGCAAGGACTACTACCAGGTGTGGCTGCACCAGTGGAGTGCGTCGAGCATGGACGTGCTGCTGTACGTGTTTTTCGAGGTGCCCGACTGGAACACGGAGCTGCGCGAACGCGAGCGTTTGTTTGTGGACATCGTGCGCTTGGCCGACCACTTGGGGGTTGAATTTGCGTTCCCGACCCAGACGGTGCACCTGCACCGGGCGGATGAGTCGGCGGCCCAGGAACCCGCGGCGGCGCCCACGTCGATGACCGATCGGCGGTCGTTGGTGTCGGGCATCCGCGCGGCCCAGCGCGTGATTGCGGATCAGCCGTGGCGCACCGAGAAGCCCGGGCCCCAGACGTATGGCCAGGTGGGGCCCACGCCCATCGACGAGGCGGGCAACGCGGTGCTTGAACCGGATGAACCGCAAGAGCCGCAAGAACCCCAGACGCCCCAGACGCCCTAGAGGCCAAGGGCTCTACGCTTCGCCGCGCGGGGGGTAGTCTCTGCCCAGAACATCGGTGATCTTTTCAAGCATGTCTTGAAGGTCGGGCCGGCCAAAGGGCATGGTGTTGAGCGCGGCGTAGTAGAGGGTGCGGTCGGGCTTGATGAAGAACAGCCCCGGTTCGGAGAACAGCGGCGGCTCGCCGTCGCGGATGGGGCTCGACACGTAGAGGCCCCAGGCACGCATGTCTTCTTCGGTGAGGCTGTGGGCGATGGGCAGGTGGTTGAGTTCCCAGTCGTGTTGGGCCTGCTTGGCCTGGGCTTGGTCGTTGACGCTGACCGCTTGGGTGCGGATGCCGGCGTTGGCGTATTCGGTGACCAGGCGGTCGAGGGTTTGCAGATAGTTTTTGCAGGCCGAGCAGTGCACGCCGCGGTAGACCACCAGCATGAGCAGGCGGTCGATGGGGGTGTGGTGGACGTCGAAGTCTGGGCCCGCGAGGCTGGGCAGGGTGAGGGCGGGGACCAGGCGGCCGGGCATGGGGTTGGGCATGGGGGTGTTGGGGGTTGGGGGTTGGGCGTGGTGGCGTGGCGTGGCTGAGTGTGGTTGCAAGGTTACTGTTGCAGCGCGGCACGCAGGGGGCGGGCCAGGGACCCTTTGCGGGCGGGGGTGACGTCGCTGAGGCCCAGGGCGTGGGCGAGCGTGTGCAGGGCGCCGGCGAGCTGGCGTGCGGCCGCTGCGGGTGGGCCTTGGTCGTGGTGGGCGGCGAGCACGCGGAGGCGCTGGTTCTGGCGGTCGGCTTTGAGGTCGACCCGGGCGGTGAGGCGGTCGCCTTGAAGAAGCGGCAGGACGTAGTAGCCGTGCTTACGCTTGGCCTGGGGCACGTAGATCTCGATGCGGTAGCGCAGGTTGAACAGGCGCTGCGTGCGCTCGCGGCAGGCGATCAGGGGGTCGAAGGGGTTGATGAGCACGGCGCGGCGGGGCGCGGCGGCGGGGATGCGGGTGCGCGGCAGGGTCCAGGCCGGGGGCCAGCCGGGGATGGCCACCGGGGTGATGGCGCGGGCTTCTTCGAGCTCGGCCAGGCGTGGCCGGCATTCGGCGGGCCGCAGGCGCAGGGCGTCGCCCAGGTCGGTGGCGGTGGCCACGCCGCGGGCCCGCAGGGCGGTGATGAGCAGGGCGCGCTGGGCCGCGTCGCGCTCGGGGGTGGGGGTGTCCAGGACGGCTTGGGGCAGGACGCGCTGGGGCAGGTCGTAGACGCGTTCGAAGGTGTTGCGGCGGTGGTGGGTGGTGACCAGGCCCGCCCAGAAAAGCCATTCGAGGGCACGCTTGGCATCGGACCAGCCCCACCAGGAGCCGCGCGAGGGGGCGGAAGAGGAGAGCTCGGCGGCGCTGACGGGCCCGGCTTTGCGGACTTCGTCGAGCACGGCGTGGATGAATCGGGCGTGGTTTTGTTGGAACTTGCGCAGGCCAGAGTAGAGGCCGATGCCCGATTCGGCGTCGGCCATGCGCCAGCGCCACAGGGGCTGGGTGTCGACGGGCAGCAGGCTGGCTTCGCGGCCCCAGTACTCGAACAACGTGCGGCGGGGCGGTTGGGATGGGCGGGTGGCGGCGGTGAGCGCGTCGTGGGGGCGCTGCACGCCGCGGCTGATGAGGGTGAGGTGGTGGGCCCGGGCCAGCACGTTGACCGAGTCGATTTGCAGCACGCCCAGACGGCGCACGGTGGCCGCGGCACTGCCCGGGGCAGAGGCCAGCCCCGTGGCGTGGACCGCGAGGCGGCGGGCCTGGGCGAGTGTCAGCGGGCGGGCAGTGGGCACGGTGTTTTGGAAAGGCGGCGGCCGCGGTGGCCACGCGGGCGGCCTTAGGCCTTGACGGTGTCGGCATGCAGCGCGGCGGGCACCCGCTCGAACTGGGTGAGGCTTTCGAAGCTCTGCCGTTCGCGGATCAGGTGGGCTTGGCCGTCTTTGAGCATGACTTCGGCGGCGATTCGCCGGCTGTTGTAGTTGCTGCTCATGGCCATGCCGTAGGCGCCTGCGTCGTGCAGCACCAGCAGGTCGCCGGCGGTGGCCCGGGGCAGGGCGCGGGTGACCACGGTGCCGTCTTCTTCTTGGGTGAAGACGTCGCAGCTTTCGCACAGGGGCCCGGCGACGATGGCGTCTTGGGTGTCGCAGGTGGAGCCGGCGCCCAGGTCTTGGCCGTCGGGGCCGTGCACGGTGATGTGGTGGTGGGCGCCGTAGAAGCTGGGGCGCACCAGGTCGTTGAAGCCGGCGTCGATGATGACGTAGTGCTTGCTGCCGCTTTGCTTGACGCTGCGCACGCGGGTGAGCAGGCTGCCGGATTCGGCGACGAGGTAGCGGCCGGGTTCGACTTCGAGCTCGACGTCGTGGCCGGTGATGCCGGCGATGGTTTGGCGGGCGTCGTCCCAGACTTTGAAGTAGCGATCGAGGTCGATGCGCTGGGGCTGGTCGGCGTGGTAGGGGATGGGCAGGCCGCCGCCGGCGCTGACCACGCGCAGGGTGTCGGCGTGCTGGGCAAAGGTTTGGGCGGCGGTGACCATGGCGCCCGCGACTTCGCTGAGGTGCTTGAAGTCGGCGCCGCTGCCGATGTGCATGTGCAGGCCGCGGACGGTGAGGCCGTGGGTTTTGGCGGAGGCCAGGCAGGCGGGGATTTGGTCGTGCCAGATGCCGTGCTTGCTGCTTTCGCCGCCGGTGTTCACTTTTTGACTGTGGCCGTGGCCGAAGCCGGGGTTGATCCGCAGGGTGATGGGCACGTCGATGCCCGCGGCGGCGAGCTGGGCGATCATGTCGGGGCTGCCGACGTTGACGGGGATGCGGTGGCGGGCGATCCATTCCAGGGCGTCGTCGTCAAGCACGTCGGCGGTGAAGACCACGTCGTCGCTGCCCAGGGTGTAGCCCACTTGCTGGGCGCGGTGAAGCTCGCCGGCGGTGACCGCGTCGACCTTGACGCCGTGCTGGCGCATGAGGGCCAAGACCGCGAGGCTGCTGTTGGCTTTTTGTGCGTAGCGCACGGTGTCGAACGAAGCGACTTCGCTGATGCGTTGTTCGATGACCGCGGCGTCGTAGATCCACAGCGGGGTGCCGTGGGCGGTGGCGAGGGCGGCGGGGTCGTAGGGCAGGGGCAGGGTGGGCATGGGCGCTGCGCTTTGAAGTGCGAAGTGGGAAAAGTGTGAAGTGCAATGGAGAACGCGCGCCGGGGCGTGCGGAGCAAGGGCGGGCAGTTTAGCAGGGGGGCGGCTGGGGTTGTGAGCGCGCGCGGCCGGCGGCGGCCACGGCCTGAAGGCCGTGAAACGGGAGGAAAAGACGCGTGTGGTGGCGTGTTTAGCCCGCGCGGCGGGGCAGCAGATGCTGGGCGCGGTCGATGCGGTGCAGGGCGTCTTGGGGGGTGTCGTGGGCCCGGGCCTGGGCGGCTTTGAGTTGCTGCTGGGCGAGGGCCAGGCGCAGCTCGGTGGCGTCGTTGATCCGGTCCAGGGCTTTCAGCTGGTTCCACAGGGCCGCGGCGCGGGGGCTGAGGTCCGGGGCGG
>JALZVY010000053.1 GCA_023300125.1 Phycisphaera sp.
GGGTGGGGGGGGAGGTTGGGGTGTTGGCGGGCGTGTCGTGGTAGCTGGCGAAAATCATGCGCCCCGCCGAGGTTTGCAGGGTGCTGGTGACCGAGACCTCGGCGAGTTGGTTGAGGTGATCGCGGCCGTTTTCGACCACGACCATGGTGCCGTCGTCGAGGTAGCCCACGCCCTGCTGGCCCGACTCGCCGGGTTTGACCAGTCGCACCTGTAGTGTTTCACCGGGCAGGGCCACGGGTCGCAGGGCCTTGGCCAAGTCGTTGAGGTTGATGATCTCGACCCCGCGGACCGCGGCGACTTTGTTGAGGTTGAAGTCGTTGGTCATCACCCTGGCCTTGAGCTGGCGGGCCAAGGACAGCAGTTTCTCGTCGACCCCGTTGCCCTCGGCGTCGGTCTCGTCGATGTGGATATCGACCGACTCGACGCCCTGGAGTGTTTTGAGCATATCCAGCCCCCGCCGGCCACGGGCCCGCTTGATCTTGTCGCTTGAGTCGGCCAGCTGCTGCAGCTCATCGATCACGAACTTGGGGGCCACCAGCGTGCCTTGCATCAGGCGGGTTTCGATGATGTCGACGATACGTCCGTCGATGATGACCGAGGTGTCGAGCACGATGGGGCGCCCGCCACGGATCTCTTTGGCAAACTCGACGTAGGGGATGATGAAGCGGAAGTCGTCTTTGGTTTGGATCACCAGCGAGATGGCGATGTAGCAGGTGATCAGCCCGATGATGACCTTGATGCCGCTGAGCAGGTTGAAAAACGCGTCGCGGGCGGCGACCTCGTGCAGGTGCAGCTTGGCTTGGTCTTGGATACGTAGCTTCACGTCGGCACTGAGTGTTTCATACTCGGCCTCGGTGACTGTGGGCATGGGCGTGGGGGTGGTCGGTGCGGTGTAGACGCCCACCAAGTCGACGACGAAAGACAGGGCGTAGGCCGCGGTCATGCCCGCCAGCAGGCCCAGAAACACCCCGGAGATCGCCGAGAGCTTCTTTTCGCGTTTGCTCACGTCGATCGCGATGACCGCGGCGGCCAGGGCGAGGGTGACGCCGATAATTGCGGCGATGGGCTTGAAGCCGAAGCCTGCTTGCTGTTGAAATTCTTCGCCGACGAACAGGGAGATCACTGCCGTGACCAGAACCAGAAAAGCGCCGCGGAGTATGAACAAGACCATGTCCCAAAGGATAGGGGCTCAAGCGGGGCGGCGGCGTTTGCCCGTGGGGCGGGCGGCGGATAAGATGGTCCGTTCGGTGTCGTACCCCACGCGGGTGTGCGGCCCCGCCCCCCCCGGTCAGACGGCCGGGCTCCATGCACGGGTGCTCTCGCGAACCGGGTCAGGCCTTGACCGGAGCAGCCCTAAGCGTCGATCGCCCGGTGCCGTGGGTGTCCTGGCCGTCTGACCGGGGGGGGATAGTTGGCGGAAGCCGCCACCAGCTGTTAGCCGTTACGAGCTAGCCTTTAGCAAGAGCGTTGACGCGTTTTTTTATGCGTGGGCGGATCGAGGTGAGGGGGCGCCGGGGTACGATGCGACCCGGAGTGGCGCTTGCGTCTTGCTAACCGCTAATGCCTAACTGCTAACGGCTAGAAAATGTCCTACACCGTCCTCGCCCGCCGCTACCGCTCGCAGTCGTTTGGCTCGGTGGTGGGCCAGGCGCCGATCGCGGCGACGCTGACCAACGCGATCGCCTCGGGGCGGGTGGCACATGCCTACCTGTTCTGCGGCACGCGGGGGGTGGGTAAGACGTCGATGGCGCGGATCTTTGCCCGGGCGCTTAATGCGCCCGATACGGTGGAGGACGCGCCGCGGGCCGAGGACGTGGCGTATCCCGAGGCCGATGTGCAGCAGCGCATGGCCCAGGCGATCATGACCGGCCAAGACTTGAACGTGATCGAGATTGACGGGGCCAGCCACGGCAAGGTCGAGGAGGCCCGCCAGCTGATCAGCGGCGCGGGGCTGTCGCCCACGGGCAATGCGCGGTTCAAGATCTACATCATCGACGAGGTGCACATGCTGTCGACGGCCGCGTTTAACGCGTTGTTGAAGACCATGGAAGAGCCGCCGCCGCATGTGAAGTTCATTCTGGCGACGACCGAGCCGCACAAGGTGCCGCCGACGATCCAGAGCCGGTGCCAGCGTTTTGATTTTCGCAACATCCCCACGGCGCAGATCGCCGAGCATCTGAAAGATGTGCTGGCCCGCGAAGAGGTGGAGGCCCAGGGCGAGGTGCTCTTTCAGCTAGCCCGCATGGGCAACGGGTCGATGCGCGACGCGTTGAGTTTGACCGACCGTTTGCTGGCCACAGGCGCCTCGCCGATCACCGCCAAAACGCTGCAAGACATGCTGGGCCTGCCCGACCACGAGCTGGTGGCCAGCTGGGTGGAGTCGATGGCCAACGGGGATGTGAAAGCCACGCTGGAAGGCGCCGCAGACTTGCTGAACCGGGGCATCGGCCAAGACCAGCTGGTGGAGGTGTTGATCGAGCGGCTGCGGCAGCTGATGATCATTGCCGCTTGCGGCGAGCAGAGCGAGTTGGTGGAGCTGAGCGAAGACGCACGGGCGGGGGCGGCTGAGCAGGCCAAGCGTTTTGATGCCGCGGGCTTGGTGCACATGATCGCTTTGTGCGAGAACCTGCTGCGGTTTGGCAAGAATTCCAGCAACCCCCGGGCGCTTTTGGATGCGACGGTGGTGCGGCTGGCGTTGGCCGAGAAGATGGCCGACGTGACGGCGCTGCTGGCCGGCGGGGCGGTGGCGGGCGGCTCAAAAAAAAAAGCCCTAGCTCCGGCGCCCCGCGCAGCTGAGCCCGCGGCCCCGGCGCGGCCGCAGATGAAGCAGGGCGCGGCCCCGGCGCGGGATGTGCGACCTGCCGCTGCGAAGCCAGCGTCTCCTGCGCCCCTTTCATCTCATGCGGCCCCGGCGGGCCCTTCGGCTGCGCCGTCTGCTTCGGGGGCTGCCCCGGCGGTGGATGTGACCAACACCCAAGCGGTGTGGTCGGCGACCAAAGAGGCGGTGGGGCGTGGGGCGGCCTCGGCGTGGCTGACGCATTTTTCGTTGGGGCAGATCGACAGCGCTGCGGGCACGGCCGAGCTGGTGCCCCGGCCGGGCCTTGGCGGGGGAGGTCGCTCGCTGGCCACCGAGCCGCGCCTTCAGAAGCTGAGCGCGGCGATGGCCGGGGTGTTGGGCCAGCCGGTGCGCCTGACGCTGGGCGCTGCGGCGGCGGGGCGGCAGGTCGATGGGGCGGCGGAGGGCTCTGCTGCCGTGGCCGATCCGGGGGCGACCTCGGTGGACCGCCGCGACGCGTTGGCACTGCCGCTGGTGCGCGAGGCGCTGGATATTTTCCCCGAGGCGACGTTTTTGTCGGCCCGGCGCCGCGTGGGGGTGGCGCCAGAGGCGGGTGAGGTGCCTGCTCAGGTATCTGAAGAGGTGCCCGACGAGCGCTCTGACTAAACTGTGGCGATGTTCGATCAACTTAAACAGATGAAGCAGCTTGCGGGCATGCTGGGCAACCCCGCGGAACTCAAGGCGAAGTTTGAAGCGGTGCAGTCCGAGCTGGCCCAGACCACCGTGGAGGGTGAGGCCGGCGGAGGGGCGGTGCGTGTGTCGGTGACCGGGCATCTGACCGTGTCGGCGGTGCAGGTGGATCCCAACGTGGCCGCGGGGCTGGCGGCGGGCGGGGATTACGTGACGCAGATCGAGCGATTGGTGATGGAGGCCACGAACGACGCGCTGGCCAAAGCACGGGTGCTGATCAAAGACCGCATGAGCGAAGCGACCGGCGGCATGGACCTGCCCGGGCTTCAGGGGTTGACGTGAGTGGGTTGGGGCAAGTGGGCCACATAGGCCCCGCGGCTTTAGGCCGTCGCGGTCACGGGCGTGTGGGCGTGGGTGTTGGCCAATGCGCTGAAGCTCAGGTTCGACCCGCCGCAGTTGATGACCGCACCCTGCTGGACGGTGTAGATGCGGAAAAGCCCGGGTTCGGGGGCGTCAAAAACTTTCAGCGTCCATTTATCGCTGGCCGGGCCGCTGCGGTGCATCGGTGTCCAGGTCGTAAGGCCGTCGTGCGCTTCTTGGGTGAAGAACACGCGGTCGGCGTCGGCTTGATGGGTGGTCAGCAGCCAGCGGGCAGACGAGGGGGTCGGGCTGGGGATGTGGCTGGGCATCGTGGTGATTGCAGAAAGGTGCGTTGGGACGGGGCAGTGATCGGTTGTTGGGGGGGCGTCCCTGAGTCGGGCGGCGGATTTATCTCGGTTCGGGATCGTTTGTGTGGTTTACGCCAAGTGGCGCGGAGGGGTTCGTGAGTCCCGCCGCCGACCCGTTGCAAGCTGATCTGGCCGTGTGGGGCCCCCAAGGCCAACAGGCTGGGGGCCCGCGGGCGACCGAGGCGGGCGCGCGGGCCTGGGTGAACGCGTTGGTGCAGGAGCGGAGCGGAAGCCGCGGGGTGGGCGGTCTGGACCACGCGCCGGTGCTTGGTGGGTTGCTGGACGGGCCTGCGGATGACGCGGGGGCGGCGGTGTTCGCCTTCTGCCGCCGGGCCGAAGACCTGGCGCTATATGCGCGGTCGCCCGAGCAGGCCCTGGAGCGGCTGGCGTGGTGGCGCGGGGCACTGCACCGCGGCTTCGCGGGCGATGCCCACCACCCGCTGTTTGTGGCCCTGGCGCCGGTGATCGAGGCGCGGGCGTTGGAGCAGGCGGACTTCGATGACCTGATCGATGCCTTGGAGCAAGACCAGCGGGTGAGCCGTTATGCGGACTTGGCGCAGCTGCTGGACCACTGCGCCCACCGGGCCCGCCCGGTGGGGCGCATGGCGCTGCGGCTACACGGGGCCTGCGATGCGCAGCGTGTTGCAGAGATGGACGCCACGTGCACGGGCCTGCAACTGACCTCTTTTTGGCAGCACGTGCGCCGCGACGCGCTGGATCGCGGGCGGGTGTATTTGCCCGCCGACGTTGCGGCGCGGCACGGGCTGGACTTGGAGGTGATGGTGGGGCAGATGAAGCTGGAGGCGGCCGCACCGGGAAACATCGAGTAGTTCGAC
>JALZVY010000054.1 GCA_023300125.1 Phycisphaera sp.
CAACCACGCCAACCGCTTCTTGCGGTCCGCGTCGTCTCGAACGATCCAACGGCGGTTGTCACCCCGACTGATGACGTGGTGAAGGGCGTTCTCGTATTCGATGCGAAGAGGCCGAGACATGGCAGCCAAGCGTAGACCGTGAGCCGGCGAACGTCAACGATAAATGGGAAATGGAGCTCCGACCCCAGTGATTTCCCGTGGTTGTCCATGATCGAGAACCCCGCCACCCCCACCGACGTGTGGGTGGCCAAAAGCTCCAACTGATTCAAAAGAAGCCCCTTACGCTTGGCCTTCTCCTCGGCATCGCCCCCCAACAAATGCAACTGCCGCGTACACCGCGAAATCACGTGATAGCAATTGCACTCAACCAAATCAATCTGAGAACGGCGGTTCATACGAGCCATAGAAGGAGTCTAGGAAGCAGAGAAAAGTCTGTCACGGGGACAGGCCCCTAGATTCCCTACATGACGAGGCCGCGCGACGTGTTACGGCAAGAGTTGGGAATCAAACGAGATACAAGTTAAGTTCATGGCGTTCAGACCAGACCCCAGTGATCCCCCTGTTCCCAGTGGTTTCCCCTGTCCCCCAGTGGCTTCCCTAAAAACAAACGTTGTCAAAAACCTCCGATAATTTTGAACCAATTAATGTGTAATCTGAACTCAACGCATCACCCCAAAAAACCTTCCCTTCGTTATTCCCGACAAATAAAACTTCACCATCACTTTCTGCGTGACACGCCACAACATAGCCCTCATTAGTGCAAACCGGCTTCTTAAACCAAATAACAGGCAATTCTTCGCCTGAAACCATAAAGGTGGCGGGAATCATTTTAGTTTTCCGAGGACCAGGTATATTCGAATAGAAATGTGATATTGAATTGATTTCATCCGACCCGTATGGATACATTGGGAAATTTTTTCGCCAAAACATTATTTACTCCGGAAGCAGAAGAGGTGGGTGCCAACCTCCGTCGCCACACGCGAGGTCTATGATAACGTCGATGTCACTGTTGCGATACTGATTTAATCCAAAACGCGTGGTTGTTAAAAGAGGGCCCGCGGCTTTAATGACAAGCTGCTCAGCAATGTGTGCTCGCTGGTGAAGCCTAACATGTCGACCCGGATTGTTCTTAGGTATTAGCATTAAGTTGCGTGAATTATTTGCCATCCACCGAAAGCCAAGGGTAGGGAATGGTGACCTGACCACACTACGACTTGGTCCTAATAGTCCTCCAGGATAAGGCGGATGGCCGACTAATGTATTCACATGATGGACAACATCACGCGAAGTTGCGTTGATTTTTCGGCGAGCCGATTTTCGCATATTATTCGCAATTTGTTGTTCGGCAGAACGTGCAAGTTTTTCAGCGGCTTCTATCGTTATATCTTCCGTAGCTTCTCTCGCTACTCTCTCTGCAACTTCTTGCGCAGCCTTCTTTTTTAAAAGGGCTGAGCCGCCACTGACAACAATTTCGATCCCTAGCTCGGTATATTCCCCTGCCTTATATAGACCTTTATACTTTATCTCTGAGTTTTCTTCTCCCCAAATTGCATTGCGCGCATACTGGGTCAAACCCATTGACAATCCATCTGCGCCGCCAGCCACAAACGAGCCTGCGGCGTCACCCACTTCGATAGCACCAAGAGTGATATTCAAAGCGTGCCGCTCACTCCAATTCCACCATGACTCCATCCCTGAGGGATCCACCCCACCCCACCCCACATCCCCGCGTAATACCCATACACCGACATCCCATCCACATACCCCAACGGATCCCTCTGCACGAACCGCCCCAGCACCGGATGCAGCATCCGCGCACGGTTGTAGATCAGACCCGTCGCCTCGTCGTGGTGCAGGCCCTGGTGGCCGAAGGGGTTGAGGCAGATCCCGGTGGCCGTGATCTGGCTTTGGTCGACCTCCTGCGTGAGGATCGCGTCGGTGGGGCCCGCGGCGATGAACACACTGCGCTGGCCGTAGGGGGTGTATTCGTAGCGCTCGACCAGCACCTGGCCGGTGAGGTTTCCGTTGGCGTCGGTTTCGGGGCTGATGAGGCCCAGGACGTTGTACTGGGCGTTGTGCGCGGCGTAGTAGCGCTCTTCGCAGTCTTGTTCGCCTGGGTCGGCGGGGTCGGGGTTGTGCGCGACCTCGACCAGCTCGTCGATGTAGTCCAGGCCCCAGACCTGCTGCCTTGCGACGAGGTCTGAGCCGTTGCGGGTCTCGACCATGCGCTGGCCGTTGTAGTAGTCGTGGTGTTCGTAGTCGAGGGCGCCCACGCCGCCCTGCTGCCCGGCGGTGTGGGTGGCGCGGTACACGATGCGGCGGCCTAGGCCGTCGTAGCGCAGCTCGGCGAGCGGGAGGCCCACGGTGACGCTGCCTCCGGGTTGTTTGGTGGCGTAGTTCAACTGGATGAGTCTATTCCACGCGTCGTACTTGGCGGCGTAGACCTGGGTCCAGTCGTGGGGGTTGGTCATGAGGGTGATGTTGCCCGCGGCGTCGTGCTCGGGTTCGGGGAGGGTGGCGCTGCTGCCGGTGCTGCTGCTGCTGCCTCCGGTGGTTCCGCCTCCGCCGCCGCTGCTGGCCAGACGCGGGGATTCGGCGGGGCCGAAGGGCAGCAGGCTGTCTTCGCTGCTGCCGGGCACCAGGACCAGTTTGTCGGCTTTGAAGCCGTCTTCACGCATCCACACGTTGAGGGTGTGCACGCCGGGGCTGGGGATGGTGATCGTGGCCCGCGGGGCGCCGATCTTGCGGTTGCTGAACCAGAAGTTGGCGTTGAACGCCGACATTTTTTCGGCGCTGGGGATCGCTTGCCCGTTGAGGCCCACGTGCACGGTGTCGCTGGTGCTGTAGTTGGCGTCCAGCGTGGGCTGGCCTTTGAACCGGAGGGTGTAGGTGCCGGCTTGCACGAAGTTGACTTGGTAGTCGAGCCGCGGGGCGTCGGTGACGTAGGTGCTGTCGTTTTCGGTGCCCAGGACCGGCAGGGCTTGCATCAATATGCCTTGGCTGGCGTTTTCGAAGGTGTGGGCGGGGCGTATGAGCCAGTCGGTGGTGCTGTTGAGCGTGGCGGTTTCGGCTTGTACGGTGACGCCGGGCGCGGTGGCGGCGACGTGTTCGTATTGAGGGGTGTCGCCGGCGGCGGTGACGTAGATTTGGTCGATGAGGGTCTCGCGTTCATACGGCGCGACTTCGAGGGTGTGGGCTCCTGCGGCGAAGTTGAAGTGGACGGTGGCGCCGCCGTTGTCGCTGTCGTGCAGGGTGTTCCAGTGCCAGTCGTAGGTGCCGGCGGGGCTTTCGATGGTGTCCCAGCGGATCCAGCTGCCGCCGTCGACACGCACCCACCTGTCAAGAGGTCTGACCTCTCTAAAATCTCTCTGAAATCTCTAAAATCCAACGCCTCTGGACGAAGCCAAAACCCCCAACGCCGTCTGGCCCGCCGGCTTCATGAGCGACAGCCTGACCGACGGGCGGAAGTTCCGGACCTTCAACGTCATCGACGACCACAACCGCGAGAGCCTGGCGATCGAGGTTGATCACAGCCTGCCATCCGAACGCATCGTCCGCGTGCTGGACCAAGTCGCAGAAGAACGCGGCTACCCCGACCAGCTGCGGACCGACAACGGCCCGGAGTTCACAGCCCAAACGCTTGCCGCATGGGTCGAGGATCACGATGTGAAGCTTGCCTACATCGAGCCCGGCAAGCCCACCCAGAACGCCTACGTCGAGCGTTTCAACCGGTCCTTCCGCAAAGAAGTGCTGGACGTGTACAGCTTCAGCGATCTGGACGAAGTCCGTGACGAATCGACTCGGTTCCAGCACGTCTACAACCACGAGCGCCCTCACCGATCGCTAGACCGAAAGACCCCGATGCAATACCTCCAAGACCAAGAGCGCCCCGCCGGTGCTCGGCCGCCGCGTGACCCGCCGGTGGTTGCGAGCGGATCACGCGGCGGCAGAACACCTCAGTTGGCCTAGAATCGTGAACGTCCCATGCCCCGGAGTCTCTACTTTTAAGCGCTCAGACGAGTGGGATGATTACAGCCGGAACGCGCGGGGCTCGCTGAAGGTTGGCGGGTTAAATTTTTAATCAGCACTGGACTCGCCGCTATCCAATACGTCATTTTTTGAAGAAATCGTTGACACCCCCCCTATCAAGTTGTTATCTTAAGCTACAATAATGCCAGTAGAAGGTCTCTCGCCCGATCCTCCTTCTTCGTAAATTTTCTCTAAATAATCGGTATCCCCGAGCAGGAAATACCCCATGAAATTTCAACGCGACTTGTGTCAAATTTTGGCAGCCTCATTCATGTGCGGCGTTTCGGCCACGGCCGAAACGATTTTTGAAGAGGACTTTGCCGGGGCGAGCGTCGCCTCGCTCGCTTCTGAAGGATGGGTGTTTGATACCGAAGGAACCGTAGAATTCGGCGCCATGAGCCGAGACGATTTTCTACGGATGGGGGGCGTGACCGCGACGCCTCCCACCTTGACCAAGCCCTTTGGAGTCGCCGTTGCCAACGGTACGCTCAAGATCGCGATGGGATCGACCACCAGCCGCGCGGGAATTCATGTCCGAGTGATGGATGGTGAAACCGAGCTTTTTGGCCTCGAAGTGAATTCGAAGAACGAAGTTACGGTCCACGCCGACACGAGCACTTTTTTCAACCAGACGAACCTGCCGGGACTGGATGTCTCAGTGTTGGGCAAAGACGCGATGGGCTATTCGGGTCACCTGGTCGCAAGCTTCACCTGGTCGACCTCCACCGACGGCGATGCACGCCTCAACTGTACGTTGGATCAGCCTGAATCGAACGCGGACGGCGGGTTCGACGCCCTTGAGATCGACGGACTGGCGTTCAAAGCCGACGGTGTTCCCGATACGGTGGTGGTCGAGACCAAGGCTCACGACGCGGGTTCACGCGACGTGCTGATCTACAACCTCAGTGTGCACACTGTGCTCGCCGAGCCAGGATAAGCACCCGTCACGAACAGGCCTTCCTTTTCGAAAACCGAATCAAATGCCGGGGTCCCGATTTCGTGACGCCCGGCTTCTGAGTTCGAAGGCGCCACTTTGCGCAACGCGCCGCTTCCGGAAATTCTGGTTAGTCCGTGAATCGGCTTAGCGGAGGCCCGGGCTGTGTGGCGCGTTCAATCGCTTCGTCCGTATAGGTACGCATTCATCCGCTAACACGTCGGGACGCTAGGTTGGCCTTGCAGTTTCTGATCCTTAGACGTCTCCGCCCTTCCAAAGTACGAATCCTTCCATTGCCTCGTACTCGGCCAGCCCAAGCTGGTCGTAGACACCGGCTGTAGCGCGGTTGCGATCCTCGGCACGCTGCCAGAACTCGCGTTCGTCTACGCCGGGAAATAAGGCGCGGTCTTTTTGGCTCTCATGTTTAAAGATGGCCACACGCTTGCGCTTCAGTTCGCCGGGCGACAGGGGCACGGCCATCTCGACCTTTTCGGGCTCCCATTCCTGCCAAGCACCGCGGTACAGCCACAGGGCGCACTCTTTGTGCCAGCTGTGGTTGGTCGAGCGTTCCATAGCGCGGAAAACGGCGGCCAAGCAGGTGCGATGGGTGCCGTGGGGGTCGCTTAGGTCGCCGGCGGCGTAGACCTGGTGTGGCTTCACGCGGTCAAGGAGTTCCATGGTCAGGCGGATATCCTCGTCCCCGAGCGGCTTTTTGCGGACGGTTCCGGTTTCGTAAAAAGGCAGGTCCATGAAGTGCAGGTTCTCGATCGGCACCCCGCATGACCGTCCGCCTGCGCGGGCCTCGCCGCGTCGAATGAGGCCTTTGAGCTGCTGCACCTGGGGCGAATCCACTTGCCCGGGTTGCTTGTTTTTCAGCATTTCTTCGACGTGGGCTTCGAAGGCTGCAGTCTTGGAGTCGTCAATACCGGCCATGCGATTGAATTCGGCGGCGAAGTCCGCGAAGCGGATGGCGTCGTCGTCGAACACCGCGATGTTGCCTGAAACTTGGTAAGCCACGTGTACCTCGTGCCCCTGATCGACGAGCCGGATGAGCGTGCCGCCCATCGAGATGACGTCGTCGTCAGGATGGGGCGAAAAAATCAGGATACGTTTCGAAAACGGCTCAGCCACGTGGCAGTCGGCGTTGCGCTCGTTCGCGGCGGGCTTGCCGGCAGGCCAGCCGGTGATGGTCTTCTGCATCGCGCGGAAGACGCTGATGTTGATGTCGTAGCCCGGGCCATGGGCAGCGATCAGCTCCTGCAGGCCGTGGGCGTTGTAGTGCTCGTCGGTCAGCTTTAGGATGGGTTTGTTGACCGCCTGGGCCAGCCAGATCACGGCCTTGCGGATTAGCTCGGGCGTCCAGTTCACCGTGCCCAGGAGCCAGGGCGAGACACTGCGGGTCAAGCTCGCAGACGCGGCGGCATCCGCATAAATCACCGCGTCGGGGTGCTGTTGCAGGTAGCTAGCGGAGATCGCGTTATTCACGTCGCCCTCGACCGCCTTTGCCAAGATTGGCGCTTTTCCCTCGCCCAATGCCATCATCACCAGCCGACGTGCAGACAGGATGGTCTCTACGCCCATGGTGATGGCCCGCTGAGGCACATGCTCGATGCCGAAAAAATCCGACGCAGCGTCTAAACACGTCAGTCGGTCTAGCCAGATTGACCGAGTGCGCGAGGCCCGGGCCGAGCCGGGCTCGTTAAAACCGATATGTCCGGTGCGCCCGATGCCCAGCAGCTGGATATCGATGCCGCCGGAATCGACGATGGCCTTTTCGTAGGCGGCACAGAAGGCTGGCACATCGTCGGCTTCGAGAGTGCCGTCGGGCACGTTGACATTGGCGTGGTCGATGTCGATGTGGTCGAAGAGGTGCTCGTTCATAAACCGCACGTAGCTCTGCAGTTCTTGGGGCTGCATGGGCCAGTACTCATCCAGGTTGAAGGTGACCACGTTGGCGAACGAAAGCCCTTCATCGCGGTGACGGCGGATAAGTTCGGCGTAAACCGCGGTGGGGGTGGAGCCGGTGGCCAAGCCCAGTACGCACTGCTCGCCCGCGGCCGCCTTCTTGCGAATCAAGGTGTCGATTTCGTCTGCGACGGTGCGGCTGACCTCGACCGGATCGGTAAACACCCGCAAAGGGATGTTCTCGCGTGCTGATAGGGGCTCTTGAGCGTCTGGCTTGTGTTTGGTCATTGCGTGTTCCGGGATTGGACGTGTTGGGATATAGCGCAGAGCGTTGTTTGCGCTTGTGCGGTGGAAAAACAGGGGCTGTATTTCAAAAAGATTGACTTACCACCTCCGCTTGTTACTGTATGATAGTTACGGTAACAATTCTAGCTTGAAGACTCAAGTGTTTTTCTGTTCAATTTCTAACTTCCTCAATCAAGGTCGACGTCATGACAACTGAATCCACACGTTTTTCTCATGAGCAACGTCTTGCTGCGCGGCGCCCTCTAAACAGTGCACGCCGTACGGGCTTCACGCTGATTGAGTTGTTGGTGGTGATCTCGATCATCGCCCTGCTGATCGGGATCCTGTTGCCGGCGCTGGGGGCCGCGCGACGGGCCGCGCAGGTGTTGAGCTGCCAGACCAAAATGCAGCAAATCGGGCGTGCTCATTTTTCGTACCTTTCAGACTTCGACGGGTATTTCGTCCAAGGCGCGGCGTTGGTTGGCAACTTCACCGAGAACGGCTACATGTGGGATGAGATCTTCGCCGTGGGTGGTTACGACGGGCGATCACTTGCCGCCGTCGATCCGACGTCGCCCCCGTCAATCGCCACGTTGCGGAATGCCGGTCCCGGCGGTATTGAGGCGCCGCTCTACGAGTGCCCTTTGGATCCGTATCCCAGGCCCACGGCTACTGGAGGCGGTTCAAAAGCGGTCCGTAGTTACTCACTCAACGAACGCAGGTTCGATTCGCCAGGGAATGTCAGTGTCAATGGGCTTGGGATTACATCCATCGGTCGTAATGGCGTCTACGGATCGATTCGCGACACCGATGTATTCCGCACGTCCGACACGATTGTGATGGCCGAGTCAACTCGGGCCGATAGCGGTTTAACCGAGGGAAGCAACGCAATGGGAGATCCGCTGGGTGGTGCCTTAACCGCAGGATTCCTTGACCCCGCTTCCCCCCTCCTTCAGTTGCAAAGAGAATGGGGGCATCACGGCCAATCCACGGGTGTGCCGCAGAGCGCCGATGATTTTATTCCCAATTGGCTTTACGCCGATGGGCATGTAGAGAGTCTTGAAAGTAGCGAGACCTTCAGGAATACGAGCGGATCGTTTTCATCTACGGCCATGGATACGCAGTGGGACGCGACCCGGAGGTGAATCTCCGCGGGTGTTTGCATTCGGACCGCCCGCGATCAGTCGGTTTGTGGTGAAGAGCTGTTGCCTCGTGGTGGTTTAGTTGGTTTCACTACAGCCGTTAAAACAAGGAGCAACGATATGAGTTTGCGTGAGTTACTAGATGAAAAACCACAGCTAGCTGCTGCGATCGCGGTTATTGTACTTGTCGTGGCCGGCCTGCTGGTTTTCAAAAACCTCGGAGGTTCATCCAGGGCTCCCACGCAGAAGTGGATGTACGACCTGAATTCTGATCGACTGATGGTCCGGAGTGTTGCTACCCCGTCGCCTAGTGACAGCGAGGGAACCTTCGACTACCCACGGCTTGGTACGGCTGGATCCCTTGTGAACGCAGTTGTTTTCACTTGTGCTGATTCGGGGCGTATCACCGAGGGAATGTCGAACCAAGAGGTCGAGGCGGCCGGCGCAAAGATCGGCTACCTGCTGCGGCAACCCGACAACATCGTGAAGGCGTTGCGAGACGGTAAGGACGTCGCCCCTGCTGTGCTCGAAAGGTCGCTCCTGATGTCCGGTCCTCAGGGCGATGATTGGTTTAGGGCTGAATCGACAAAGTCCGACGCGATCAAGCGCAAGCTCTTGTCGCTCTGCGACGGCGAAATCCCGCGGCAGCCGTCTCCTTAGCCTCTGACTTAGGCTTGCGAGGTGCAGTGAGCGGGTGTCTAAGACCGTTCGCGTTGGGAAAGCAGAAACGCGCCGATCAGCCCCAGCACCAGGCCGCCGCCTAAAAATAGCAGGCGATCTGCCCATGCGTTGGGAATCAACACGCCGAGGGTAATCGCAGCCGCGTAGGCAACGGTAAGCCAGCCTATGAGGGTGTACTGGTCGTCGTCGCGATTCGTTGTCCCGCTTGAAAGCAGGGACTCGTGTGTCTTTTCTCCTTCGGGGGGCAGGGAGAGGTCTAAGTTGGCAGGCTCTGCGTCGTCGACATGCTGGCCGATGGGGACGCGCATGTCTGCGAAGAACGACTCGACGCTTACTCGGAAGGGTTCTGTGGTTGTGTTCCAAAAAAGACGGGTGGAGGTAAACCAGATCAACGCGCAGCTGATGACCATCGCGTAACTCACGATAAACCGCAGGTCCACCTGCTCGATCGCGGTCAGAGGCGCCGCCATGCCGATCATTCCTGCGAAAGCGGTGATTTTTTCTGGATCCTTCAGCCACCACAGGTTCGTCAGCGCACCCACCGCGATTCCAACCAGTGCGCTGCTCCACGCCGACCACCCCGGTGTGCGGCGGACGATCGTGCCCATGACCATCGGCACGACCAGTGGCAACTGCAAGATAGGTGCGAGCATAAGGGTGAAGTCGAAGATGTTGAGTTCGCGGTGGTTTGTGATGGCGATTCCGACCCCGATGATCAGCGTGCCGAAGATGAGGGTGAAGATCATCCCGATCCACAGCAGCTCCCGCTCGGGCGCCTTAGGGCGCAACACGTCGCGGTAGAAATTACAGGTGATGAAGCCTGCGCTCTTGTTCAGTCCGGTGTCTAGCGACGACATCTGAGCCGCAAACACCGCGCAAATCAGCATCCCGATCATGCCCTGCGGCAGCACCTTCATGGCGATCGCAATGTACGCCCCCTCTTCGGGCTGCTTAAGGTTGGGGAAGGTCTCCGCCATGTCGGGGATCACCCATTTGCTGGCCATGATCGGTAGGAACACGAGCAGCGGCAGCAGCGGAGTAAACGCGTAGAGGACGACCTGCCACCGCGCGTGCCGATCGTCTTTCACCTTCAAAAAATACGCCCCCAAATCGTCCATGCTCATCGCTCGGAACGTGTACATCACCGCCATGGTCAGAAGCCAGGGCATCCAGATCACCGGTCGGCTCCAGAGGTTGAAGTCCATGAACTCCGCGGGTAATTGATCAATGAACCCGGTCACGCCGCCGACTTCGGGGAGCATGAACGTGCGGAGGCAGACGATCACCGCGATCAGGACGGTGACCAGGCCTTGCAAGAAATCGCTGGCTGAGACCGCCCACGCCCCACCGAGCATCGCCATGAATGTGATGATCAGGCCCAGCGCGACGACCACCTGGTTCACCTCAAGCCCCAGCGCCGCCCCGACGAACAGCGCGATGATGTGAAGCCCCACACCCGAATAGAAGATGTTGATCGGCACGGTGAGCCAGACCCAGGCCTGTTCGGACGTCCGGCCGTAACGACGGCGGATGGCATCGGCGGAGGTCACGACACGCATCCGGCGGTAGCGCTGAGCGAAGAAGACGTACAGCAGTGGGATACCCGCCAACCCGGTGAAGTACGCCGCGACCTGATAAAAACCAGTCTGATACACGCGAACCCCCGCAGCGGAGAACGTCCATAGCGAGATGCTAGAGATGCACATCGACGTGCCGCTCATCCACCACAACATTTGGCCGCCGCCGCGAAAGTAGTCGCTGCTACTGCGATTCATCCGCTTACAGACCAACCCAACCGCGAGCATGAACCCCAGGTAGGTTCCGACCACGAGCCAGTCCCAGAGGCTCATCATCTAACGACACCGGCGTCTAGGTGTTTCGTGGGCAGAGAGTCAAAGTGCCCGACCTCAAGGAACTGGTCAAATAGCCGTTGGCCGGTATCTATCCATTCGGGTAAACGTCCGGTTCTCAATTCAAGCTGGGCTTCGAACAGCGACTGGGGTAGTACCGGGGCGCCCAGCGACTCGACACGCTCGCAGCTGGATTCCAGGAATGTCGTCGGTAGGCCGTGGAACCCCACCAGGGTGGGCTTAACGACCTTCGCAAAGCTATAGCGTTCTTTACCCTGGCGTGTCTTCCACCAGTCCAGCTGTTCAAAGACCTCCCCGGCGGTCTGCTGGTAGTTCCAAAGCGTGAGAAACTGCAGGTGGTTGGGCAGCAGGGTGTGATTGCCGCCGTTACCTAGAAGCCCGCCGCTGCTTGCATCGGTGAGGGTCGCGTAGGGCCCCGAGGCATGCCAGTCCAGACCGCGGTCTGAATTTTTGCTGCGGTAAATTACGGTGCCGACTGCGCCTTGGTTGGCGCCGTAACCGTGAAACGTTCCGCCGGCGGCGTGATCGATGCAGAACGCGATCAAGGTGCCGTAGCTGTAATAACCGCTGAGAATCGAGTCGTGCCCCTGGCGCCCTTCGATCGAGCAGTTGATAGCGGTGGCTCCGTAGCATGCGGCGAATCCGACCGCCTGGGTGCCATCGACAAACCGGCAGCGTCGCACGGTGGGGAACAAGCCCCGGTCGAACTGGAGGAACGACCAGCCGCTGTCCATGGCTGCCGATGCGTGATGGACAAACGGGGTCAACGCTTCGCCACGAAACGTGAGGTCTTCGACGCCCCATCCTGCTCCCATCGGGCAGGCTCGTACGGTCCAGCCGTGCGCGGAGTCGATGTCAGTATGGATCGGCTCGGCGAAGGTGATGCGCTGCCCGTCGACCGCCACGACACGGTGCTTCTCGCCGCTTACCCGGATGCCATTCTTGATCGTGCTGGACCAGAGCTTCCACGGCTCGAGTTCGTCGAGTAGGCCCGGGACCGCGGCGGGGTTGTGCATGTAGAGGATCACGTAATCATCTATCGCGATCTTCGATGAATCATCTACTTCGATTTCGTACGTTTCTCGGGCCGTAGAACCTACTATGTGTGCCAGTATCGGTCGCTGATTTCGCTCTGTGGTTAGACGGAATGTGAAGAGCTTGGGGGTGGACCACAATTTTTTCGGGTCTGTCGGCGAGAGGGGGTGCCGCATGTAGAGCTCGGTCCCGTTAGGACCCGTGCCAGCGCCACGCAGGACGACGTGATCCGACTCGATCAAGATGCCGGTGGTCAGTCCTTCTTCTTCGTTCATCAAGAACCGGCCCTTTGGAAAAAGGACCACCCCCCCGCCGTGTTCTGTGGCGGCGACAACGGCCGCTTCCACTGCTGACCGGTCAGAGAGGCCGTCATCGGCTTGAGCGCCGAACATCGTGACGTCGAAAATTTTTAGGTCTTTGGCTGCCTGCCACGACTCACCGGATAGCGCGTAGCCCGCGTGGCTGTAGTCCGGCAGCGTCGTGGGCTGTCCGGTTGTTTTTTCGTCGAGGTAGGTTTGCCACGTGGGCGAAACCGCAGGAGCCTCTTCTGCACACGAAGTAGCAATGCAGATGACGGCAAGCAAAAATCCGGCGAGTCGAGCAATTGGGCTGGGCAACATCCGTTGTTCCTTAGTGTGCGATGTCTGAGCGGGAAGATGAAACGGCTGAAATGTCGGCCTGAAACGTCCTGCGCCTGCGCTATGGCAGCTTTGATCTGCGGGGCACGAGCGAAGAGGTGCCCGGCAACACAGGACTCTGTTGTTTTTATCTAAAAAGATATCAATATAACTTCGCGTGTCAAGCGTCACGTCATTTTTTCCGAATCCGCAGTCTCCGTCAATAAACCGTTGTTTATAAATAAAATACGATCCTTCTGGGTGTTGATTTGGGCTTACTAGGATCGCATGAAACGCGATTTTTTCTCGGCATCCCGCTTGCTGAGTAATCAATGTAGAATATAATAACAGTCAGGGTTCGTTTCGCTGACAACACCTACTGACGGGATTCGCACTCTTATGGCCAAGCCTTCCTCGACACATCGTGTGGCTCGCTACCTGGAAAAACAGATCCGGACCAGTTGCCTGGGGGATTCTCTGCCTTCGGTCCGCCAAGTGATGAAGACCTGCCGGGTCAGCCCCCAGACGGTGGCTGCCGCGGTCAGTGAGTTAGAGCGGGCCAACTGGTTAGAGGTCCGTCCGCAGAGCGGTTTGTACCGTGCCGGCTCCGCCGATGCAGGCCCGGCCATCGACACGATCGAGGTGCTCTACTTCAACGTCAACGATCACCTGAGACGGATGATCCTTGATCAAACGCCTGTGGATACAAGCTTCCACGGCGACCTTCTGGGAGCGCTGGGCCGAGCAGGGGCCGCGCGGAAGACGACGCTGCGACTTCATGTTCCCGAGCCTGGCGAGTCGGACGCGGATATGACCCATCGGATTGCCGATGACCCTGAGGTCCGCGCGTGTTTGATTATCAGCCTTGTTGATTCGACCTTGGTTGAAATTTTGAATACCGCGCAGGTCGTTTATACGAACCTTTTTCCCGCCGGATTCATTTTGCCACCCAACGCTGTCGTAAATCAGGCAGACGATGTTGTGGGGCAGCAGATCGAAGCGCTGGTCGCGCAGGGCCACACGCACATCGGATACATGCATACGGTGGAAGACGACCACTACCACCGCGACTCGTTGCTGCGTCGCGAGAGCTTCTACCGGCTTGCGATCAAATTTGGTCTATCAGTGCGACCCGATTACGTGACCTTTGGAGGATTCGCGGGTGAGACAGTCAGGCGAGCGGCCACGAAGCTTCTGTCGCATGAAAAGCGGCCAACGGGACTCATTTGTTCTGATGCGCACCTGCCCTACATTTACGAAACAGCTAAATCGTTGGGCCTGCGTATCCCGCGGGACCTCAGCGTGGTCGGTACCGACGATCTTGTCGAGGCTTCGGATGTTGATCCGCCCGCCAGCACCGTCAGGGTGCCTCGGTTGGCGAGTATTGAGAAGGCGCTTGATCTGCTGATGGAAGTCGCGCACGGACGTACGCTACGAACCGATCAACCCCTGACTACCGACGTACGACTTATCTCCCGTAGATCGATCAGCCTTGCCCGTGATGTGTAATAGCACCGTCGGCAGCTGTTTTGCATCGGAACCTTTTTTGGATTGGGCGTTTCATGTTTGACAAATCAGAACCTGTCGTTGAAACCCGTGGTATTCAGTTGGACTTCAAAGGCGTTCCGCCGACCTTCGATCGGCTCGAACGCCTGGTTGAACTTTTTGCAGAATTGCGATTTAACACGGTGATGGTCGAGTGGGAAGACATGTTCCCGTGGGAATTTGAGCCACGCCTCCGTGGGCAGGGGCACTACACGTCTAAACAGGTCGATCGATTTTACCAGCGATGCGAGGCCGTTGGGCTCGAAGTGATCCCGCTGGTTCAGTGCTTGGGCCACATGGAGTCGCTGCTCAAGATCGACGACTACGCCCAGTTGCGCGAGCTGCCCAATCGCGTTGATTGTTTGCATCCGCTGCACGCGGATGCTGGCCAAATCGCCGCGACGTTGATCGAAGAGATGGTCGATCGCTCGCCAGGCCTGAGATACTTGCATTTGGGCGGCGACGAGGCGTGGGACTTGGGCCGCCACCCCGAATCGCAGCGCTTCGTGGAAAATCACGGCGCGGCGGAGCTATACCTGCAGCACGTCGAACCTCTGCTTGAGATGCTGAACGTACGTGGTATTCGCCCGATTTTGTGGCATGACATGATGATGGAGTGGAGCGACCAAGACCTCGGCCGCATCGGCAAGCAGGCGGATCTAATGGTCTGGGGCTACCGGGGCACGCCCGAGCAGAACCGGCACCACCACAGCACCGAGGTGCTTGATCGGATGCGTGCCCAGGGCGTGGGCATGTGGGGGTCGTCGGCGTACAAGGGCTGCGACGGGACCCACCGCGATGTGCCGGACCTGCCTGCGCGGGTCGAAAACAACTTGGGATGGGCAGGAGCCGCTCTTCCTTACGAACTCAAGGGGGTTGTGGTCACCGGTTGGTCGCGGTACTGGACGTCTCATATCCAAGTTGAGCCCATCGACGCGGCACTACCGGTGTTGGTGCAGGTCGCCACAGCGCTACACGACGGGGTCGTGCCAGACGATGCCGCGAAGCAGGTTGAAGATCTTCTTTGTAGTTGGGGCGAGTGGGACACGGTCGCTCCACTCCGGCAGTCGATGGAGAACTTTCAGCAGGCGTGCGGCGTTTGCTGGCTGCTGCTGCGGCAGGGCGAAGAGTTCATGGCGGGTTTCGAGGTCGATTCGTCGCGGGTGGAGGGCGAATCAGGGACCCGGATTTTCGAGGCGTTGGAGATCGAGATCGAGATTCTAGATCGGGCCGCGGCGGAGATCCCCGAGCGGCTGCGTGGGCTGGTGATTCAGCACTGGGCCGATCAGTACGCCCTGCCCCGTGTCGTTGCGATCCGTAATGCCTTGGCGTCGTTGATCGCTCGATTTACACAGAGACACAACATGCAACCCGTCGCTGTCCTGTCCGGATCGTAACCCCATCGAGCGCACACGGTTTCATTGACCGAGCGCGGTGGGCTTCGGGTTCGAGGCGCAAGTGTTCGGGCTGATCGTGTAGTGGGGCCCAAAGTGGCCCCCGGCGTGGTGTGAATTGTGGCAAGGCGTGGGTGCTGCACAGAGCTTTAGGAAGGCCTACGGGGAGTTTCGGTGGGAGCTAAAGTTAAAATCCTTGACGCCGCCTATTTGTAACTATATAGTCTATAAAATAACAGGCCTGGGAATGGCCTATTCAGCGTGCTTCAACAGATGTTTTGCGTGCACGGTGTCTCTGCATTCTCTGACCGCATGCAGGATTCGTTGGTAATTAATGGGGCCCGCGGCATGTGACCGTTGGGGCAGATCACTGGTGTTTGGCTTCTTTTTCATTCAAAGTTGGAACTGCGACGACCCGTCGTGGCCACGGCGAAACACCTCTCCTCCTTCCACTGGACGGCACACTTGAGCGTGATCGACTGGGCCATCCTCCTGAGCGTCATGACCGTGGTCATGACACTGGCGATCTTTAGTGGCCGGCTGACCAAGAGCGTCGCTGATTTTCTCGCCGCCAACCGATGCGCGGGGCGCTACCTGCTTACGGTGGCCGACGGGGCCGCGGGGCTAGGCGCGATCACGATCATGGCCAGTTTCGAAAAATTTTACGAGTCAGGTTTCGGCGGCGCGTGGTGGGGCTCGATGATGGCGCCGATGCTGATGGTCTTGAGCCTTAGCGGCTGGGTGATCTATCGATTTCGTGCCACCCGCGCGATGACGATGGCCGAGTTTTTTGAGATGCGCTACGGCCGGCGATTCCGGATTTTCGCCGGGTTCACTGCGTTCTTCTCCGGCGTCCTGAATTACGGCATTTTCCCGGCCGTCACGGCGCGATTTCTCATCTACTACACCGGTATTCCGGTCTACCTCTGGGAAATCGGGGGCCCCGGCGGATACGAGGTGGACCTCACCCTCGGCGCGATCATGGCCCTGATGCTGGGGCTCTCCGCGTGGGCGGCCATGGGCGGCGGGCAGGTCACGATTATGCTGACCGACTGGGTGCAGGGCCAGTTCATGATCGTCGTGTTCTTGATCGTGCTGGTCACGCTGCTACTGACCTTCAGCTGGTCGGAAATTATCGCGACGCTCACCGCGCACTCCGAACCGGGTAAGTCGCTGCTGAACCCCCTGGACCAGGGCGACCTGCCGGATTTCAGTCCGGGCTTCTTCCTGATGCAGGCCTTTATCCTGGTCTACGGCTACCGGGCCTGGCAGGGAACTCAGGGATACAACGCCGCCGCCAAGTCGCCACACGAAGCGAAGATGGCGGGCATCCTCAACACGTGGCGGATGGGCGTGATGTACATGTTGGTCCTGTTGATGCCTGTCTGTGTGTTCGTGATGCTCCACGACCCGCAATACCTCGGAATCGCGCAGGCCACGGCCGAGACCCTCGACCCCCTCGGCAACCCCTTTCTGCAGGACCGGTTGCGCGTGCCCGTGGCCATGTCCCACGCGCTGCCGATCGGCATCAGCGGACTCTTCGCGGCGGCGATGATCACCGCCGCCTTCTCGACCGACAACACCTACCTGCATTCTTGGGGCAGCATCTTCATGCAAGACGTGGTGCTGCCGCTCAAGAAGAAACGCATCACCCCGAAGCAGCACATGCGCGGCCTGCGGCTTGCAATCGTCGGCGTCACGGTCTTCGTCTGGTTGTTCAGCATGACGTTCCCGCTGCGCGATCACCTGTTCATGTTCCAGAGCATCACGGGCGCGATCTTCGTGGGAGGGGCTGGCAGCGCCATCATCGGTGGGCTCTACTGGCGCCAGGCGACTCCCGCGGGCGCCTTCGCTGGAATGATCAGTGGATCGGTGCTCGCTGTCACCGGCCTGTTCGTGCGGAACGTCTTCTGGGACAAGATTATCGAGCGGCGCGTCGATTCGGGTTGGCCCCAGTGGGTAATGAACCTGCCCGATGCCTTCCCTCTCAACGGCTTGGAGATGTCCTTCTACACGGCGTTGATCGCCGCAAGCACCTTCGTCTTCGTGTCGCTGGTGACCAAGCCTCTGGCTGGCGGTAGCCTCGACGATATTTTGAACCACGGCGATGAAGAGCACGGTTCCGCCCCCGCCGCGGACAAAGCGTTGACACCACAGCGCTGGCGCCGCCTACGCTGGATTGGAATCAGCGACCAGTTCTCGAAGACCGACGTCTTCATCTACTTTTTCAAGATCGCCTGGACACTGCTGTGGTTCACCGCCTTTGTCGTTGGCACGGCGTACGGCACGCTGTCGAAAAACGGCATCCCCGAACACTGGTGGCCGAGGTGGTGGGCGTTCCAGATCTCCGTGTACATCATCGTGGGGATCGGTACGGCCGTGTGGTTCTTTGTGGGTGGCTTGGGCGATGTCAGACGCCTGATCTACACCTTGAGTATGTACCAACGCAACGAAAACGACGATGGCCAGCGCAGCGAGCTCGACGTATTCACAAGCCGTAGGTAACGATGTCATTTCCAGGTAGAGCTTTACGGCTCGTCATGCCAGCGTCACTCAGCGGGCGGTGTTGATTCGAGACGGGGGCCACGCTTAACGACGTTCGAAGTTGGCGGCTTGAACCAATTGGTCGAGTGGGTCGAAAATCGATCTGATATCACCATTGGTGCTGTTTGCGGGCAAACGACTTTGTTAAAAGCGGATCGTTTTTGATCGGGGCGGGGCAGTGCTTATAGTTTCCATCGTTGTAAAAATATTTAGGCAAGTAAAAAAGGCCGTTTTTGGGCGATTTTTTTTGAATCATTGTCGGAAATGGGTTGACACCGCTGTTACTTAATGCATAATTTAACAACAGGCGATTGGAGAATTCACCCGTGGTTCAATTTCACACCTTTTTTTGGAGATTAGATATGTTGAATAAAATTACGACCGCCCTCTTGGTCTCAAGCTGCTCACTTCCTGCATTCGCAGGCGTGACTCAGATTGGTGAGTTCAGGATCGGGGCCAGCGATTTCACGTCGGATACGTTCGTCGATCCCGGCGTCGTGGCTGCAGACGACATTGAGACCCGGGCTGTCGGCGCCGCCCCTGTGCAAGTCAACAGCCTTTTCACGGCCACCAGCCAGGAGGCGGGGCTTAACGGGGCCACTGCCGACGACCTCACTCTTCGCACGTTCTCGTCGCTTACCCGACTGAGGACCCTCAACCGCTTTACCCCTGACCCTGACGGTGTCGGAGGCGTGCAGCGTGCAGGCGGTGCCCAGTTCTCCTTTGATCTCTCGCCACTGGACAGCTATCTCAGTGAAAACGCGTTGAGCCTGACTGAGTTAGACCTGGACCTCGCCTTGGCGACCAGCGATGACAACGCGACCTACAACGTGCAGCTTTCCTACACCAGCGCCAGCGCGGGAACGACGCTGACGGGAATCGGTGCGGACGGCGCCAGCGTTTACACGACGTTCGTATTGCCCACTCTCGGAGCAAGTGACGGGGACTTCATCAACGGCCAGTTCGAAGTTATCGCGGCGGCGACGTCCGGCGATCAAACCCTCAGCGATTCGCTTTTGGGGCTCTACGAAGAAGGTGTGCGTGACTTCAATTTGGTGATTACGAGCAGCGCGTTCTTGAACGGCCGCAACATCGACATCATCGATGGTTCCGGCCTGTCGATCACCACCACGCCCATTCCTGAGCCTGCGAGCCTTGCGCTGGTCGGCTTGGGAGCCGTCGCCATGCTGCGTCGTCGTCGATAGATGAAACGCGCCCCCCGTGCGTTCCCCTGGCCGCGCAAGCCGTGATGCAGCGGGAAGAGTTCGTTCGCGTTGACACGCTCGAAGCACGAGGGATTCTAAACAAGCCTAGTCTCAAGGGTCGCTTGAGCTAGGCACCAAACATCACCTGCGGGGTTGGATAACGGCCCCGCAGGCTTTTTTGAGGGAACCGCGTTGAGGATCTCGAGATTTTTTCTCGATGACTTATTCCGCGGCATGTGGCTTCGCTGCAGTGTCCGGGCGGGGCGTTCTAAAACGACGACAATATTTGCGGCGGAACGGTCGTGAATCTACACATCTACGACCGTGACTTCATCACGCATGCCGTCGGCATCGCCTATAGCGTGACGATCGGCCGCGGGGGGCGGTCATTCCTCGTCCAGGTCGGCCTGTTCGATGGGGCGGCTGACCTTGTACGACTCGTTGAACCAGCGTCCGAGGTCGATCTGTTTGCAGCGGTCGCCGCAAAAGGGGAAGGCCGGGGCCTTGGCGGCGACGGCGGCCTTGCAGGTGGGGCACGGCGAGGTCGGACCGGGCGTTGGGGATGCACTCACGGGCGGGTCTCGGTGAGGGTGGTGAGAAGGGTGTCGGCCTGCGCGGCCCAGCGGCCGCGGGCGGACAGGGTGAGGGTGCGGGTGTCGTGGGGGCCGTGGGCCAGCGCCAGGTGGATGACGTCCGGGCCCAGGGCGTCATCGATGCGGGCAGACCATTCAACCACGCTCACGCCAGTGGCCCGTAATTCGGCGTCGAAACCCAGCGACGCCAGGTCGTCGGAGCCTCCAATGCGGTAGGCGTCGAGGTGGAAGAGCGTGCAGGACGTCTTTGCATCGTCCGCTTCATCGGGCTCGTACTCATGCATCATCACGAAGGTGGGGCTGGATACGTCGCCGGGATCCAGCCCAAGGCCTGCGGCCAGGCCGCGGACGAACTGGGTTTTGCCGGCGCCCAGCGGGCCGTCTAAGGCCACGACGTCTCCGGGTTGAAGCAGCGCGCCCAGCCGTTGCCCGCAGGCGGTGGTGGCTTGGGCCGACACAGTGACCCAGGTGGTTGGGGGCTGAGGGTTCACTGGGGCGCTCCGCGGTGTTCCCAGCCCAGGCCTTGCAGGGGGTGGCGCGCGCCGTCGGGGGTGCAGACCACGGCCCCGCCGCTTGAGGTCACACGGCCCACGCGGGTCAGCGGCACGCCGGCCACCGTGTCGGGGTAGACCACATGGGGCTCGGCGATCAGCAGCAGCTCGTAGTCTTCGCCGTCGCCCACGGCGTGCTGCCAGGCGGGGCGATCTTCGGCGCCGTCTGAGTGCGCGTCTGAGTGCGCGTCTGTGCCTGGGCCCGAGCGCAGGGGCAAGGCCGCGGCGTCGATCTCGGCGTGATCGACCATGCGGGGCAGGTCTTGGGCCAAGCCGTCAGAAAGATCCATCATCGCCCGTGGGCGCAGCGCTTTGTCGCCCGCCAGGGCCCGGGCCAGGGCCAGCCGCGGCTCGAAGTCCAGGTGGTGGCCGGTGGGCAGGCTGTGGCCCAGGGCGCCGCTGACGTAAATGGCGTCGCCGGGCTGCGCCCCGCGGCGCGTCACCGGCGCGATGCCCCCCGGGCGTGCCCACACGGTGACGGTGAGCGAAAGCGGGCCGCGGGCCATGGCGATGTCGCCGCCGATCAGCGGGCAGTGGTAGGCCGCGGCGGTCTGGCGGGTGGCGTCGAACAAGCGGCGGACCCAGGCGTCTTGGCAGTTCACCGGCAGGGTGACCGCGGCCACCGCGGCCACGGGCTCGGCGGCCATGGCGGCGATGTCCGACAGGTTGCGGGTGACCGCCTTGCGGCCGATCTGCTCGGGGCTGGCGGTGTGGGGATCGAAGTGCACGCCGCCGATGAGCTGATCGACACCGACCAGCAGCGTATCGCCGCCGAACGCCATCGCGCCCAAGTCGTCACCGGGGGGGATCTGAACTCCCGCGGGTAGCGCGCGGTTCGCGGAGTAGACGTGCTGGAGAAGGTCGTTCTCGTTCACGGCGTGTCGGAGCCTCTCCCACAGGAAAGGCCCGTTAGTCCTTGGGTTTGGTGGACGCGGAGCTCTTCTTGGCGGGCTTGTCGGCTTTGCTGGGTTTGTCGGCCTTGGAGGCCGAGTCGCTCTTGGCCGAGCCGTCCTTCTTGCCGCTTTCGGACTTGCTCTCGCTGGGCTTGTCGGCCTTGGCGTCTTTTTGATACGCGTCCGAGCGGTAGTCGGTCTCGTAGAATCCCCCGCCTTTGAAGATCACCCCGGCGCCGGTGCCGATCAAGCGGCGCAGCTTGGGCTTGCCACACTCGGGGCACTTCTTCAGAACCTTGGCGGACATCATCTGAAACTCTTCGAAGGCGTGTTCGCACGCGTCGCAGACGTAGTCGTAGGTAGGCATGTTGGTGAGTTCGAGGTGGGGTGTGTGAGGTTCGAATCAGTACATGGTGGCCGCAAGGGCTTGTTCGGGCAGCGGGCTTGGGCGGGCAAGGGAAAGCGCCTGACGCTCATTTCGAACGTCTCAGCGGCCCGCAGCCTCTTACTGCGCCACGCCGACCTGGGCGGCCCGCACGGGCAGGTCGTTCATGGTGTATCCGGGCAGAAACTGCTGCGACACGCAGCCAGACTCGAATTCTTCCGAGGGCTGCTGCATCAGGGCTTCGTGCAGGTTGGGGTCGAAGGCGTCGCCCGGGGCGACCTCGATCTTGGCCATGCCAAAGGATCCCAGGGCCTGCAGCAAGGCGGCCTTGGTCGATTCAACCCCCGCCAGCACGTCCGCGGCCGAGGCAGTCTCGGGGTCAAAGTTTTCCATCGCGCGGTCGAAGTTGTCCAACACGCCCACCAACGACTTGCCGACCTTCATGTAGGCCTCCTGCTTGGCTTCGTCGACGCTGATGCCCGAACGACGCACGAAGTTTTGGAAGTCTGCGGCGGTGCGGAGCAGCTTGCTCTCGGTTTCTTCTTGCTTGGCCCGCAAGGTGGACAGCTCGCCGCGGGCGGCGGCCAGTTCGGGCGACTCGTCGTCGGCGTCTTGGGCCAGGCCCAGCTCCGGACCGTCGTCCGGACCGTCGTCCGCGCCGTCGCCCGGCTGGGCCTGGGCGAAGTCGGTTTCGGGATCAAAGGCCGGCTCGTCGCCCTCGGGGGTGAGGTCCACAAAGGCCGCAGCGTCTTCTTCGGGGGGCAGGTCGTCGGTGGGGGTGTCGTTCATGGGAAACACGCGAGGTCAAGGCGTTGGGCGGGCGGGTGTCCGCGGGATCAGCTGATGTAGCTCTTGATTTTAGACCAAAAGCTGTCGTTCTCGGGCAGCACGTCGCGGTCTTCGAGCTCGGCGTATTCACGCAGCAATTCGGCCTGCCGCTCGCTCAGCTTTTTGGGGATTTCCAGCATCAGGGCGACGACCAATTCGCCGCGGCGCTGACCGCGCAGCGAAGGCATGCCCCGGCCCGGCAGGCGGATGAGCTCGCCGTGCTGGGTGCCGGCCTCGACCACGATTTCGGCCTCGCCGTCGAGGGTGGGGATGGTCAGGCCCGCGCCCAGTGCGGCCTGGGTGAAGCTGATGGGCAGCTTCATGACCAGGTGCTGGTCTTGGCGTTCGAAGAGGTCGTGCTCGGCCACGCGCACCACCACGTGCAGGTCGCCGTGGGGCCCGCCCCCGGCACCCGGCTCGCCTTCGCCCCCCACGCGAATGGCTTGGCCGTCGGAGATTCCCGCGGGCACCTTCAGCGACAGGTTGCGTTTCTTGCCCGTGCGCCCCCCACCCGAGCAGTCCGAGCACTTGTCCAGGTAGGTTTTGCCGACGCCTTGGCAGGCTTGGCATGGGGCCATCATGCGGAACATGCCGCCCAGCCCGGCCTGTTCGACCTGGCCCGCCCCGCCGCAGCGCACGCACGAGCTGGGCTCGGTGCCCGGCTTGCCGCCGCTGCCGCTGCAGGTTTCGCAGCGGTCTTGGCGGGTGAACTCAATGTCCACCTCGGTGCCGCCAAAGGCGTCTTCGAGGGTGATCTCGGTTTGGGTTTCCAGGTCGTAGCCGCGGGCGGGACCGCCCCGCTGCTGCCGGCCGCGGCGTCCGCCACCGCCGCCAAAGATCTCGTCAAACATCGAGAAGATGTCGCCGGCGTTCATGCCGCTGAAGTCGTGGCCGGCCTGGCCTTTAAGCCCGGCGTGGCCGTACTGGTCGTAGCGTGTGCGCTTTTCGTCGTCCGAGAGCACCTCGTAGGCCTCGGCGCACTCTTTGAATTTGGCTTCAGCCGCGTCGTCGCCGGGGTTGCGGTCCGGGTGCCACTTCATCGCCAGCTTGCGGTAAGACCGCTTGATGACGTCGCCGCTGGCGCTCTTCTCGACACCCAGTACTTCGTAGTAATCGCGTTGCGTGGCCATGTTGTGGGGGGTCCGGCGCGAGAAAGGCGGCGTGGCGCCAAGGATGAGGTGAAGGCCAGAGAGCGTCGGGCATCGGGGAGAGCCGTCTCCCTCACCGCGTGGGTTTGACGCAGGCCGCGGCTTACCAAGGTCTGGCGTATGGGCCCCACCCGTAAGACGGGCCCGAGGGAGTGAACCCTCGGGCCCAAAGTGATTGTGTCACACGGTGCGGATCAGGACACTGCGCCGGCGGTGACGGTTTCGCCGTCGGCCAAATCAGTGACCAGCACGTTGGTGGTGAGCATGAGGCCCGCGACCGAGGCGCCGTTTTGCAGCGCGGTGCGGCCGACCAGAGCCGGATCGATGATGCCGGCCTTCACGAGGTCGACGTACTCGCCGGTGGCGGCGTTATAGCCACGGTTGCCCTTTTGGCCCAGCACTTTTTCGACCACGACGTGGCCGTCCACGCCGCCGTTTTGCACGATCTGACGCAGGGGAGCTTGCAGGGCGGCGGCGACAATGTCGTAGCCGATCTTGGCGTCGCCCTTGGCGCTCTTGCGTTTGGCTTCCACGGCCTCGATGGCCCGGATGTAGGCCACGCCGCCGCCGGGCACGTAGCCCTCTTGGGCGGCGGCCTTGGTCGCGGCCAGCGAGTCGTCCACGCGGTCTTTGCGTTCTTTCATGGCCGTTTCGGTGGCAGCACCGACGCGGATCATGGCCACGCCACCGGTCAGCTTGGCCAGGCGTTCCTGGAGCTTCTCGCGGTCGTAGTCGCTGGTGGTCTTCTCGATCTGGTTGCGGATCTGTTCGATCCGCGAGGTGATGTCTTTCTTCTTGCCGGCGCCTTCGATGATGGTGGTGTTGTCTTTGTCCACCACCAGGCGTTTGGCGCTGCCCAAGGCGTCGATCTCGAGGGTTTCGAGCTGTTGGCCCAGGTCTTCGCTGACGAAGGTCGCGCCGGTCACCGCGGCGATGTCGCCCAGCAGAGCCTTGCGGCGGTCACCGAAGCCAGGTGCCTTCACGGCGGCGACTTTCAGCACGCCACGCAGCCGGTTGACCACCAAGGCGGCCAGGGCTTCGTTTTCGACGTCTTCGGCGATAATGAGCAGGGGCTTCTGGGCCACGGCCACTTTGTTGAGCAGCGGCAGAAGGTCCGGCAGGTTGCTGATCTTCTTTTCGTGCACCAAGATCAGCGCGTCTTCGAGCACGGCCTCTTGGCTGCCGGGGTCGGTCATGAAGTAGGGCGACAGGTATCCCTTGTCGAACTGCATGCCTTCGACGTAGTCCAGGGTGGTCTGGGCGGACTTGCCTTCTTCGACCTCGACCACGCCGTCCTTGCCCACCTTGTGGATGGCTTCGGCGATCAGGTGGCCGATCTCGGTGTCGTGGTTGGCCGACACACTGGCGACGGCCTTGAGGTCGTCGAGACCCTTGCACTTGGTGGCCATGTCTTTGATGGCTTCACCGGCGACTGCGGCGGCGGCGTTGATGCCGCGCTGCAGGGCCATGGCGTTGGCTCCGCTGGCGACGTGCCGCAGGCCTTCGGTGTAGATGGCCTGGGCCAGCACCGTGGCGGTGGTGGTTCCGTCGCCGGCCTTGTCGGCGGTCTTCTTGGCGACCTCGACCACCATCTTGGCGCCCATGTTTTGGAAGGGCTCTTTGATGTCAACTTCTTTGGCGACGCTCACGCCGTCCTTGGTCACGGCGGGGCCGCCGTAGCTCTTCTGGATCACGACGTTGCGGCCCGTGGGGCCCATCGTGACTTTCACTGCGGCGGCGAGCTGGTCGAGGCCTTTTTTAAGTTCAGCCTGCGCTTCAGCGCCGAAAATCATCTGCTTGGTCGCCATGGTGTGGCTCCTTGTTCTGGTGGTTTTGTAGGGTGACGCCGAGGCGTGCTTGATTTACTGCATGACGCCAAGCAGTTCGCTCTCACGCATGATCATGTGGTTGGTGCCGTCCACATCGATCTCGGTGCCGGCGTACTTGCCGTAAAGCACGGTGTCGCCCTTCTTCACGGTCAACGCGGCGCGGTCGCCGTCGTCGGTCAGCTTGCCGGGGCCCGCGGCGACGATGGTGCCGGTCTGGGGCTTTTCCTTGGCGCCTTCAGGCAGGTAGATGCCCGAAGCGGTCTTCTCTTCGGCTTCCTGGGGCTTAACCAGAACGCGGTCGTCGAGGGGGGTGATCTTGGTGCTTTTCTTCTTAGCCATGGTTCAGTTCCTTGAGATTCGTGAGCCGCTGTGGGGCCCGCGAAGGGTTTAGGGTTTTTAAAATTGGAAGGGGTTCGCGAGAGTGGCAGTGGGTGTCGTGACGTTTCGTGGCGGGTCGCCGGGCTTACATCATGCCGCCCATGCCACCCATTCCGCCCATGCCCGGCATGCCGCCGCCCATGCCGCCCATACCCCCCATGCCTGGCATACCGCCGCCCATGCCGGGCATGCCGCCACCGCCGGCGCCGTGGTCGTCGCCGTCGTCGTCGCCAGGGGTTTCGCACACGGTGCAGTCGCAGGTCAGCAGCAGGGCCGCGACCGACAAAGCGTTCTGCAGCGCGGTGCGGTCGACCTTGGCCGGGGTGATCACCCCGCGTTCGATCAGGTCGCAGTATTCCAAGGCCAGCGCGTCAAAGCCGTTGCTGCCCTTCTGCTCGGCCACCTTGCTGACCACCACGCTGCCGCGCTCACCCGCGTTGTCGGCGATGGTGAACAGGGGCACGGCCAAGGCCTTCTTGACCGCTTCGATGCCCGCGGCTTCGTCGCCTTGGGCGTCGATCTTCTTCACCGCCGCCAAAGCGCGGATGAAGCTCAGGCCGCCGCCGGGCACGATGCCCTCTTCGACCGCCGCACGCGTGGCGTGCAGGGCGTCTTCCACGCGGGCCTTCTTTTCTTTGAGTTCGGCTTCGCTGCCGGCACCCACGTTGATCTGGGCCACGCCGCCCGCCAGCTTGGCCAAACGTTCTTGCAGCTTCTCACGGTCGTAATCGCTGGTGGTGCCCGCGATTTCGGCCCGGATCTGAGCCACGCGGCCTTGGATGTCCTTGGTGCTGCCGGCGCCTTCGATGAGGGTGGTGTTGTCGGCGTCGACGGTGATCTTCTTGACCGCGCCCAGCTGGGTCAGCTCGACCTTGTCCAGCTCGATGCCCAGGTCCTTCATGATCGCGGTGCCGCCGGTGAGCACGGCGATATCGTTGAGCATGGCCTTGCGGCGGTCGCCGTAGCCCGGGGCCTTGACCGCACACACGTTCAGCACGCCGCGGAGCTTGTTGATCACCAAGGTCGACAGGGCTTCGCCGTCGACGTCTTCGGCGATGATGAGCAGGGGCTTCTTGGTGCCTTGCACTTTTTCAAGCAGGGGCACGAGCTTCTGGATGCTGCTGATCTTGTCTTCGAAGATGAGCACCAGGCACTTGTCCAGCACCGCGACCATGTCGTCGGGGTTGGTCACGAAGTTGGGCGACAGGTAGCCGCGGTCAAACTGCATGCCTTCGACCACGTCGACGTAGGTGTCCAGGGCGTTGCCTTCTTCGACAGTGATGACCCCGTCCTTGCCGACCTTCTCCATGGCGTCGGCCATGATCTTGCCGATTTCGGGATCGTTGTTGGCCGAGATGGTGGCCACGCTTTGGATGTCGGGCTTGCCGTTGACCGGCTTGCTGAGCTTGGAGATGGATGCGACCGCGGCGTCCACGGCCTGCCGCATGCCGCGGACCAGGGCGTTGGCGTCGACGCCGGCGGTGACCTGACGCAGGCCTTCCTTAAAGAGCGCCTCGGCCAGCACGGTGCTGGTGGTGGTGCCGTCGCCAGCCTTGTCGCTGGTCTTGCTGGCGGCTTCCTTCACCAGCTGAGCGCCCATGTTTTCGGTTTTGTCGGCCAGCTCGATCTCTTCGGCGACGGTCACACCGTCTTTGGTGACCGTGGGGCCGCCCCAAGACTTGTCGATGACCGCGTTGCGGCCGCGGGGGCCCAGGGTGCTTTTGACGGCGGCGGCGAGTTTTTCAACACCGGCCAGCAGGCCGGCGCGGGCTTCGGCTTCAAAAGTCAGTTCTTTGACGGCCATGGTTCTTGGTTCCTGTTCGGAAATGAAAGGGGTGTTTGGGGTGGGTGCACGCTGCGTGGGCCAGCGGACACAGAGCCGTGGCAGGCCGCGGGGCAGCCTGTCACGGGGGCGGACATGCTACAGGCAAGCCCGGTGCCACGGCGGCCGTCGTTTTTCCGGGGCGTGACGGCAGCCCAAAAGGCTTTAAATCCCTTTTTTGATTGCCTTTGGGTGGGTCGCCCTGCATCCACGGGTGTGGCCGTGGCATGCAGGGTCTGTCACGCTGGCAGCCGCCCCGCCAGCGGCCCGCCCGATCTGGCGTGTACGGGCAGGGCCCGGGGGCTGAGGCCCTCCGGGTGAAGAGTGGTCAAGCATGGATGAGCGGGCCCGGCCCGAACGGGGCTTGACCCACAAAGCCCCCCAGACGCTCCGGCGCCCACACCGCCGATCTGCCCGGGGCTGCCACCCCCAGACCGCCAAGACCGCCTCACCCGAGCCCCCCCCAACAGATGAATTGCAAGCTGTACATCGAGCCTGCGTTCTGACGGACAACTGGCCGAACGCCTACAACCACCGTCGACCGCACGCGTCGCTGGCGTACAAGGCGCCGGCTCTAATCGCCGCGTCGTGCGGCCGTCTTCCCAGGCTCTCATTGACATCTGGCACATAAAACCGAGGCACTTCACCCTGAACATGACTCCGCAGTATTGGGCCGCGAATCCCTAACCACCTGGCCGTCTTTCAACTCGATCAAACGCTCCGCCAAGTGAAAATAGCGGTCGTCGTGCGTGATGACGATCACGGTTTTCCCCTGCCGCCGCAACTCCGGAATAATCTGCCGATAAAAGCAATCGCGGAACGCCGGCTCCTGATCGGCGGCCCATTCATCCAGCACATACACCGGGCGGTCCTCAAGCAGTGCGGACAGAAGCGCCAGCCGTTTGCGCTGCCCTTGGGATAGGCGCGTCGTCGACATCTTCCCGTTGCGGATTGATAGCTTCCCCTCCAACTGCAACCACTGCAGATACTCCTGGGCACGCCCATCCAACTGCGCGACGTCTTTCGCGATCAGATCTTCAAAGAGGTGGTAGTCCGACAGAACCGCAGAAAATCGCTGCCGGTACACCGGCAAGTCCTCGTCAGACACCGCGGCCTCGTCAACTTCCAAGGCGCCTTCCACCAGCGGATACAAACCCACCAAAACCTTGGCCAGCGTCGTTTTACCCGATCCGTTGCCGCCGGTGAGATACACCACTTCGCCTCGGCGCAATATCAAGTCAATCGGCCCCAATACGAAAACCGGTTCATCTGCTCCCGACACCACACTGTGCCGATACACCGCGCCGCGAAGACATAAGGCCTGCCAGCCATCCGAAACCGCCGGCGGTATTTCTTGCGGCACGAGCTCCGTCCCAGATGACTGCAGCGACAACCCCAACTCCTGGATTTTTCGAAGGGCCACGTTAGCCTGAGCCAAATGAGGCAAGGCGTTCATGATCGCCTCCAGAGGCGCCATCATGTACAGCACCACGAGTACATAACCCGCCGTGCGCACGGCATTCGTGCCCTCCGATTCTGGCAAGGCGAATACCAACAATCCTACGTACACAAAAAAAAGCAGCCGGTTCCAGTTGGCCGCCGCGGCGTATACCGTTATCCCCGCCACGTTGTGTTTGCGGACATGATCAGCCGCGGAGTGTACACAACGCTCAAGAAAGAGCGCCTGCCTGCCTTGGTGCAGCTTCATCTCCTTCACCCCCTGCACCACGCCTTGGAAACCGTCGTGAAGAGCATCCTCATACTCTCGCGCCACCCGCAGCCGGCGGTTGGCCCAGAGAACCGGGCCAAGGTAAGACATCACCCCCACGATGAAACAAGCCGCCACCCCCACCACAACCCCGAGCGACATCCAACCCAGATATATCAAGCAACCGACGAGCACCACCAGATTCACCAAGAAGTACGGGATGTTGATCGCCACCCGAGCCACCGAAGCGATATCCCCGGTAAAACTGGCCATCAGCCGGTGGTTACCCAATCCTTCCAGGTGTGGCAGCGGTGAGCGAAGAATTTGCCGGGACATCTCCATCCGCATACGGCAGATTGTACCTTGAGCCAAGCGAACCATCAGCATGTGGGATCCCACACCTGAAAGGAGCCTGACAACACAGAGCCCCGTAAACACAGCCACCGTCGGCGCCGCCCAGCCCGACTCCAACGCCGTATTGACCACCGCCAGCAGTACCGCGGCGCACAGACCGCTGACTGCACCAAACAGGACCGCAGCGGTAACAAGCAGATACGATCGGTGCAGATATAGCTTAATTAAAAACATAAAACACTTGCCATCATCCCCAGCGGGAGGAAAAGCCATACAGAGAGATCATACGGCTAAAAAACTTCGCAGATGCCCGAAGGTCTCGTCAAGCAACCGCTGAGCCGTCTTGCGGCGGTGGTGATTCCGGCTGTACTTCATGGCCACCTCGAGATGATCACCACGAATACGGGCTTCAAAATTAAAGAGGTAGGCTCGCGGGCTCTCGCCCGCAAGCGCCCCGGGGAAAGATCGGCCGGTCGGTCGAAACAAGCCCAATCCCGGCGCCGACGTCTGCCCGTGAAAATTGAATTTCACTTCAGGCGGCGGTAGCTCACGTAGGTGGCGAAGCTCAGTACAGTCGGGGCCGAGGTACTTCATCGCACCAAACAGGTTGCCCTGCCGCTTGACCGGAGCTAAGGCCCGCCTCACCCGTCGCAACACCTCGTCGGGCTGGCGCACCGCCTGCAAATCGACCGCCATCGGCGTAATCGAGCTGAAGAAACCAACCAGACGAGACACGTCCCCTCCCGGCCCATCCGCTTCTCGGCCGTGACCGGTGTAATCCACGCCAACTTGCTCATCGCCCGACCAGTCCCGGACCGCCAGCGCCCAGGCAGCCACAAGCAACTCATCCAGACCACTACCGCAGCGACGTGCGGCCCGGATCAGATCCGCCGTGGAATCTGCAGACAGCTCCATCCGGAGGTCGTCGCTGGTGTTATAGAGGTTTGGCCCTAACGCGTGATCCGTGGGCAGCCGCGGCAACAGGGCATAAACAGGGTCAAGCCAAGGCGCGACCTCTTCAAGCCCCTCTGGGGAATGAGCGTAATCCTTCCAGGCTCGGCACCAGGTGTCATACGACACACCTATGGAAGGATGTCTCGAAATCCCCCCCCCCTCTT
>JALZVY010000055.1 GCA_023300125.1 Phycisphaera sp.
AGGCATCGGTCACCCCCGCCGGGGCCGCGGCCGCGTCGAAGGGCGCCAGCGCCGGGGCCGGAGCCTGCACCCGGCAGGCCGCCGAACCGGCCATCAGACCCGCCAACAGCCACGCTGTGGAGGCCCGACGCCACCCACCTTCCCTGGGGGAACGTGACAGGCCAGCGGACGCATCGTGGGTCGGGGCATGAGGCATACGCGGGTGGGGTGCTCGTATTAAGGGAAAACACGAAGGGTATTGACGGCGCTTGCGCACGGGTTCTATCGTAAGTACAGCCGGGCCGCCGGGTCCCAACAACACGGACTCTGGTTTTTATTGCCCCCAGGCACCTTCCCCTCACCACCCCACCCCGTCGGACCCCCGCCCCTGATGAACCGCTGGCAAGACGCCGACGAGTACGCACAACAAGCCCACCGGTACTACCAAGCCGGGCAATGGCAGCGTGCGCTCGATGCGCTCAACCAGGCGATCGAGCAGCAGCCCGACCAAGGCGAGTGGCATTTTGGCCTGGGGCTCACCCTCGACGCGATGCACCGCTACGACGAAGCCGCCCGCGCCTTTGCCGCCGCGGTGGCCTTGGGCGGCGAAGAGCCCGCGGCCCTGCTGCACCTGGGCATCGATCAGATCCGCAGCGGCCAGGCCCTCGCCGCCATCAAGACCCTCGAACGCCTGAACCAGCTCGACCCGCTGTGCGAGATGGGTTACGTGCACCGGATTCTGGCCTGCGCCCAAGCAGGCCGTCACGACGACGCCGAAGTGATGTTCTATCTGGCCCGCGACGCGGCCGAGAACGCCCAGCGTGATGACGCCAGCCCCGCGGCCTTGGCCGGAGCCGGCGGCCCCCAGGCCAGGGCCGCGGCGCACGACTACCTCGCTCAGTCGCTGCTGCTACGCCACCCCACCGACCCGGACCGCGCCGTGTGGTGCTGGCAAGAAGCCTTGCGGCTGGACCCCGGCCACCCCACCGCCGGCCGTCACCTGGCCCGCACCCTGGCCAAACGCGGGCAAACCCAACGGGCCTCGGGATGCTACGCCCAGCACCTGGACCAACACCCCGACGACACCGCCGCGGGTATGGCTTACGCCGACTTGCTGTTGAAAGCCGGGCACACCGACCGCGCCGCAGACCAGTACCGTAGTGCGCTGCGTGTCGACCCCACCTTGGCCGCCGCCCACCAGCAGCTGGGCGAGCTGGCCCTGGCTCACGGCGACACCGCGGGGGCCCGCGTCCGCTTCCGCAGCGCCCAGGACGTCGAACCCCAGCGCCCCGGAGTTTGCCTGGGCCTGGCCCGCACCGAGTGGATGCGTGGGCGCCGCGACCGGGCCCGCACCCTGCTGCACGAAGAACTACGCAACCAAGGCCACAGCCCCGATCAGCTGATGAGCGTCGCCGAACTCTTGGTACAGCTCAGTTGCTTTGCCGACGCCATCGACGTGCTCGATCCGCTGCTGCCCCCCCACGCCCAGCTGCACAACGCCCCGCAGGCCCAGGCCCTGCGTTGCCGCGGGATCGCCCGCCTGGCCCTCAAACAAACCGTGCCGGGCCTCAACGACCTGCGCCGTGCCGTGCGGCTAGAACCCAACGACGTCGCAGCCCTGGAACGCCTCGCGGCCGCCGCGATCGACGCGGGCAACCTCGCGGGGGCCGCCCACTGGCTCACCCAGGGGCGGGCCGCGGCCCCGCGCCACCCGGGCCTCCGCCGGCTGCGTCTGAAGTGGTGGATCCGGCGTCTGGGCCAATCTGCCGGGCGTCTGATGGGCCCAGGCTGAATCTCTATCCGCGGCCGGGTTACCATCGGCCCCATGATCGACCTCAACGACCTGCGCGCGGACCCCGACAAGTACCGACGCGGCGCCGCGGCCAAGAACAGCTCGGTGGACATCGACGCGCTGCTCAAGCTCGACGAAGACGTCCGCGGCCTGCAGACCCGACGCCAGCATCTGGCCGCGGAAAAGAACGCGATCGGCAAGCAAATCGGGCCGCTCGCCGGCCGTCTGAAGAAAGCCGCGGACAACGACAAGCCCGCCCTGCAAGCCGAAATGGCCGCCCTGCAAGAGCGTCCTCAGGCCATCAAAGCCGAAGAAGCCCAGCTGGATATCACCCTCGCCGCCGCCGAGGCCGCCCGGCTGGAGCTCTGGCTCACCGTCCCTCAGCCCGCCGACGCCGACGTGCCCGTGGGCAAAGGCGCCGACGACAACGTCCAGCGCAGCCGGTGGAACCCCACCGGAGAACGGGCCTTCGACCCCGACACTTCCTTCGAAACCCAGCGCGGCTTCAAGCCCAAAACCCACCTCGAACTGGTCCGCGACCTGGACCTGGTGGACTTCGACCGCGGGGTCAAGATCGCCGGATCACGCAGCTACGTGCTCAAAGGCGACGGCATGCGGCTGCACCAAGCCGTGCTGCGTCTGGCCTTCGATTTCATGACCCAAGAAAACGGCTTTACCCCCCTGTCTGCCTCGTGCCTGGTCAAGCACGACACCATGGTGGGCACCGGCTTTTTCCCCGGCGGCCGCGACCAGGTCTACGACGTGGCCAACCCCACCAGCACCGAAGGCTTGGCCCTCACCGGCACCGGCGAAGTGGGCCTGATGGCCTACCACCAAGACGAGATCCTCGACCCCGCCGACCTGCCCCGCTGCTACACCACCGTCAGCACCTGCTTCCGCCGCGAGGCGGGCGCCGCAGGCAAAGACGCCGCAGGGCTCTACCGCATCCACCAGTTCGACAAGGTCGAGCAGGTGGTCATCTGCGAAGCCGACGAAGCCACCAGCCGCGCCTGGCACGTCAAGATGATCGGCTTCGTCGAAGCGCTCTTGAAAAAACTCGAGCTGCCCCACCGCCAGCTTCAATGCTGCACCGGCGACCTGGGCAGCAAGAACGCCGACATGATCGACCTGGAGTGCTGGATGCCCGGACGGGCACTCGATGCCGAAGGCAGCTTCTTGACCGCCAAAGACACCGGCGGCGACGCGGGCTGGGGCGAGACCCACTCCGCCTCGCGGCTTTACGACTATCAAACCCGCCGGCTGAACCTGCGTTACCGCGACCCGGACGACCCCAAAGGCAAAAAGACCAAGTTTTGCCACAGCCTCAACAACACCGTCGCCGCCAGCCCGCGGATCCTCATCCCCATTCTGGAGCTGTATCAAAACGCCGACGGCACGGTGAGCGTGCCCGCCGCGTTGCAGCCTTATCTGGGCGGTCAGACCATCCTGGGGCAATGATGCCCCCAAGGCCACATCGCAGGTCCTAGGGCCCCGAAATGCGACCGTTGTTCATTTGCGTGAAATACAGATAAGTATATTACAGAAATAGGTTTACATCGCCACAATTGACCTTGATGGTGGTTTACGCTATGCTGAGGGGCTATGCCAACCCGCACCTCCATTACCAAACTTAAGCCTAAAACAAAGCCCTCCGCAGCCAGCGCGGGCCAGCCTTCCAAGGTTAAAATCACCAACTACACCTCCGCGCTCAAGTGGCTCTACGACCACAACGACCACGAGCAGATGCGGATGGTCAAATACGACAGCCCCACCTTTAACCTCGACCGCATGCGGCGGCTGTTGGAGCTCTTGGGCAACCCCCACGAGCAACTCAAGATCGTGCACGTGGCCGGCACCAAAGGCAAGGGATCGGTGTGTGCGATGGTCGCCTCGATGCTGCGGGGCTGCGGATACACCGTGGGCCTATACAGCAGCCCGCACCTGATGGACCTGCGTGAGCGCATCACCATCAACGACCACATGGTGCCCTACGCCGACTGCGCCAACCTCTTCAAGAAAATCGCCAGCATCGAAGGCGAGTTCAACGAAGCCGGCAAGCCACTGACCTTCTTCGAGATCATGACCGCCGCGTCATTTCTCTACTTCGCCGAACAAGCGGTCGACGTCGCAGTGCTCGAAACCGGCTTGGGCGGCCGACTGGACTGCACCAACGTCGTCACCCCCTTGGTCAGCGTGATCACCGCCCTGTCGCTGGATCACACCCACCTGCTGGGCAAAACCCTGCCCGAGATCGCCCGCGAAAAAGCCGGGATTTTCAAGTCCGGCGTGCCCGCGCTCACCATCCCCCAAGACAAAGCCGCGCTCGAAACCCTCAAAGAAGTCGCCGAAGAAACCGGCACCACACTGCAGGTCACAGGCAAAGACATCGACTTCTCCTACCGCTTTGAATCCAACCGCGAACTGGGCCCACACACCCGCGTGTGCCTCACCACCGACGCCTCGCGTTTCGAACACCTGCCCGTGCCGCTCAAAGGCGAGCACCAGGCCCCCAACTGCGGCCTGGCCCTCGCGGTGCTCGACAAGCTCAAGCCGCATGGTTTTAACGTGCCCGAAAACAAGGTCATGGTCGGCCTGGCCGCCACGCAGCTCGCCGGCCGCATGGAAACCGTGCACGAGCGTCCGCGCGTCATCATCGACGGCGCCCACAACGCCGCGTCGATCACCGCCCTCACACGCTCGCTGGGCGCCCACGTCACCTACGACTCGCTGGTCATGATCTTCGGCTGCGGCCAAGACAAGGACATCACCGGCATGCTGAAGCAAGTCGCCCTGGGGGCCGACAAAATCATCTTCACCAAAGCCAAGGGCAACCCCCGGGCCGAAGAACCCGACGACCTGGCCCGGCGTTTCGCCGACCTGTCGGGCAAGATGGTCCAGACCGCCAACTCGCTAGAGGAATCCCTCAAACTCGCAGGCCGGGCGGTCAGCCGCGAAGACCTGATCGTGGTCACCGGATCCTTCTACCTCGCCGGCGAAGCCCGCAAATACTTCATCGAAAAAGCCAAACGCTAGCTCACGGGGTTCGCACGGCCCGGTTTCTGCCTCACGGCGTGCCGGGTCGGTGCCGATGCGCGTTAGGATGGCCTTCGACGTGGCTTGTCCACGTTGCCGGCCAAAGGCCTTTTGATCAGGGACCTTGCCACCCTCACCGCGGGTTCGCCACCTGGATGAGCCCCAAGAGAATTTCCAAGTGGAATCTTTCACGTCATCGCCTCGACGCCCCGGGCAGCGGCCCCGTTCAAACGGAGACCGCGCCCGCGACGCCGCAAATCGCCAAGCGTTTCGCGCCGGATACCGAGTCCGGATGCGCGGACGTTGGCGTTGGGTCCTACTTGGAGCCCTCGTCGTCGGCCCGCTGGCGGCACTGGGCGTTTGGATGTCCACCCATCCCACGTGGCGCGCCACCGCCACCGTCTCCCTGACGCTCAGCGGCACCATCACGCCCGAGCCCATCGCAGACGACGCAGCCAAGAGCACCCCCGCTCTTGGCTCCACGTGGCAAAACGCCCGACTCGACGAAGTGCTCGAACGCGAACTCGATCTGCTCAAGCAAGTCGGCGGCACACCCACCACCGCGCGCCGCGTGCCCGACACGCTCACACGGCTGGAAATCACCGTCCGTGCCGACCACCCCGACGACACTCAAACCCTGCTGGCCGCCGCCCTGGCCGCCTACCGGGCCAAGAGCCAACTGATCCCCGAAGCCCAACGGGCCGACGCACTAGACACCCAGGCCCGCGCGCTGGACCAGCGGCGCATCGACCTGGCCCAGAGCCGCCGCGACGCCGCGGCCGGCCTCCCCGGGCCAAACCCTGTCACGAG
>JALZVY010000056.1 GCA_023300125.1 Phycisphaera sp.
TGCCGGGCGATCTCCAGCTTCTCGCCGTGGTTCAGCGACGCCCCGGGCGACTGCTCGCCGTCGCGCAGCGTGGTGTCGAAGATGCGAATCGGGGTGGGTTGGGCTGAGGCAGAAGGCTGGGTCATGGCGTCACTCGGGTTCTTCGAGGCAGGCAGGGCGCCCGCGGTGCAGTGTTCGTGTCTAAGTCGCAAACCAAAACGCCCCGTCGGGCGTGGGCCAGACGGGGCGGGTCGTTTCTTTCACAACTGAAAGGCGGCGACTCAGCCCGATCCGGCGCAGAGCAAAAGCATAAGCCCATTAAGGCCTTGCCGGTCTGCATCGAGTCGGGTGCGTGTCCGCATAAAAGGAATGTATCGGGGGGCCCCGCGCAGGTCAATCCCTAAACGGCCCCTATAATCCCGGCTTCTATCCCCCCCCGCCCCCTTCCCGATCGCCCCCACCATGCCCGACGCCGCCAAGATCATCTACACGCTGACCGACGAAGCCCCCGCCCTGGCCACGCACTCGCTGCTGCCGATCCTTCAGGCCTTCGCCAAGCCCGCGGGCGTGCGGATCGAAGTCAAAGACATCTCTCTGGCGGGCCGCATCATCGCCTTGTTCCCCGACCGGCTCACCCCCGAGCAGCAGCAACCCGACGCCCTGGCCGAGCTGGGCGAACTGGCCACCACCCCCCAGGCCAACATCATCAAGCTGCCCAACATCAGCGCCTCGATCCCCCAGCTGTCCGAAGCCATCAAAGAGCTTCAGGCCCAGGGCTACAACCTGCCCGACTACCCCGCAGACCCCAGCACCGACGAACAGCGCGACATCAAGGCCAAGTACGCCAAGGTGCTGGGCAGCGCCGTGAACCCGGTGCTGCGTGAAGGCAACTCGGACCGCCGCGTCGCCGGACCGGTCAAGGCCTACGCCCAGGCCAACCCGCACTCCATGGGCGCCTGGACCCCCACCCGCAAAACCCACGTCGCCCACATGCAAGACGGCGACTTCTTCGGCAGCGAGCAAAGCCACACCTGCCCCGCCGCCACCGCCGTCAAGATCGAGCTGATCGCGGGCGACCAGACGACCGTCCTCAAAGAAGGCCTGGCCCTTCTCGAAGGCGAGATCATCGACGCCGCGGTCATGAGTAAAACGGCACTGCGTGCGTTCCTCGCCGAGCAAGTCGCCGACGCCAAAGCCAACGACATTCTCTTTAGCCTTCATATGAAGGCCACCATGATGAAGGTCTCCGACCCCATCATCTTCGGCCACGCGGTCGAAGTCTTCTTCAAAGACGTCTTCGAGAAGCACGCCGCCCTCTTCGCCAAGCTCGGCGTCAACGCCAACAACGGCCTGGGCGACGTCACCGCCAAGCTCGCGGCCGCCACCGACGCCGAGCGTGCCGCCGTCGAAGCCGACCTCAAAGCCGCCCTCGCTGCGGGCCCCGACCTGGCCATGGTCGACAGCGACAAAGGCATCACCAACCTGCACGTGCCCAGCGACGTCATCATCGACGCCAGCATGCCCGCCATGATCCGCGCCAGCGGCCAAATGTGGGGCCCCGACGGCAAGCAGAAAGACACCAAGGCCGTCATCCCCGACCGCTGCTACGCCGGCGTCTTCGCCGCCACCATCGACTTCTGCCGCGAGCACGGCGCCTTCGACCCGTCCACCATGGGCAGCGTCGCCAACGTCGGGCTCATGGCCAAGAAGGCCCAGGAATACGGCAGCCACGACAAGACCTTCGAGATCCCCGCCGCGGGCACCGTCAAGGTCACCAACGCCGCGGGCGACACGCTCTTCGAACACCCCGTCGAAGCCGGCGACCTGTTCCGCATGTGCCAAACCAAAGACGTCGCCGTCCGAGACTGGGTCAAGCTGGCCGTCGCCCGGGCCACCCTCACCGGCAGCCCCGCGGTGTTCTGGCTCAACGAAGCCCGCGCCCACGACGCCCAGCTCATCAAAAAGGTCAACGTCTACCTCAAGGACCACGACACCGTGGGCCTGGACCTGTCGATCAAGGCCCCGGTCGACGCCACCCAACACGCCCTGCAGCGCTGCAAAGACGGCCAAGACACCATCTCGGTCACCGGCAACGTGCTGCGTGACTACCTCACCGACCTCTTCCCGATTCTGGAACTGGGCACCAGCGCCAAGATGCTCAGCATCGTGCCCCTGCTGGCCGGTGGCGGGCTGTTTGAAACCGGTGCGGGCGGCAGCGCCCCCAAGCACGTGCAGCAGTTCGAAAAGGAAAGCCACCTGCGCTGGGACAGTCTGGGCGAATTCCTCGCCATCGCGGTGTCGCTCGAAGACCTGGCCCAGAAGACCGGCAACAAAAAGACGCAAGTGCTCGCCGACGCGCTGAACCTGGCCACCACCAAGCTGCTGGAAGAAAACAAGAGCCCCCTGCGCAAAGCCGGCCAACTCGACAACCGCGGCAGCCACTACCACCTGGCCAAATACTGGGCCCTGGCCTTGGTCGCCCAAGACACCGACAGCACCCTGAAAGAGCACTTCCGCCCGCTGGCGGGCCAGCTGGTCGAACACGAAGACACCATCGTCGCCGAGATCCTCGCCACCGCAGGCCAGCCCGCCGACCTGGGCGGCTACTACCGCCCCGACACCGCCAAGGCCGCCGCCGCGATGCGTCCCAGCGCCACTTTTAACAACGCCCTGAGCTAAGACCCACCATGTCCATCCCCCAATCGTTTGAAAACGTCACCGCCGCCACCCAAGGCAGCGTCTACTTCGACGGCAAGGTCGTTAGCCACGGCCTGACCTTCGCCGACGGCAGCAAGAAGACCCTGGGAATGATCTTCCCGGGCAGCTTCACCTTCAACACCCAAGCCCCCGAAACCATGGCCATCACCGATGGCGCCTGCCGGGCCAAGGTGGCGGGTGCCGCCGACTGGTCGACTTACCCCGCGGGCACGTCCTTCGACATCCCCGGCGACAGCTCCTTCGAGATCGCCGTGGAAGAAGGCGTGTGCCAGTACGTCTGCTCGTTCCACTAAAAACCCAAAACAACAAAAGCCGGGAACCCTGCGGTTCCCGGCTTTTTCATGTCTGTGCAGATGGCCGCGGGCAAACGGATGAATGCGACGGCGATGCGTAAGCCTTTACGCCGCGTTGTCGTTCCAGCGCCGCTGGGGCGCGTCGCATCCCTCGACGATGTCCCCGTCGCGCCGCTTCTGTGACTTTTCAAAACGCTCGATGCCCTTCAGGATCTCCGCGTGGGCGGCATCGACATCGTCCCAGCCCTGGGTCTGCACCAGGTTGGTGCCTTCCAGCGCCTTGTAGGTCGCAAAGAAGTGTTCGACCTCACGCAGGTAGTGACGCGGCACACGCGAGAGGTCTTGCATCTCGGCGAAGGTCGGGTCGGTGTTGGGCACCGCAAGAATCTTGAAGTCGTTGTCGCCGCGGTCGGTCATCTTAAAAAGACCCAGCGCGCGGCACTCGATCAGGCATCCCGAGAACGTGGGCTCGTTGACCATTACCAAGACGTCCAGCGGATCGCCGTCTTCGGCCAAGGTGCGCGGGATCAGGCCGTAGTCGCCGGGGTACATCGCGCTGCTGTACAGATAGCGGTCGAGCTTGATCAGCCCCGACTGCTTATCGATCTCAAACTTGCTGCGCCGCCCCTTGGGGATCTCCACGATGGTGTTGAAAATACCAGGCAAGCTGCTAGGGTCCGGGCCCGGGGCAATCTGCATGAAACGGTTGGGAAGCGGCATCGGCGGGTCTCGGTCTCGTTCGAATAAAAGGGCACGCCGGGCGTTGACACACACCCGGCCTCCGTCCATCGGCGACCGTCCACTACGGGCTTACCCTTGCCCCCACAAAGGCCCACCGGCCGATAACCGCCCACCCAACCGGTTCCGCGTGCCGAATCAAGAACACCGGGCCCCGACTACGCTGAGCGGCCGCCCCGATCCACACGCCAGAGCCCCCGCCATGCCCGACGGCCCCCTGATTATCCAAAGCGACCACACGCTGCTGCTCGAAGTCGACCACGCCGGCTACGCCGAGGCCCGCAACGATCTCTTGGGCTTTGCCGAGCTGGTCAAAAGCCCCGAACACGTGCACACCTACCGCATCACCCCCCTGTCGGTGTGGAACGCCCGGGCCGCGGGCATGACCGCCGACCGCATGGTCGAGGCCTTGGAGTGGCACGCCCGCTTCCCCCCGCCGGGCAACGTGCTGCGCGAGCTACGCGAACAGGCCGGGCGCTACGGCCGCCTGCGCTTGTTCAAGGCCCGCGACGCGGACTTCAGCGAAGACCTGCGGCTTCAGGTCGACACCGCCGAGCTGGCCGATCAGCTGTCCAAGACCAAGGGCCTGGACAAGCACCTGACTCAGCGGTCCACCACCGACCCCACCGTTTTCCACCTGGACCCGGGCGCCCGCGGCCACATCAAGCAAGCGCTGATCAAAGCCGGCTACCCCGCCGAAGACTACGCGGGCTACACCGGCGGCGCCCCCCTGGACCTGCGCCTGCGCGACACCACCGTGCAGCACCCCGATCGGCCCTTTGCCCTGCGCCCGTATCAGCAAGACGCCGTGGACGCCTTCACCCGCGGGGTGGTCGGCCACGACGACAACGCCGCCAGTGAAGCCGGCAGCGGCAGCGGCGTCATCGTGCTGCCCTGCGGAGCAGGCAAAACCGTCATCGGTATTGCCGCCATGGCCGCCGCGGGCACCGCCACGCTGATCCTCGCCCCGTCCACCACCGCAGTGCGGCAGTGGATCGCCGAGCTGCTCGATAAAACCACCCTCGAAGCGCACCAGGTCGCCGAATACAGCGGCAGCACCAAAGACATCGCCGAGGTCACCGTCGCCACCTACCAGGTGCTCACCAGCCGCAAAACCAAAGACGCCGACCACAGCCACCTTGAGGTCTTCGACCGCAAAGACTGGGGGCTGATCGTCTACGACGAGGTGCACCTGCTGCCCGCACCCGTCTTCGCGGTCACCGCCACCATCCAAAGCCGCCGCCGCCTGGGCCTCACCGCCACCTTGGTGCGCGAAGACGGCCGCGAAGAAGACGTGTTCGCGCTGATCGGCCCCAAGAAAGCCGACGTGCCGTGGAAAACCCTCGAAGGCCAGGGCTGGATCGCCAAGGCCCGCTGCGTGGAAGTGCGCGTGGCCATGCCCGACGACCGCCTGCGCGACTACCACGCCGCCGATCGCCGCAGCATGTTCCGCATCGCCAGCGAAAACCCCGCCAAAAGCGAGCAGGTCAAACGCATCCTCAAGCTGCACCCCGGCGAGCCGGCGCTGGTCATCGGCATGTACGTCGACCAGCTCAAAGCACTCGCCGCGGATCTGGACGCCCCGCTGATCGTGGGCACCACCGGCCAGCGCAAACGCGACGCCCTGTTCGACGCCTTCCGCAAGGGAGAGATCCCCGTGCTGGTGGTCAGCAAAGTCGCCAACTTCGCGGTCGACCTGCCCGATGCGTCGCTGGCCGTGCAGGTGTCGGGCACCTTCGGCAGCCGGCAAGAAGAAGCCCAGCGCCTGGGCCGGCTGCTGCGGCCCAAAGCACCCAAAACCGGGGCCGCACCGGAATCGCAGCAAGCCGCCGAGGCCAACCAAGCCCACTTCTACTCCCTGGTTTCACGCGACACCAACGAGCAAGAATTCGCCCTGAACCGCCAGCTGTTTCTCTGCGAACAGGGCTACCAGTACCGCCTGGTCGACGCCGAGCAAGACGACGACGTGCTGCGGGCCTGAGCGGCCCGGCAGAATCTAGAATGCCTAGCCCATGCCGTACCTCAAGCTCGACTGGCACGCCTGTTTCGCCGACCACCTGCCCGCCCTGGCGTCGTGCGACGCCCCCGCTCGGCAGGCCTTTGTCGTCACCAGCGCCAACAGCCCCCTGCCCGCCGAGGCCTGCGAGCCCGAAGACGTCGAGGCGCTGACCCGGGCGGGCCTGGCCGAGCTACGCCCCACCAGGCATGACCTGGTTCGCACGCTCGCGGGCCGCCGCCTGGCCCACCTGCTGCGGCTGGCCTACGTGCCGCCCTCGCGCACCCTCGCCGCCGCCCCCGACCCGCGGCAACTGCTGCAGTCGCTGCTGGGCGCCGGGCCCGCCCACGCCCTGATCGGCCAAGAGCCCCCGGCCTACGGCTGGGGCAACACCCAAACCCGCGACGGCTGGGCCCAACTCGCCGTGCCCGACTGGCCCCAGCAGCTCATCAAGTCCAAGACCGCCAAGGCCGCGGCGGCCTTCGAAGACGCCCACTATCAGCCGCCGGCCAACGGCACGGGCGGCGACCACGGGCCCTACTTCGCCAACGCCAAGGTGCGCAGCGCCGCCCGGGCCCTGCTGCAACACCTGCTGGACCAACCCGACAAGATCACCCCCACCGACCTGCTGGGCGCCTTCCCGGATCTCGCACCCCAGACCTTCTCCCGGGCATTCGAATCGCTGGCCCGCTACGCGATGGTGTTTTTCTGGACCGGGCCAAAGCCCGAAGACACCGCTTTAAACATCGGCCTGTGGCCGCGCATCACCCGCGTGCTGCACCGCCCCGCCGCCGACGCCCCCAGCCCAGTGGCCGATCAAGACGTGGGCCCATCGGTGCGCCCCGGCTGGCTGCGCGAAGACCTCAACGCCCTGCTCATCGCCGCCGCGGAAGCACCGCTGCGGATCAAAAGCAGCGACCGCAACTTCTACGCCGCAGACCTCAAGCGCCTGGAAGCAGCCTTCGCCCCGATCGACGAACCGGTGCGCACCGCCTTCGAGCAGCGGCTGGCCGGGTTGACCGACACCTTCGGCCGCTATGCCCACCCCGCAGACTTCGACGAGCGCGTGCACGCCGCGGTGGCGATGGCCCGCCAGCTGGAATTGCTCGCCCCCAGCGCGTCCCGCAAAGGCCCCCACCAACTGGCCACCGACGAGGCGGGCCGCGCGTGGCTGGGCGAATCGATCCCCACCCAGACCCGGCGGCTGATCGAGGCCATGCGCCCCCACCTGCTGCAAACCGGCGTGGCAGGCCGAGGGCTGGGCTACGCGTCGATGACCGAGCCCCGCGGGGCCGACGCCGCCCGCGTCTTTCTTTCCGAAGACCCCGACGACGCGCTGCACGCCGCGGCCGCCATCTTTTGGAAACCAGTCAAAGGCAAATCCAAAACCAAGGCCAAAACCAAGAAAGGCCCCGCCCCCTGGGTGCCCGCCACCGACGCGGTCCGCCACGCCGCCCGCCACCTCAACCCCCTGCCGCCGGCCATTGCTTCAGCCGCTGGCAACCGCCAGCGCCAGTCGGGCCGCGACTGGGAACGCAAGCGCGCGTGGGAAACCCTCAAAGCCGCCGACGAACTCACCCTCGAAGCGTCGTGGACCGCGGTGATCGAAAGCCTGTGCGTCGAGAACCTGCTGCCGCTGGGCGGGCTGGACCTCGCCCAGTCCACCGAGGTGAAAAACGCGGTGCTGGCCCGCCTCACCCCCGTGGGCCGGGTGCTGCTGGGCCTGGACGGCCCCGACCTGCTCGACGCCGAACAAGAGGCCGCGCCCACCGGCGCAATCATCGTGCAGCCCAACTTCGACGTGGTGTTCTTGGGCCCCGCCCCCCAAGCCCAGGCCGTGCTGGGCGCCTTTGCCCAGCGCACCGGACCTGCGGGCGGCGTGGGCACGCTGTTTCGCATCACCAAAAAATCAGTGGTCAGCGCCGCGGCCACGGGCCGCAGCGCCCAGCAGATCCAAACCGACCTGCAATCCATCACCGACAAACCCGTGCCCGACAACGTGCTGCGCGAGATCACCCACTGGGCCGGGTCGGTCCGTCACGTCACCGCCCGGCAGGCCACCGTCATCCAGGCTCCCGACGCGGACACCGCCCTCCGCGTCAAAAGCGCACTGGGCAACAAGGCCGAACGGGTGGGCGACACCACGCTGGTGCTCACGACCAAGACCCTGACTTCGGCGATGCGCGAGCGGCTAAAAAAAGACGGCGTGTTCGTGGGGTAGGGTGGGTTAAGGCTCGGCGAACCCACCGCGCGTACCGATCAACGCGACACCACACCGCGCCACGGTGGGTTCGCAAAGCCTTAACCCACCCTACTTCTGACCTCGGCGATGCGCGAGCCGTCAAGAAGGACGGGGCGTTTCTGGGGTAGGGTGGGTTAAGGCTCGGCGAACCCACCGCGCGTACCGATCAACGCGACACCAAGCCGCGGCACGGTGGGTTCGCAAAGCCTTAACCCACCCTACTTCTGACCTC
>JALZVY010000057.1 GCA_023300125.1 Phycisphaera sp.
CGGCGCGTGACACCGATGCTCACGTGCGGCGCGGCGCGGTGCAGCTGGCCGATACGCTCGGCCACGAATTGTTCGTGGGTGGGGTCAAGGGTTTCGTTTGGATCATCATCGCTGTGGGTGGATGCGCGGTTTGGTTCGTCGTGGGCCGCGGCCGAGGCCGAGGCTTGGATGGTGAGATAGCCCGGCAGGTCGGCGTGGTGATCCACCGGGGCGTGGGCCTCGAAGCGGCTGCACCAAGCGTCTGCGGCCGCGGCGTCGGCGGCGTTGGCGTGCTCGTCTTGGCTGAGAGTCAGCGAAGGCGCGTCGGCCACGTTCATGAAAAAACCGTTGACGAAGTTCAGCACCACCGGCGAGGAGCGGTAGCTGGTTTGCAGCGACTCTTGGCCCGCAGGGGGCACGCGCTCTTCGGCGGCCTCGAACAATTCCACGCAGCCGCCCCGCCACCCGTAGATGGCTTGCTTGGTGTCGCCCACCACAAAAAGCGTGCGCGAGCCGTCGGCGGTGGCCGCGATCTCGTCGGCAAATGTTTCCAGCACGCGCCACTGCTGGCGGCTGGTGTCTTGGAATTCGTCCAGCAGCAGGTGGGTGAGCGAGGCGTCCACGCGGAACTGCATCTCCATCAGAAGCTCGTCCAGGGCCGCGTCGTCTTGCCCGGCGTCGCCGGCAAAGAGTGCCGCCAGGCGCGCGGGTACGTCGCGGTACAGCAGCACGCCGGCCTCGCGCCGCAGCGCGGCGTAGCGGGTGACAAAGCGGGTCATCAACTCGTGGGTGGCCGAGGTTTGATAGACGATGCGGTTGACAAGCTGGGCCTTGGCGTGGGCCACGAACGGGCCGTAGGCGGCGAAGAACACGTCGTCGATCGGCTTGGTGGCGAATTTTTCCGCGTCTTGGGCGATGGCTTTGCCGATGCCCCCGGCAACGACCGCGGCGCTGTCGAGCAGGGCCGCAGACGCGACATCTTTGGTCCAGGCTTTGTGCCAGGTTTTGTTGATGTCGCCTTTGCCGGTGAGCGGCAGGTCGCCTTCCAGCGCCGCGATGCGGTCCGCGGCGGCGTGCAGGTCCGCGTCGGTTGGGGCGGGGCGCTCGGCCAGCCAGTTCCAGTGCTCGGCGGCGGGCGCTTCTTCGTAGACCGCGGCGTGGTCGTTGACCACGCGGTCGATCGCGTGGGTGACCGAGCGCGACTGCTCGTCGTGGTAAAGGCGTTCCAGAAGATTCAGCAGCGCCGTGAAGCCCCCGTCTTGGTCCGCCGCGTCGTCGATGAGTTCGGCGATGGCCTGCTGGCGCAGGCGGGTGGCGATGGGGCTGTCGTCGCTGACCACCTGGGGGTCGGGCGGCAGGTCCAGTTCAAAGCGAAAGGCGTTGCCCAGGCGGCTGAAGAAGCTGTCGAGGGTGCCGATGGCCACGCGGTCCAGGTGGCGGGCCAGGTCGAGCAGGCGCTCGCGGGCGGCGTCGCCGTTTTCGGCGCCGTCGGCCAAGCGGGTCATCACGCGGGCGAAGATCTCGCCCGCGGCCTTGCGGGTGAAGGTGGTGGCCAAGATCGACTCGGGCGCGGCCCCGGCTTCCAAGAGGTCCAGGTAGTGGCCGGTGAGGCGGTAGGTTTTGCCGGCGCCCGCCGAGGCGCGCAGCACGCGGTGAGGCACCGCGAATCCGGGGGCGGGGTGTTCGGGGTCCAAGGCGCTCATGCGGCGCCTCCGTTCGTGGTCGCGTGGGCTTGGCTGTGGCGGATCCACGCGTCGCGCTCGGGATTGGTGTCGGCGCACAGCCGGTCCAGGCCGTCGGGGAAGCGGGCTGGATCACCCGGAGGCCAGAACTTGCGCTCGCCCACGTCGTGCACCACGGCCTGGGCGCGGGCCATGGCGTCCTCGTGGTCGGCGGTGGTCCAGCCGGCGATGAACACGCCGGTGAGCGCGGGATTCTTGGCCAGGTTGAAATACCCCACCGCCGCGTCGGCAAGCCCTTCGCCCGCCAAGAGCCATCGGTACAGCGGCAGTTGCAGATCGGTCCATTGGTAGCCAGCTTTTTTGCTGCCGGTTTGGTGTTGCTTCTCGGGGGTTTTGGCCGCTTCGCTGGTTTTGTAATCCACCACGCACACGCCCAGCTGGGGGTGGCGATCCACGCGGTCTACCTTGGAGGTCACGGTGAGGGTGTGCTGGCCCGAGGTCAACTGGCGCTCGACGCTGCGCTCGGTCCACTCGGGCACGATGCGCCAGCCCTCGGCGGCGCGCTGGGCTTGTATCCGGGCGGCATGTTGCAGGCGTCGTTCCAGCCGGGCGATCTGGATGCGCACCGCGGGCGCGGCCCCGCGGCCGAACTGTTGGTGGGCCTCGTCGTGCAGGGCTTGGCTGAAATAGTCTGCGATCTGGTCCGCGTCGTCGCAGTCGTGCAGCGCGGTCTCGTGGCCGAAGCGCTCCATCACCACGTGGGCCAGGTCGCCAAAGCGGCCCGGGTCCAGCTCGGGTTGGGGTTCTTCGTGTTGGCGCAGCTTCAGCACGCGGCGCAGGTAGAAGCGGTACGGGCACGCGAGGTAATCGCGAAAAGCGGTGACCGCGAGTTTCTCAGGAAGAGCCACCACCGGGTCGCACGCGGGATGGGCAAGCACCCACGGGGCGCGTGCCGCGGGCGGATCCGCCGCGGGGTCGTTGGCCGCGCGTTCTGCATCGGCGGGATCGGCGGGCGCGTCGTGGACGGGTTCGGCGTGAGGGAGGTCGTCGCCGTAAAACGTGCGCACCCGCCGCAGCACCGTGTCGTCGTCGGCGGCCAGCATCAGTCGGCTGGGCATGCGCGGCGTGCCGTCGGCGTCGCGTTGGCAGCACAGCACCGCGGCGTAGCGTCGCGCCCGCAGGGCCACGTTCATCAGCACCACGTCGTGGGCGTAGCCCGCGGCGGTGTGGCGTAGGCCAAGCACGCGCCGCAAGCCGTCGGGCAAGAAGGCGTCGTCGGTGTTGCGGGCCGCGGGGATGCGGCCTTCGTTCACGTCCACCAGCACCAGGGCGGGCGCGTCGTCCAGGGCCACTTCCAAAAAGCCCAGCATCTCCACCGCCCCCGCCCCGCCGGCTTCGGCCAGGCGGGTTTCGGCCAGGCGGGCCAAGGTCAGCTCGATGGCCTGGGGCAGGGTGAGCTGGGCATCGCCCGCGGCATCCAGCGCGGCTTGCTCGTTGAGCAGGTCCGCCAGGGTGGC
>JALZVY010000058.1 GCA_023300125.1 Phycisphaera sp.
CCCTCACCGCACAAGACCGCGCCGACTGGCTCGCCTCACGCAGCGGCGTGGTGCTCAGCAGCGACGCCTTCATCCCCTTCCGCGACAACCTCGACCGCGCCGCAGCCAGCGGCGTGAGCGCCGTCGCCCAGGCCGGCGGCAGCGCCCGCGACCAAGGGGTCAACGACGCGGCCAACCAGCACAACATGGTGATGTGCCACACCGGCGTGCGGCTGTTTTTACACTAAGCGTATTTAACACAAAAGTTTAAGTGCGGATTTCTCGCCGAAAATGCGCCTTGCGTATAACTGGCGTGTAGACGCACCTGGGGCAATCTCATGTAAAAAAATACTGCAAGCAACAACCTACTCGCCTCACCCATCAATCCATTGATCGAAATGGTGATGATTAACGAAGTCTTTAGTTCGTCTCAATTTTAAGCATCGGGTGAGATTCATGACCTGTAAATCCCGGCCCTAAATCTAGCCACGCTTTTATTGATTCTTCACTATCTGGGGCCATGAATTCTACAACAGCCGTCGTTCTCCACCCGCCAATCAGCAGATAGTTTTTAGCAAGCGAGACAACTCTGACTGGATATCCTTTGGGAAGACAAACAGAGTCTCCGGATATACGTTCGTATGCGACTGCATCCGAAGGCGCTGGACCGAGTAAATACACTGCATCCTCTTCGGCAACGGGACCACCAATGTATCCCGACAGAAGCATCGTTCCGCCAAAAACAATGCCATTTGTCGACATATAATCGGCGTACCCAGGTGTATCCGTAACATCAATATTACGGCACCCTTGAAAAACAAGGCATGAAAACAGTAATCCTACAGCCTTTTTCATCGCGCCATCCATGTTTCCTGGCTCTCATCAGAGTTTTCAAGCAAAGAGCGAACTCCCTTTAGCACGCCGGGGTCAGACATAATCGTTATATGCCCATACTCCTTAAATGCCAGGTTGCGTTTTCGCAAATTGTGGTTTGCACCACTAACCGGATGACCAAGAACGGGCAACCCACCCAATGTCTTCCTATCTGTCTTCTGGTAATAGTTCACCCAAAAATCAACGTTACTCGGACGAGTTAGAAACACGCTAGGAAAAAAAGACAACGGGGGTACCAGCTCTAACCCTTTAGGCACTGGATCAGCCGTAATACCAACGGAAACTTTAATGTTTTCTCGATCTAAACGCTCTGCGAATTGAATTGCCGCACGCCCCCCATTGCTATATCCCATTACGATAATAGTATCATAGCAGTTCCCATCCTCGTCAGTAGCATTTGGTTTTTTGGCTAGCTCAATCGCCTTGGAGACAGCAGCGGACACATCATTCTGAGCGTAATAATGAACCGTTCCGACCGCATTGCCCAGCGGGTTCCAATACCGTTTCATAAGCGACCCACTAACAATGCCCTGGAAGTCTCCGGGGACAGGGGGTTTCGCATCATCTCTCGGGTCATAAAATCCCGCCAAACCCTCAAAGGCGAATATTTGTTTAGACAAACCCTGTGGGTCTATATAAACCACCGGTTTACCACCCACATACTGATACAAATTCATGCCATCCGCGTATTGACTTCGTGGAATAAAACCGCGGTTCTTCCGTGCTTCAAAGCCCTCGGTTTGAGGGCTTATTACCGTACCGTACGGATCACGCTGCACGAACCGCCCAAGTTCGGGATGGTACATAGCCATCGCATCGGCAGTGAAGACCACCGCCACAAGAGCAGCAACAAAGACGGGCAGGATGGATCGGATACGCATGGCGCACCTTATCTGGAATCGAACCCGCTTGGGGCGTAGTTGGTTGTTGGATCGGGAGGCTGATTCACAGGATAACCGACAGCGGGCAGATCTCCGCCGAGTGAATTGGCCGGCCGCGAATTATTCGCAACTCGTCCAAAATGTGGCAATTCCGGTCGTCGTTGACGAGATTCGGCGGCAGCCCGTACGAAATGCTCCACCGGAGTGGCTTGCTTCCCGCGCTTACTATCAAGGCTGCGCCGCAGATCCGGTGCCGAAGCCCGGTAGTTGGTCTCAACTGCGACACCCAAGAACCAGCTCCGGTAGGCCGGACGCCGAGGGTCGTAGCCGTGAGCGTTTTCGTAGCACCGGGCAGCGAAAGTCCGCTGGCCCAAATCCGCGGCGTGATGCCCGCGGGTGGCCATGAAGAACGCCAGTTCTTCGGACGGGGTGAGTGAGGTCAAATACCCATTTTTAGCCACATCGTGGTCGGTCACCGGCTTGGGCCAAGTGCGGTAGTAGTCGTCGTCAAACCGCGCAAAACCGTGGGTGGTCTCGCAGTTGAAGTAGTCACGCCAAGCCGCGTTCGGGTGGTTCAGGCCGTCCCACCGGGCGAAGACGTGAGAGTCGGTGGTCGAGAGCTTGAGGGGGTACCCCAGCCGCCGCCCCACTGCGACGTAGAGCACCGGCATCGACGCGCAGGTGCCGCCGGGAGCATCGGCCGTCGTCTGGCCGGCTACGGGGATCATTCCGTGAATAAAACCGGTGCTGGCGTCGGCGAAGCTGAACGCTCCGACGGCTTCGGGGTTGTAGTGGACCCCAAGATCTTCTTGAAGCACCTGGGCGAGCATCTCGGCGCGGAACTGGGCTTCGCTGTGGCCGTAGTGATCGGCGTAGCGCGGGTCGGTTACGCGGTAGAGGTGCCGGTTAGTCTCGACGGCCACCTTCTCAGCCCAGGTGTCGAGCGTGCCCAAGGCGTGTTCAACATCCAGACCCTTGGTGGTCGGCAAACCCGCCGCACAAAGCAGGTTGAGCCGCGCAATGTCCATTCCCTCCAGTTTTCCGACCGGAAGGGCCAGCATCTCGGCGTAGGTTTTTGGTTCAACCTCGAAGTCAAGGTGCAGCTTCGGCGGCGTGCCCGAGGTATTGAGAGAGAGCGGCAAGACCGCGTGTCAACACAAGCGGCGAGTATCCGCTTAGATCAAGCTGGTTTACGAGATCGGCACGTCAGTAAGCACCCCTAAAACCTGACGGCCAGATCTCCCGGCCTACCAATACCGCTCAAACACCAAGGTCCCGTCGGGATGCTTGCGGTCTTTGGTCACAAACCCGCGGCCGTTGAGGTCGGCTTCGACCTGATCGATCATCTGCGGGTTGCCGCACAGAAACACGCTGCAGGTGGCGGGGTCCAGCGGCACGCCCACGGCCTTCTCGAAGGCGTCGGGTTCTAAGAGCGCGTTCACGCGGCCGCGCGGGCCCGACCATCCCGAGTCGTCGGGCTCGCGGGTGACGGTGGGCAGGTAGACAAAGTCAGGGTCGACAGCAGCGAAGGCTTCCATCTCTTCGCGGTAGCCCAGGTCTTGGGCCACGCGGCAGCCGTCCAGCAGCACGAAACGGTCCCAGCGCTTCTGGCTTTTGTACGTCAGGTACATCGAACGAAACGGCGCCAGCCCGGTGCCGGTGCCCACCATCACCAGCGTGCGGCCGTCGGGCACGCCATCGAGGGTGAAGTGCCCGCCGATCTTGGGGTTCATGAACAAATCGCCGCCCACTTCCAAGTCCCACAGCGTGGGCGTGAGCTTGCCGCCGTCGACCTTGACCACGTAGAACTCAAGCGCGTCTTTTTGGGTGTTGGGCGAGGCGATGGAATACGCCCGGCGGATCAGCTTGGGCCCCCGGCCCGGGCGCACCGGCTTGGCGGGATCGGGCGGCGTGGGGTCGGGCAGGCCTAGGGTGGCGAACTGGCCGGGTTCAAAGTCGGGCACGTCGTGCGCCTTGTAGGCGACGCGGAAGAGCGCGAGGTCGTCGTGGCGGTTGATCCGCTCGACCAGCGTGGCGTTGGTGGGGTCAACAGGCATGGGCTGGGTTTCGCTCCGCAGGGTTGAAGATCAATCAAGGGCAGAAGAAAACCGCCCACCAGAAGCCCCCCCAAGACTAACCGCACACCGCCGCTTTTCCCAAACACTAATCCGCGAACCCCGCCGTGTTGGCGTCCTCCACCACTTGAATCTGCGACAGGTCGCTCACGGCGATGTTCGGCGTGCCTTCGTACAGCGCCACCTCGCCCGTCACGTAAATGGTCCTGTACAGAAAAAACGTCTCGGCCGCGACGGGCATGGCCGTGTGGGCCCCGCGAAAGACCGGCACGTAAAACTTGCCTTTCCAATCGGTGTCGAAGTTCAAAAACACCACCCGCGAACGGCTGCGGTGGGTATTCACCACCCGGCCCTTCACGGTGATGCGCTGCCCCACATGCAGATGGGCGCGATCCCACGCGACCAGCGGCCCCACCGGTTCGGTCTCGACCGTGGCCACTTCGCCCAAGCGCAGAGGTTTGCGGGGGGACAGTTCGCCCGGGCCGCCCAGCGGGCTGCGGCCCGCGGGCGCCATCCACACCGGGCCGGGCGCCAGCACGACCTCGGTGGGAAAGATCACTTTTCCGGGCCCCTGCAGCGCGGGGCTCACAACGGGGCTCGCACCGGCGCTGGTAACGGGGCTGACAACAAGCCCCACGTCAGACCCGTCCGCCGCTTGGGCGGTGGACACCGAAGACTCAGGCGGCGATTCGGGGCCGCATGCGGACACCACGGCGACCAGCGCTATCAGCAGGGCAGCTTGCTTCATAAAGGAGGCACTCCGCCCTGATTCTAGAGCAGCTGACGCCACACCCCCCCAACGACCGTTGGTTAGGATGCCCCGCATGGACGCGATCCTTGGCCAACCCAGAGCGATCGAGCAACTCACCGCCCAGGTGAGCGCCCAGCGGGTTCACCACGCCCAGCTGTTTTTCGGGCCCCAGGGCGTGGGCAAATTCACCGCCGCCCGGGCCTTTGCCCGTCTGCTGCTGTGCCACAGCCCCGAGACCGACCTGACCGGGCGTCGCGCCGCTTGCGGCGGCTGCGCCTCGTGCCGGGTGTTCCACACCGGTGGCGAAGGCGACACGCCCGACGCCGACGGCCACCCGGACCTGCACGTGGTCAACAAAGAACTCGCCGCGTTCCACCCCGACAAAAAGATCCGTGATCGCAAGCAAACCACCATCCCGGTGGACATCATCCGCGACGCGTTGATCAAGCCGGCCTTTCTCGCCCCGCAGCTGAATCACGGCAAGGTGTTCATCGTCGATGAAGCCCACCTGCTGCGCCACGACGGCCAGAACGCCCTGCTCAAGGTGCTCGAAGAACCCCCCACCACCGGCGGGGGCACCACGATCATCCTGATCACGCCGCGCGAAGACGCGCTCTTGCCCACCATCCGCAGCCGCTGCCAGCGCACCGCCTTCGTGCCGCTGCCCAACGACGTGGTGGACCACTACCTGGACCAACACGCGGCGGATATGGGCCCGCGCGGGCGCAGCTGGCTGGCCGCCTTTGCCGCGGGCAGCCTGGGCCGGGCCCGCCTGGCCCTGGACCACGACCTGGTCGAGTGGGCCCAGGTGGTGCTGCCGGGATTCGACGCCCTGGCCCAGGGCCGGCCCGAAGGCGGGCTGGGCCCGGCGATGGAGGCGCGGATCAAAGCCTTCGCCGAGGGGTGGGTCAAAAAACACAAGCAGGCCTCGAAAGAAGCGGCCAACAAAAACGCCGCGGGGTTGATGTTTCGCCTGGTGACCACCCACGCCCGCCAGCAGATGATCACCGCCGCCGCGGCGTGCGACCCCGCGGACCCCGACGCCGCGGACGCCGCCTTGCGCCCTTGGACCACGCTGATCGACCACGTGAACACCGCCGAGGCCCGCCTGGCCTCCAACGTGCACCTGGGCATGCTGTGCGACGGGTTGGTGGCGTCGGCCGCCGGGGCGCTGCGCCCATGAATTACGACCTGATCGCCCTGGATCTCGACGGCACCCTGGTCGCCCAGGGCGAGCGGATCAGCGCCGCCTCGCGCGACGCGATCGCCGACGCCACGGCCGCGGGCCTCCGCGTGGTGCCCTGCACCGGCCGGGCCTGGCGCGAGGCCGCCGACGTGCTGCACGACGTGCCGGGCCTCGAACTGGGGGTGTTCAGTTCGGGCGCGGTGGTGGCAGATTTTCGCCGCGGCGATGTGCTCCGCACCATGTGCTTCGATGCCCTGCTCACCCTGCAACTGGTCCAGACCCTCAGCGAGCTGCCGCAGGCGGTGCTGGTGTTTCAAGATGTGCGCGAAACCGGGCGCGACTTTTTGATCACCGGCCAGGGAACCCTGACCCACAACACCCGCCGCTGGTTCGAAGACAAGCATCTGACCATCGAGCACATCGACCAGCCCACCGCCCACGACCTGCGTCACAGCCTGCGCGTGGGCGTGGTGGCCCCCAGCCAGGCGGCCCACGAGGCCCAGACCGCGGTCAACCAGCGCTTCGCGGATCAGATCAACGCCCACCTGCTCGCGGGCCTGTCGGTCGCAGAAGGCACCAACGACGGGCCCATGTACCTGCTAGAAGTTTTTCCGGCGGGCACCCACAAGTGGCGCGGCCTGGGCTGGCTGGCCGACCACCTGCACGTGCCCCACACCCGGGTGGCCGCAATCGGCGACGAACTCAACGACCTGGCCATGCTGCGCCACGCCGGGCTGGGCATCGCCATGGGCCAAGCCAGCGAAACGGTCAAAGCCGCCGCCAAGGTGCAAACCCTCAGCTGCGACCAAGACGGCGTGGCGGCGGCCATTCAAAAAATCCTCGACGGCGCGTGGTAAGCGCTCGCAGTACACGGCCGCGCACGGCCCCAGACGGCTCCGCCACAGACACCCCCCATCCCACCATGCTTCACGTCCCCATCCAACGCCTCCCCCACGGCCGCGACACCCCCCTGCCGGCTTATCAAACCCCCCACGCCGCGGGCATGGACCTGTGCGCCGCCCCCCGAGATGGCGCCCCGATCACCGTGGCCCCGGGCCAGGTGCAGCTGATCCCATGCGGCTTTGCCATGGCCGTGCCCGCGGGCCACGAAGCCCAGGTGCGGCCGCGCTCGGGGCTGTCCACCAAGCACCGCATCAGCATGCCCAATGCCCCGGGCACCATCGACGCGGACTACCGCGGCGAGGTCATGGTCCCGCTGATCAACCACGGCGACGCGGACTTTGTCGTGACCCCGGGCATGCGCATCGCCCAAATGCTGGTGCTGCCCGTGCCGCGGGTCACCTGGACCCCAGTCGATCAGCTGCCCGAATCCCAGCGCGGCACCGGCGGCTTTGGCCACACGGGCGTTTGACCCCGAAAACTCGAACCACGTTCAACTTCAGGCCCCACAAACCGGCTTCAATGGCCGGTTAAACGCGCGCAAAATCACTTAAAAACAAGGCCTTAAGCCGATTTTATCCGGACCCAACCGGGCCCCTGTTCTTTGTCGGCACAGGTGTCTCCGGGCCGATAGTCACCGGTCGGGCGCGGCTGCTGCGCGCCCCACGCCCTGTTCTTGATTCGATTTCGCCCCTGACCGCCCGCCGGAGACGCACGCGATGGCCACCCGCAAGAAGAAAAAGCTCACCAAGAAACAACAGGCCGAGCGCTTTGCCGCCCTCAAGCAAGTGGGCCTGGCCATCGCCTGCGTCACCTGGCTCATCATCGCCGCGGCGCTGCTGAGCTACGACGCCGCCGACGCCCCCAGCCACATGGTCGGGGTCACCAACGCCGCGACCCAAAACTGGATGGGCCCGCTGGGCGCCGCCGTCGCCCACAAGGCCTACCTGGTCGTGGGCCCGGGCATCTGGATCGCCATGCTGGGCCTGGGCGCGGGCGTCGTGCTGGCACTGAGCAACCGCCCGGCCAATCAGTTGGCCTTGCGGGCCACGGGCCTGGCCATCATGACCGCCACCACCTCGGGGCTGATCGCTGTCACGACCCACCGCTTCGTCACCGGGGTGAGCACCCGGCCCGAAGGCCCCGGCGGCCTGCTGGGCTTGCTGATTCAAGAAGAACTGGTGGGACGCTTCGCCTCGGCCGGGGCCTTGCTGCTGCTGGCCCTGGCGTTCTGGATCGGCGCATTGTTGGCGGTGGACCAAGTCGTGCTGGCCCTGCCGCGGCTGGCGGCCGAAGGCGTGATCAAACTCAGCAACGCGGTGAACGAAAAGTTCCCCGCCATCCCCGCCCTGCCACGCTTCAAAATGCCCAGCCTCGCGGGCTTGGGCCTGAACTTCACCCGCGTGCCGGTGCAGCGTGAAAACGATCTCGAAGGCGGACGTGTGGAGATCCCACGCAGCCGCCGCAAGACCCGCCCCGCCGCAGCCCTCGACTCGGACGACGAGCACGACGACGAGCAAGAAGAAGCCGCCCCCGCCCGCAAGCTCTCCCGGGCCGATCGCAAGGCCCAACGCCGCGCCGCCGCCGAAACCCTCAGCAGCGACGACGAGGACAACGAGGAAGTCGTCGCCGACGCGCCCGACGCCTATGTCAAAAGCAAGCAGGACTTCGACCCCAGCGCCCTGCGGGCCAAGATGGCCCAGATGCCCATCAACTTCTCGAAAAAGCAAGACGTTCACGAAGCCCCCATCCGCGAGATGGACCTCTCGGGCTATCAGTTCCCCGGCATCGACCTGCTGGAAGAACCCGAAGACGGCTTCAGCGAAGAGATGAACGAGATCGTGCGCGAGCAAGGCGAAGAACTGCAAGCCGCTCTGCTCGAATACCGCATCAAAGGCGAGATCGTCAACATCGACTCGGGCCCGGTCATCACGCTCTTTGAAGTGCGCCTGGCGCCCGGCACCAAGGTCAGCCGCATTACCGCGGTGGACAGCGACCTGGCCCGCGCCCTGCGGGCACCCAACATCCGCGTGGTGCCCAACATGGCGGGCAAAGACACCATCGGCATCGAGGTGCCCAACACCAAGAAAGAGCGCGTACGGCTTAAAGAGCTCATGAGCGTCAACCGCGAAGCAGTCGCCAAGATGAAGCTGCCCATGTTCTTGGGCAAAGACGCCAGCGGCAACCCCCTGGTGCAAGACCTCAACGCCATGCCCCACATGCTCATCGCCGGCACCACCGGCTCGGGTAAGAGCGTGTGCATGAACTCGATCATCATGAGTTTCCTGCACACCAAGCGGCCCGACGAGCTCAAGCTGGTGCTGGTCGACCCCAAGATGGTCGAGATGAGTATGTTCAAATCCATCCCCCACCTGATGTGCCCGGTGGTGACCGAGATGAACAAAGCCGCTCAGATTCTCGAGTGGGCCGTCACCAAGATGGACGAGCGCTACGAGCTGCTGGCTGAAGTGGGCGTGCGCGACATCGGCACCTACAACGACCTGGGCTGGGACGAAATCAAAGACCGCCTGGAAATCGAAAACGACGCCGACGCCGCCCGCATCCCCAAGAAGATGCCGTACTTGGTCTTCGTCATCGACGAACTCGCCGACCTGATGATGACCAACAAAGAGGTCGAGTCCAGCATCGTCCGCATCGCCCAGAAAGCCCGCGCCGTGGGCATCCACCTGATCCTGGCCACCCAGCGTCCGCAGGCCAACGTGGTCACGGGCCTGATCAAGTCGAACATGCCCAGCCGCGTGTGCATGAAAGTCAGCAGCGGCATGGACAGCCGCATCATCCTCGACGCCAAGGGCGGCGAGCTGCTGATGGGCCACGGCGACATGCTGTTCCTTTCGCCACGCAGCAGCGATCTGGTGCGGGCCCAGGGCACGCTGGTGGAAGACGGCGAGATCCGCCGCACCGTCAAGTTCCTCAAAACCGTCAGCCAGCAGAGCTTCGAGCCGCAGCTGGTGCAGATCAAAAACGGCGGCGGAGAGCTGGACGAAGAACGGGACGAGCTGTTCAACGACGCGGTGATGTGCGTGCTGGAAACCGGCCGCGGCTCGGTCAGCCTGCTGCAGCGCCGTCTGACCATCGGCTACTCGCGCAGCTCACGCATGATCGAGCAGATGGAATCCGCCGGCATCCTGGGCCACCACAAAACCGCCCAGGCCCGCGAAGTGCTCATCAGCCCCGAAGAATGGGAAGCCATGAAAGCCATGGCCCAGGCCGATGAAGCCCAGGCCGACGCGCCCGCAAAGGATGACACCGCGAACGACGAGATCGACGACGAGGAAGCCTGGGAAGACGAGGAAGTCGTAGACGAGGTGGATGAAGGCGAGGAAGAAGACGAGGAGGAAGACGAGGAGGAAGACGAGGAAGAAGACGAGGAGGAAGACGAGGAGGAAGACGAGGAGGAAGACGAGGAGGAAGACGAGGAGGAA
>JALZVY010000059.1 GCA_023300125.1 Phycisphaera sp.
CAACCCCGCGGCCGCAGGCCGCCGCCTTACTTCGGGTGCCAGGTCAACCGGCACACGTCGCCGATGTAGTGGATGCGGATCTGGTTGGTGACCCCGGGGATGCCCAGGGGATCGCCCTTGACGATCACCACGCCGTCGCCCGGGTCGGCCCAGCCGTTGTCGATCAGCAGCCCGTCAACGGATTCCACGAAGCTGATGCCGTCCGCGGGGCGTTCCATGAAGACGGGGTGGACGCCGAAATGCAGGCTCATGCGGCGCAGCGCGGTGTGGTTGCCGCTGACCGCGAGGATGGGCACGCGCAGGCGGTTCTGCGAGAGGTAGCGGGCCCCGCCGCCGAGCTCGCTCCACATGACCACGCATTTGGGGTCCAGGTCGTTGACGATGGTGGACACGCCGTGGGCCAGGGCGGCGGTGCGGTAGCGGGTCTCGCGTAGGTTGCTGGGCGGGCGGGTGGTGCCTGCGCGTTGGTCCGCGTCGTAGGCTTCCGTGATCGAGGCTGTGCGGGCCATCACGCGGATGACCTCTAGGGGGTGCTTGCCCACCGCGGTCTCGCCGCTGCACATCACCGCGTCGGCTCCGTCGATGATCGCGTTGGCCACGTCGCTGACTTCGGCCCGCGTGGGGAAGGGGTTTTCGATCATGCTTTCGAGCATCTGCGTGGCCACGATCACCGGCTTGCCGTTGTCGTGGGCGCGGCGGATGATTTGTTTCTGCATGACCGGCACGCTGGCCAGATCCATCTCGACGCCCAGGTCGCCGCGGGCGACCATGACCCCGTCGGCGGCCTCCAGGATGCCGTCCAGCTCGTCGATGGCCTGGGGTTTTTCGATCTTGGCGATGATCGGCAGCGCGGTGTGGCTGCGCATATCGGTGTTGTCGCGGCCCAGGGTCTTGAGTAGGGCGTTGAGCTGGTGGACATCAGCGGCCTTGCGGACAAAAGAAAGGGCCAAGAAGTCGCAGCCCGCCTCGACGGCCCACGCGGCGCACTCTTCGTCCCACTCGGTCAGCGCCGGGGCGCTCACGTCGGTGTCGGGCAGGTTCACGCCTTTTTTATTGCTCAGCGTGCCGCCGACGGTGACGTTGGCCACCAGGCAGCGGCCGGAGGGTTCGTCTTCCGAGGGGTCGTCGGCGTGGCCGGTGACCAGCATGCGGATGGCCCCGTCGTTGACCAGCAGCCGCTGGCCGTCGATCACGTCGTCGACCATCGCGGGGTAGGTCGTACCGATGGTGACCACCCCCGTCTCGGGGTCGCGGTCGGCCACGACCTGGCGGGTGGTGAAGCGCACTGTGTCGCCGGCGACCAGTTCAAAGGCCCCGTCACGCACGGTGGTGACGCGGATCTTGGGCCCCGACAAGTCGGCGAGGATGCCCACGGGCTGGCGGGTGTCCAGCGCGGCCTGACGGATGAGGTCCACGGTGTTTTGAAACTGAGGCAGGTCGCCGTGCGAGCAGTTGACGCGGAAGACTCGGACGCCCTCGGCGATCATTTTGGCAAGGGTGGCGGGGTCGGCGCAGGCGGGGCCGGCCGTCGCGAGAATCCGCGTGAGCAGAAAAGGGTTTCCAGATAAGGACATGCGGGGAGTGTAGTGGGGCCTTGTGTCGGTCACAGGACACCGCATCACTGGACATCGTCTTGCGGCGCATAAAAAAAGAGGCCGGGGGGCGGCCATGACCGCGGAGTTGCACGTGGGGGCGCACAAACAACTCAACGCGATCACGACCGCCTCACGGCCTCGTGTCAACAGGATAGCGGCCATGAAGGCCTATGCAAACTCGGGGAAGCACTTTTTTTTGCAAGGGGTTTACGGCCGCTGGGCGTGGTCCGCGGCGTTCGCCTAGGTGTTGTGCGATGGCAGCGTGCCAAACAGCATTTAAACTGCTTAAAGGCGGTTTTTAGAGTCGAAGCCAGGTGTGTCCCGCTTGCGGTGCAGGGGCCCGGGTCAGCGGGCGCCCGCGGGTTTTTTGACCAGCGACGCGTCGAGGCTCGCGAGCATGTCGTTTTGCACGCGCTTGATCGTGGCGTTGCTTAGCGGCGGGCGGAAGCCGTTGAAGAGGAAGCTAAAGGCCCACGCCCGCCCGTCGGGGGCCACGAGGTAGCCGCTGAGGGTTGAGGCGTAGTCGGCCGAGGCCCCCAGGTAGCCAGACTTGGCGTAGACATTGCCCGTGAGGGTGCGGAGCTTGTCGCGGTGTTTGCGCAGGCTTCCCGAGTGGCCGCCGTGGGCGAGTGAAGCGACAAACACCGGCCCCATCGCCGGGTCGGCGTGCAGCTCGGTGAGCAAAGAAACAAACACCCGCGCGGTCACGCGGTTGTCGCGTGACATGCCCGAGCCGTCCGAGACCACCACGCCCGCCAGCCCGGTGCGGGCGCTTAAGCGGTCGCGCAGGAACGTGCGGACGGCTGCGGCGCCGTGGGTGAACGATCCGGGTTCGCCGGTGAGCTCGTGACCTAGGCGCTTGAAAAGCGCTTCGGCGAACATGTTTTGTGAGTTTTGATTGGTGCGGTCCAGCACCCCCGCAAGGGTGGTGCGCACGGTGTGCAGGGGGGCGCCGATCGCCGGGCTGCGGTCGTCATCGGCCACGCGCACCTCCGGGCCCACCGTGACACCGGCCTGCTGCAGCGCGTCGCGGAAGTACGCGGCGAAGAACATCGGTGGGTCGTGCACGGTCACGCGGTAGGGCGCTCGGGGCTTGCGACGCACTGTGCCGTTGAATGAAAAGCGGTTGCTGCCCGGGGTGCGGCGGATGTCGAACACGTCCGAGTCGCCGGTCTTGGCGCGGTTGGTGGTGTCCAGGCCACGGAACCGCGGGAAGACCGCGATCGACGGCGTGGCGCCCTTGGCCGACGCGGGGGTGGGCACCACCGACATGAGGTTTTCGTGGAAATTCAGCCCCGACACCTGAGCGCAGTAGTGGTAGTTCAGCTGATCCGAAGGCCACTTGGGGTGGGTCCAGGTGTGGTCCATCACCCGGTCATCCACCAGCAGCCGGTCGTAGCTGGCGTGGCCGCTGGTGGCCAGCCGCGCGGCGGCGGCCTGGGTCCACAGCTCGATCAGCTCGCGCACGTTGCGCCCGGCCGCGGCCAGCAGGGTCGGGTCGCCGAAACCCGGGTCGCCGGCGCCCACCACCCGCAGCGAGATGCCCGTGTCGCCCTGCACCCGCAGGTCTGCGGGGGTGGCCACCGCTTCCAGGCGGGTATTAAAGCGAAAGTCCGGGCCCAGCCGGTCCAGCGCCGCGGCGGTGGTCAGCAGCTTCATGTTCGACGCGGGCACCCGCGGCGCGTCGGGGTTGATCTCGACCACCACCTGGCCGGTGTTCAGGTCGCGGACCATCACCGAGATCCGGGTGTTGCCCAGCACCGCACCGGCCAGCACCGACTCGCAGTCGGACTGGGGCCCAGCGGATAACGGTGCGGTGAGCAGGGCGGTGGCCCAGAGCAGCAGCACGCAGGCGGCCTGGGCCGCGCGGCAGACGGGGAGCGTGGGGATGAGGTGGAGCATGGTGTGGAAGGTGTAGCCGATGTGCGGGCGGGTGGGGCGGGGCAGGGCCCTGCCTGACACCGGGTCTTGCCCCCGGGGGGGCTATCGGGGGCTTGTTAAGATCGACGGCCTATCCCTTGGGCCGTGAATAGCGTCACGGGCCGCTGTGCGTGGGCCGCAAAAATCTGAATAATGTTCAAACCCCGCCCGGGCCCGTGAGCGCGTGGGGTCAGATCGCACAGCCGCGTGGGGACGCGGCGCTGGAAAAGCCCTCGCTCATAAGCTACACTGATCGCTTACGGATGTAAATTAACGCAACTAATACTAAGGCGTCGCGGTTTGGCCGGTGACGCCCGTCCCCGGTACCCCATGCAGACTCTCCGCCTTTTTTCCGATGTTGCCCGGTGTCAAAGCTTTTCGCAGGCCGCGGGCATGCACGGCATCACCCAGTCCGCCGCCAGTCAGCGCATCGGCCATCTTGAAAAACGCTTGGGCGTGACTCTGCTGGACCGGTCGGTGCGCCCCCTTGAGCTCACTGATGCCGGGGCGGTGTATCTGGAAGGTGTGCAAGACGTGCTGCGGCGCTACGACCGGCTGGAGGGCGAGGTCGTGTTGGCGTACGCGCCCACGGGTGACAACCATCCCGCGGGCGACGTGCGGGTGGCCGCGATCTACTCGTCGGGCATCGACCTGCTCAGCCGGGTGCGGAGGCGTTTTGAAGAAGAGCAGCCCAAGGTCTCGGTGCGGATCGAGTACGAGTACCCCGACACGGTCTACGACGCGGTGGTGAACGGACGGGCCGACGTGGGCATCCTCAGCTACCCCGAACGCTTCCGCAAAGTCGGGGTGATCCCCCTGCGCGACGAGCCCATGGCGGTGGTCTGCCCGCCCAAGCACCCGTTGGCGAAGCTCAAGTCGGTCACGCCCGAATTGCTGACCGGCCACGAGCGTGTGGCCTTTAGCAACGACCTGCCGATCGGCCGCCGCATCACCGCCTATCTCAAGGAAAACGGCGGGGCCCCCACCACCAAGTACGTCTTCGACAACCTGGACACCATCAAAGGCGCCGTCGCCGCGATGGGGCGCTTCGCGATCCTGCCCGCCCGCACCGTGCAGCGCGACGTCGACGCGGGCACGCTGGTGGCCGTGCGGCTGACGCCGGACCTGACGCGGCCCATGGGCATTATCTACCGCCGCGGGGCCCGGCAGAGTGCGCCGCTGTCACCGGCCGCCGCCTTGTTTGTGGATTTCTTGATCGAGCACACCGGCCCCTCGGCCACCACCGCTCGGCTCAACCACGTGAACCCCGACACCACGCCGGCCGCCGACGCTGCGTCCACCGAAGCGTCGCGTGCAAAGTCTGATGCGAAAGCCAAGCCTGGCGCTGCTGCCAAAGCAAGCCCCAGCGCGAAGGCCGCCTCCAAGAAGAACCGCCCGGGAGCCTCCTCATGACCGATACCCCCACCTCGTCCACGGCCGCCCTGCGGCACCTGCCCGAAGCCCGCGGTCTGTATGACCCGGCCAACGAGAAAGACAACTGCGGTATCGGCTTCATCGCCCAGCTCAAGGGCGTGGCCTCACACGCGGTGGTGGCCGACGCGCTGGAGATGCTGCACCGCATGGACCACCGCGGGGCTTGCGGCTGCGAGAAGAACACCGGTGACGGGGCGGGCATCCTCACGGCGGTGCCCCACGCATTGCTGAAAAAAGCCGTCGCGCGCGACGCAGGCCTGACCCTGCCCGAGCCGGGTGACTACGCGGTGGGCAATCTGTTTTTGCCTGTGGACGATGCCCAGCGCGCGTTCTGTGTGTCGGCCTTCGAGCGTGAGCTCGATCGCGAGTCCATGCCGCTGATCGGCTGGCGCGATTTGCCCACCGACGCCGACAACGCCGACGTGGGGCCATCGGCCCGCAATTCGATGCCGGTCATCCGCCAGTTGTTTGTGTCGCGCCCCGAAGCGCTCGACGTCGAAGCCTTCGAACGCCGGCTCTACCTAGTGCGCAACCGTGTGATCAACCAAGCGCTGGATAACGCCGACATCCCAACGGGCGCGTTCTACGTCTGCTCGCTCTCGGCGCGGGTGATTGTTTACAAAGGCCAGTTGACCAGCGGCCAGGTGCCGCTGTTCTACCCGGACCTGCGCGACCCAGAATTCGTCAGCCACCTGGCGATGGTACACAGCCGCTTCTCGACCAACACCTTCCCCAGCTGGGACCGTAGCCAGCCGTGCCGGATGATGAGCCACAACGGCGAAATCAACACCGTCAAGGGCAACAAAAACTGGTTTGCCGCCCGCGAAGGGTTGATGGACACGCCGCGCTACACCGGCGAAGAAATCCAAGACCTGCGGCCGGTGGTCAACCGCGACGCCTCGGATTCGGGCAGCTTCGACAACGTGCTGGAGATGCTCTACATGAGCGGCCGCTCGCTGCCCGAAGCGGTCATGATGATGATCCCCGAGGCCTGGGAAAACCACGGGTCGATGTCCGACGCCAAGCGCGATTTCTACGCCTATCACGCGAACCTGATGGAGCCCTGGGACGGCCCGGCCTGCATCGGCTTCACCGACGGCACGGTCATCGGGGCGACCCTGGACCGCAACGGCCTGCGGCCCAGCCGCTACTACGTCACCGACGACGACCGGGTCATCATGGCCAGCGAGGTGGGCGTGGTCGACGTGGACCCCGCCAAGGTTGTGCAGAAAGGCCGGCTGCAGCCGGGCCGCATGTTCCTGGTGGACTTTGAAGAAGGCCGCATTGTCGGCGACGAAGAACTCAAAGAGCGCTTCGCCGCCGAGCGCCCTTACGGCCAGTGGCTGCGCGACAGCGTGCTGCGGCTAGGGGATTTCGCCAGCGACAGCGCGGCGGTGGTTCCCACGCCTGACGACGACAGCCGGCTGGCGCTGCTCAAAGCCTTTGGCTACACCAGCGAGCACCTGCACATGCTGCTGCTGCCGATGATCAACGCCGGCAGCAAGAGCAAAGAAGCCCTGGGTTCCATGGGCAACGATCAGGCCCCCGCGGTGCTCAGCGACAAGCCGCGGCTTCTGTACGACTACTTCAAGCAGCTGTTTGCCCAGGTGACCAACCCGCCGATCGACCCGCTGCGCGAAACGGTCATCATGTCGTTGGAGACCACCGTCGGCCCTGAAGGCAACGTGTTGGGCACCACCCAAGACCAGTGCGCCCGCCTGCACCTGCACCAACCGGTGCTGACCGACGCCGAACTGGCCGGGCTTAAAGCCGGCGGCAGCCAAGACGCCAGCGCGGGCTGGACCAGCCGCACGCTGGACCTGACCTACGACAAGCCGGATCTGGCGGGTCTCAACGGCAAGGCCGACGGCGTCGCCGCCGCCGCGCTGACCGCCGCGATCCAGTCGCTGTGCGACCAGGCCACCGCCGCGATCGACGCGGGCGAAAAACTCATCATCCTCAGCGACCGCGGCGTGGGGCCCGGGCGCATCGCCGTGCCGGCGCTCTTGGCCACTGGGGCGGTGCACCACCACCTGGTGCGCACCAGCTCGCGCACCCGCGTGGGCCTGATTGTCGAAACCGGCGAGGCCCGCGAGGTGCATCACTTCTGCACGCTGGCGGGCTACGGCGCCGACGCTGTCAACCCCTACCTTGCCTACCAAGCGCTCTATAGCTTGCGTGACACCGAGGTGGTCGACGCGGAACTGACCGACGACGAAATCGTGGCGACCTACATCAACAGCGTGGGCCAGGGCATCCGCAAGGTGATGTCCAAGATGGGCATCAGCACCCTGGCCAGCTACAAGGGAGCGCAGATCTTTGAGTGCCTGGGCCTGAAGACCGAGGTGATCGACCGCTGCTTTGCCGGCACCGCCAGCCGGCTGCAAGGTGTGGGCTTTGGCGTGTTGGCCCAGGAAGTGTCCCGCCGTCACGCGCTGGGCTATCCCGCGCGGCCCGAGACCAGCGGCGGCCACAACCAGCTGCCCAACCCCGGCGAGTACCACTGGCGTCCGGGTGGCGAGGCGCACGCCTTCTCGCCCCGCGCGATCGCGCAGCTGCAGGCCGGTGCCCGCGGCAACGACCAGAAGGCCTACGACGACTACGCGAGCTTGTGCAACGACGACTCGGCGCATCGTTGCACGCTGCGGGGATTGCTGGCCTTCAAAGAAGACGAAAGCCTGGCCATCCCCCTTGATGAGGTCGAGCCGGCCAAGAACATTGTCAAGCGCTTCCGTACCGGCGCGATGTCGCTGGGTGCGTTGTCGAAAGAAGCCCACGAGACCCTGGCCCTGGCGATGAACCGCATCGGCGGCTACAGCAACTCGGGCGAGGGCGGCGAAGACCCCAGCCGTTTTGCGCTGGACCAGTACGACGACGGCAGCACCAAGTCGCGGCGCTCGGCGATCAAGCAGATCGCCAGCGGGCGCTTTGGCGTCACCAGCCACTACCTGACCAACGCCGACATGCTGCAGATCAAGATCGCCCAGGGCGCCAAGCCCGGCGAAGGCGGCCAGCTGCCGGGCTTCAAGGTTGATCCGTACATCGCCAGCATCCGCCACTCCACCCCCGGGGTGGGGCTTATTAGCCCGCCGCCGCACCACGACATCTACAGCATCGAAGACCTCTCGCAGCTGATCTACGACCTGAAGCGGGCCAACCCGGTCGCCAATGTCTCGGTGAAGCTGGTGAGCGAAGTGGGCGTGGGCACGGTTGCCGCGGGCGTGAGCAAGGCCAAGGCCGACCACATTCTGATCAGCGGCGCCGACGGCGGCACCGGTGCCAGCCCGCTGACCAGCGTGAAGCACGCGGGCCTGCCCTGGGAGCTGGGCCTGGCCGAGACCCACCAGACCCTGGTGATGAACGACCTGCGCAGCCGTGTGCGGCTGGAGACCGACGGCGGGTTTAAGACCGGCCGCGACGTGGCCATCGCTGCGTGCCTGGGCGCCGAAGAGTTTGGCTTTGCCACCGTGCCGCTGATCGCCATCGGCTGCATCATGATGCGCAAGTGCCACCTCAACACCTGCCCGGTGGGCATCTGTACCCAAGACCCGGACCTTCGGGCCAAGTTCAACGGCACGCCCGAAAGCGTCATCAACTACTTGTTCTTGGTCGCCGAAGAAGCGCGGCGCTACATGGCGTCGGTGGGCATCCGCTCGCTGGACGATCTGGTGGGCCGCGTGGATCTGTTGAACCCGCGCAAGGCCATCGACCACTGGAAAGCGGACGGCTTGGATTTGACCGCGCTGCTGATGCCTGCCCAGAAGCCGCGCCCCGACGTGGGCGTGCGCAAGCTGATCGAGCAGGAACACGAGCTCGACAAGCACTTTGACCAGGGCCTGATCGCCGCGGCGCAGCCCGCGCTCAAAAACGGCACCCCGACGGTCATCGACCTGCCGGTGTGCAACCTGGACCGCACCGTGGGGGTGACCCTCAGCCACGAGGTCAGCAAGGCCCACGGTTCCAAGGGCCTGCCCAACGACACCATCACCGTGAACCTCAACGGCTCGGCGGGGCAAAGCCTGGGGGCGTGGCTGGCTTCGGGCGTCACGATCCGGTTGTCGGGCGACACCAACGACTACGTGGGCAAGGGCCTCTCGGGCGGGCGCATTATTGTGCGGCCCCCTGCTGAATCGCCTTTCAAAGCCCAAGACAACGTCATCGCCGGCAACGTGGCGCTGTACGGCGCGACCTCCGGCGAGTTGTACCTCCGCGGCATCGCGGCCGAGCGCTTCTGCGTCCGCAACAGCGGCGCGTTGGCGGTGGTCGAGGGCGTGGGCGACCACGGCTGCGAATACATGACCGGGGGCCGCTGCGTGGTGCTGGGCGCTACGGGTCGCAACTTCGCCGCGGGCATGTCCGGAGGCATCGCCTACATCTACGACCCCGATGGCACCTTCCCGGACCGCTGCAACACCGCGATGGTGGAGCTGGAAGCCCTCGACGACCCCGACGACATCCAAGAACTCGTGCTGCTGCTGACCAACCACGCCGAGTTCACCGGTTCGCCCGTGGCCCAAGACATCCTGGAACGCTGGAACCAGGCCCGCAAGGCCTTCGTGAAGGTCATGCCCGTGGACTACAAGCGTGTGCTGCAGCAGCTCAAGCGCACCGAAGCCACCCGCGACCAAGCCGAGGCCAGCGAGGTTGGCCACGGCTAAGCAGACAGATTGAACGACCCCTGCCTCGCATCGTTGATGCGTGGCCCCCACAAGACACCGCGCTTCCCGGGATCATCCGTGAAGCGATGTTGACGCAATCAGGCAATCGAGACGATGGGTAAGCCGACCGGATTTCAAGAATACGAACGCAACCCGATGCCCGCCCGCGATCCGCGGGTACGGATCACGGATTTCTACGAAATCTATGAACGGCATAGCGACGACGTGCTGAAAGAGCAGGGCGCGCGCTGCATGGACTGCGGCGTGGCTTTCTGTCAAAGCGACACGGGCTGTCCGATCGACAACCTGATCCCCGAGTGGAACGACTTGGTCTATCAAGACCGCTGGCGCGAGGCCTACGAGAGGCTACGTCAGACCAACAACTTCCCCGAGTTCACCGGCCGCATCTGCCCGGCGCCGTGCGAGAGCGCTTGCGTTTTGAGCATCACCGACCCTGCGGTGACCATTAAGAGCATCGAATGCGCCATCATTGACCGCGCGTTTGAAGAAGGCTGGGTGACGCCGCGCGTGCCCGCGACGCGCACGGGCAAAACCGTGGCGGTGGTGGGTTCGGGACCCGCGGGCTTGGCCGCCGCCGATCAGATGAATCAGGCGGGCCACCTCGTCACGGTTTTCGAACGCGACGACCGCATCGGCGGGCTCTTGATGTACGGCGTGCCCAACATGAAGCTGGACAAAGCCATCGTCCAGCGGCGCGTGGATCTGCTGGAACGCGAGGGGGTGGTTTTCAAACCCAACCACAACATCGCGGGGCCCGATGGGCCGGCCCCCTCGGCCCACGGCACCGCGGGCGACGCCACGGTGATCGACGCGCAGACCCTCACGCGCGATTTTGACGCGGTGCTGCTGGCTTGTGGCGCGCTGAACCCGCGCGACCTTTCAGAGCTGCCCGGGCGGGCGCTGCACGGCATCCACCCGGCGATGGCTTACCTGCACCCGGCGACCAAAAGCCTGCTCGACTCAGACTTCGCCGACGGCCAAGCCCTCAACGCACGCGACCAGCACGTGATTGTCATCGGCGGCGGCGACACCGGCACCGACTGCATCGGCACCGCCATCCGCCAGGGATGCCGCAGCGTGACCAATATCACCCGCCGCGAGCGCGAGCCCGACGAGCGCGACGCCGACCACCCCTGGCCCGGGCCCACGGGCACGTTCTACGTCGACTACGGCCACGCTGAAGCCAGCGCCATGTTCGACCGCGACCCGAGGGAATACGGCATCCTGCCCAAGTCGTTTATTGGCAACGACGCAGGCCGCGTGACCGCCATCGAAGTGGAGACGCTGGACTGGAGCCAGGACGCCAGCGGCAAGTGGGTCAGCACGCCCACGGGCAAGGTCGAAAAACTGCCCGCGGACCTGGTGTTTATGGCCATCGGTTTCACTGGCCACGACACCCCGGACTTGGTGGAGCGCCTTGGCCTGACCACCGAGCGCGGCGCCGTGCCGGCCACCGAAGCGATTGCAAGCGCCGGTGCTTACGCCACGCAAGCGGACAACGTCTTTGTGGCCGGCGACATGCGCCGCGGCGCCAGCCTCATCGTCTGGGCCATCGCCGAAGGCCGCGGCGCAGCCCGGGCCATCGACCTGCACCTGATGGGCAACAGCGATCTGCCTGCGCCCAAGGTTTAGTGGCGGTGAGGGTGCGGCGGCGGTGACAGGGGTGTCGACGGGTAGGCGACGAAGCGCGGCGCACAAAAAAACCACGCATGAGGCGCCGTGGCGGCCTCGTGCGTGGCGTGCGGTGTGTCGCGGCTAATCAGTAGCGGTAGTCGTTGCCTTCGTGGCTGAGCTGGCAGCTTTCTTCGATCGCGTCGATCTTGGCCAGCATTTCCTTCAGGATTTCGGGATGGGTTTCGGCCAAGTCCTTTTCCTCGAAGGGGTCTTCGGCGATGTTGTAGAGCCGCACGCGTGCTTTTTTGTTGGGCTCGCGCAACACCTTGTAGTCGCCGTCGATCAGGGCTTTGCCGTCGATGCCTTGGAAGAGGCGGCGGAAGCTGAAGAACATGCCTTCGGGGCGCTCGATGGCTTGGTCGGTGCCCTCGCGCAGCATGGCGGTGAAGTCGACGCCGTCGATCGGGCGCTTTTCCTTCTTGCCGAACTTAAAGCCGATGAGCTTGGCCACGGTGGGGAAGTAGTCGACGGTCGAGAAACGTGTTTGGGTGCTTTGGCCTTCTTTGACCATGCCCGGCCACTCGACGCACGCGGGGACCAAGAGGCCGCCTTCGTACATGTCGTGCTTGTGGCCTTTGAAAGGGCCTGCCGAGGCGATGCCTTTTTTGGTCAAGCTGTCGGCGGGGCCGTTGTCGCTGCAGAAAAACACGACCGTGTTCTTTTCGATGCCCAGCTCGCGCAGCTTGTCACGCAGGCGGCCGATCTGCTCGTCCATCGCGGTGATGGCGCCGTAGAAGTGCTGGCGGGGCTCATCAAATTCTTTGTACATCGCCCGGTACTCGGGTCCGGCGATCACCGGCTCGTGCGGGGTGTGGAACCAGACGGCGGCGAGAAAACGTTCGTCTTGGTTCTTCTCGATAAAGGGGATCACGCGGTCCATGATGATCCGGCTGTCGTCACCCGAGAGGTTTTCGGTGGCGATTTCACCGTTGTGGACGTAGGCGTTGCCGCCTTTCCAGGGTCCACCGGCTGCGGCGCCCCACTTGGTCCAGCCTTCCGGGGTGATGTTTGGATCCCATGTGGGCATGGCGCTGGTGGTGGCAAACACCTCGTCGAAGCCGTGATGCCAAGGCGGGGAGTAGTGGCCGCGCGAGCTGACTTCGTCGGGCTTGACCCAACCGGTGTGCCACTTGCCGAAGAACCCGGTTTGGTAGCCCTTTTTCTTGGCCGCGTCGGCCACGGTGACCTCGGCTCGGCGCAGGCCCGCGGTGTGCGCTGCCAGCACGCCGGTGCGGTAGGGGTAGCGTCCGGTCATGACGCTGGCGCGGGTGGGCGAGCAGAGCGACGAGGCGGCGTAGAAGCGCTCGAAGGTGATGCCGTTGGCGGCCATCGCGTCGAGGTGGGGGGTTTTAAGGTCGGGGTGGCCGTTGAAGCCTACGTCGCCCCAGCCCTGGTCGTCACTCATGATCAGGATCACGTTGGGGGACGCGGTGTCGGCCTTTTGCGCGTCGGCCGGCAGGCCCGTGGCGCCGACGCACAACGCGGCGAAGGTCATTCGACGCAATGAAGAGACAATGCGGTTCATAGAAAAAAATCCTGGGTGCTTAGGGCGTGAAGAGGTGGAGCGAAGAGCGCAGAAAAGACCAACGCAACGATCAATGTCTACGTTTTTGACGTCTATCAATCATCATAGGTTAGGAGGCCGGTGACGCGGTCGTAAAGTTGGTTTAGCGTTGCCGTAAGCCCAAACAACGTCTTGGGGGTGTTGACGTGCGGGCTTCAGAGGGTTTTGTGGCTTTTGGGGGTTTGGGGCGTCTGGGCTTGATCAAATGTGAAAAAGCCCTGAGCACACGCCGGCGCGTCGCAGAGCGACGCCTGTCCTTGTTTTGAGGCTGTGGGTTTATCCCAGGAGCGAACCCACGACCCGTTGGGCTTCGAGAGCGCGTGTGCGTAGACTGTTTGGGTGGACTTGGTTTTGGGTCTGGAACCATCTTTGATGTCTTGACGTGGCGCAGCGATGCTAAAAGTTTCAGTGGGTTTAGCTTGGATGATGGCGTGGGGGGGCGCGGCGGCATCGGCGTGGGGGCAGGGGCCGGTGGTTTATGGACCGATGGAGACGCCCGGCCGGGTGGTGGACCCGCGGATCCGGGAGTCCAGCGGGCTGGCGCCGTCGCGGCTTTGGCCCGGGACACTGTGGACGCACAATGATTCGGGCCACGCACCGACGCTGTATCAGATGGGCCGCGAGGGGGGGGTGTCAGGCTCGGTGGCGCTGGAGGCGCCTGGGGCGCTGGATATCGAAGATGTGTGTTCGTTTGAGTTTGATGGGGTGGCGCGGCTGGCGGTGGCGGACGTGGGGGACAACCGGCGCAAGCGGCCGGCGGTGTCGGTGTTGTTATGCGATGAGCCGGAGCTGCGGCCCGGGCAAAACCTGCGGAACCACCCGGTTTTGCGGCGGATCTTTTTCACCTACGCCGACGGGCCGCAGGACTGCGAGTCGGTGGCGTATGACCCCCAGACCCAGTCGCTGCTGCTGATTACCAAGTCGTGGCCCGATGCCAAGACGTTCGTCGTGCCGCCCGCGGGGCTGTACGTGTTGCCGCTGATGGACGACCAGGCGGGGGATGGCCCGGGGCGGGGCGCAGCCGTGCAGGACCCGTGCGTGTTGGAGCGGGTGGCGGATTTGAAGTTGAAAGTGATCACGGCCGCGGACCTGTCGCCCGATGGGAAGCGCTTGGTGGTCATGACCTACGGCGATGCGTATCAGTATGTGCGGGGCCCGGGGCAGAGCTGGGCCCAGGTGCTGGCGGCCGACCCCACGCGGGTGGCGCTGGGGCCGCGCGGGCAGAGCGAGGGGCTTTGTTTTGGCCGCGACGGCCGCACGCTGTGGATCAGTAGCGAAGGGCTGAATCAGCCGTTGTTTCGGGTGTCGCCGCGGGGGCAGAAGTGACCACGTAATCCACGGCTAGGGCGGCTGAGGACGGCGGTGGGGAAACGCTGTCTGATCACTCGGCGACTCGGCCACGTCCGCTCACGACAGTGCGTACGACGCCGCCAGATAGGCGACGTAGCCCACGACCAGAGGAGCGCCCATCCATCGGCTGAAGTGGCCTTTGCGGCCGGCGATGACGATGCACACCCGCATGTACAGCAGCATGACGATCATGGTCGGCACGGGCAGCATCAGGAAGACTGCGGGGTGGTTGGCACCGGGATCGATGATCGATAGCGGGGCGGCGAGGGCACTGAGGCCCACGACAAAGAGCACGTTGAGGATGTCGGCGCCGATGACGTTGCCCACCAGCAGGCCGGGGTGACCTTTTTTGATGGCCCGGTAGCCGGTGACCAGCTCGGGCAGGCTGGTGCCGAAGGCGACGATGGTGCTGGCGATGACCGCCTTGGGCACGCCCCAACGCTCGGCGGTGATGGACACACTGGAGACCAGTGCGTCGCCGGCGATGACGACCAGGATCAGCCCCGCAAGACCGAGCCCCAGCAGGGCGGCGATGCCGTGGGTGCTGTGGTCGTCATCGGTGTGGTCGGGCGCGGGGGGCGTGTTCGGTGGCACGGCGTTGGCGGTGGGGTGTTGCCGGGCCCAGACCACCGAGACGGCGAGGTAGATCGCCAAGAGCGCGGTGAGCACCACGCCCACGGGCAGGCCCAGCACCGCCTGGTCGCCGTGACGGGCGTAGGCGGTGTAGCACAGCGCCGCGAGCAGCACGGCGCTGCCCAGCTGCACCCAGCCCTGGCGGTTGAGCAGGAAGCGGTCGGCTGGCAGAGCGACCAGCAGGCAGCCGGCGCCGAAGATCAGGCCCGTGTCGGCGATGATCGAGCCCACGCCGTTGCCCAGGGCCAGGCCCGGCTGACCGTTGAAGGCGGCCATGACGCTGACCGCGGCTTCGGGGGTGGTGGTGCCCAGCGACACGATGGTGGCGCCCACGACCATCTCGGGCATGCCCAAGCGCTGGGCCAGGCCCGCGGCGCCGTCGACCAGCCAGTCGGCGCCTTTGCTGACCAGCACAAGGCCGACCACGGCGATCGCGACCAGGGCCAGGGTCGGGGTGTCGCTGAACCAGGCGGCGGGCAGCAGTGAGGCGAGGGTGGCAGACTGAAGCATGGCGCGAATAATAGCGGCCCGCGGTGTGTCGGGGCTGCGATCTCCCGCGCGGGATGGCCCGAAACCGCTGGGGCGCCCTGAGGTGGATCGGGCCTGTGGCACGCGGATCCAGGGGATGGTGTGCGGGCGCTTGCGGGCGCTTGGTTGTTCGGCGGTGCTGGGTTTAACCCAATAACGCGACACGGCGCGACAGCCAGGCGAGGGTGTCTGCGTCGCCGCTGCGCTGGGCCGCGGCGAGCAGGTCGCGGTGCAGGCGGCGGCAGGCGGGAGCGGGCATCAGGGCTGCCAGATCGGCTTTGGCCCGGGCGTGGTGCAAGGCGGCGGTGTCGTCGCCCACCGCGTGCTCGTAGCGGGTTTGCAGGGCCAGGCGTTCGAGGCCTTGGTCGAGGGTGACCGCGGTGCGGGCCAGGGCGGC
>JALZVY010000060.1 GCA_023300125.1 Phycisphaera sp.
AGGGCTGGGGCCCGGGGTCTGCCTGCCGGGGCTGCGGCGCCGGATGTGGGGCTTGGAACGTGGCCCAAAAGGCGTTGTGGCTTTGTGGGGCCCGCGGCATCGAGCCCGGGCCAAGGCCGGCTGCGTGGATGCGTTCTTAGCGCTCGCGTTGGCCTGGGGCCAGCGAGCGTTCCAGGTCTTCGAGCCGGGTGTCGACGCTGCGGGCGACGTTCAGCTGGGCGTCGAGCTCGTGGCGGATGTCTGCAAGCTCGGATTCCGCGGCGTCGTCGCGTAGGGCACGCAGCTGAAGCTGGTCCAGCGTGCGGCCCAGCTGGTCGGTGGCCTCGCGGGCGTCGACCAGCAGGTTGGCCGTCATGCGGGCGACCTGATCTTTGGCGTCGGGGGTGCTGAGGTCTTGGGCCACGCCGCCCAGACGCACGACCTTGCGCAGCATGTCGACGCAGGCGTCGCGCAGGCCCACCAGGGTGGGCTCTAACTCTGGAGGAATCACAAAGCCTTCGCCCGCGCGGCCGCGGTCCAGGCGGTCGCTGAACTGTTCGATGCGGTCCACGTCTTTGACCGCTTCGGGGTTGCGGTCCAGTTGCAGGGTTTGGCGTAGATCGGTGAGGGTGGCCCGCCCGGTTTCTCGGAGCTGGGTGCGGATTTTTTCTTCTTCTTGTGCGCCAAAGACCGCGCTGTAGCGGGCGTGCCGCCAGCCTGCCACCGCCAAAGCCGCGAGCAGGCCCACAAAGGCGGTGGGCAGCACCGGGGCTCGGGTGCTGAGAAACATGGACAAGGCCACGCCGCCGACCAGGGCCGGCAAGAGCACCGTGGGGTGGCCCACGATGCGTTTCCAGATGCGGCGGGTGATGCGGGAGCGGAGCGACATGCGTGCAATGATACGGGCGTTCAGGTCCCTTTCAGGGGCTTGTGCAGCGGCGCGTGTTGGGGCAGGAAACACGTATAAATGGTTTGCCAGAAGCGTTTTTAACGCTAGAGTATCGACGCAGTTGCAGGTTTTGAGCTGCGTGATTTTCTTAATGGCTTCGGGGCCATGTGTGTTGTGATCCGTATTTTTTGAAAAGCTTAAAGATGAATAGTGTGCGTGATTTGTTGTGGTGTGCGGGGGTGCTGTCGCTGGCGGCGGTGCCGGGGGCGGGGCAGTCGGTGTCGTTTACCGGCGATGCCCAGGCGGATCAGAATGCGGTCGTTGGGTCGCAGTCGGCGACGTTTTCGGCGTCTAGTGTCAATTTGGGCACAGACAACTTCAACGGCATTGGGTTGAGCCAGGGGCGGTTGACCATCGCCGACGGAGGCTCGGTTGATGTGTTTGGCATTGTGCAGGCGGGTGACAGCCGCTTTGGCTTGGGGTTGATCGAAGTCCAAGGGTTTGGCTCGCAGCTGGTGGCGAACGACATTGCGGTTGAAAACGGGGCCCTGCTCGTGACCGGCGGGGCGAACGTCTCGGCGGGTCTTTTTGGATCCGTTGGCCCCTTCTCGTCAGGCCCGAGCACGGATGGCGGTTCGGGGCGGTTGGAAGTCGACGGGTTTGGCAGCGTGTTTTCCGGTGAACAAGCGTTGGTTCTTACAGCGGGCAGTGCGTTGGTGGCCAACGGCGGGCGGCTGGATTTCCGATCGATTGATGTGGGCCCCGCGTTTTCGAGCTTTGATCTGGTCGTGGGCTCGGGCGGTCAGGTGGCCGCGGAGAACGATGTGCAAATCGGGGGCGATGGCCGCAGTGAAGTGCGGGTTGAGTCGGGCGGCACGCTGAGTGCACGCGATGTCACGGTCGACCAAGCAAGCAGCATCCGTCTAGAGGGTGGGCGGCTGGAAGCATCAGGGCGTGTGGTGGTGAACAGCGGTGCGGACCTGTCGGGTTACGGAGACATCGCGGGGGCTGTGGAGCTGGATTTCAATGGCGGGAACGAACCTGCTGGCCGCCTGTCGGTGGACCAAGGACGCACCCTGCGCATCAGCGACGGGGGGAACTTTCAGGCTGCGTTGGACAACGACGGACGGATCGAAAACCGCGGCACGCTGGACCTGGGCGGCGGCAGGTTGATCAATGGGGGTGAGGCAAGCCTGCTGAGCTTTGGCGGAACCCTGCGGGCTGCAGAGATCGACAACTTGGGGGGGGCCATCGATTTGGTGTCGGGTGTGAACTTGATCGATGGGGATGTGGTCAACGACGAAGGCGGCCGCATCACCTTGACCGGTGGAGCGTCGGGGGTGTTTGCCGGCGAGGTGGACAACGACAGCCAGATCCGCACGGAATCGGGCAGCACCGCGACGTTCTTGGATGAGGTGTCCGGGAGCGGGTCTTTCGACGGGGCGGGCTCGGTGGTTTTTTTAGATACGTTTTCACCGGGCAACAGCCCGGCGCTGGTCACCTTTGGCGGCGACCTGACGTTTGGCGAGAACAGCGAAACCATCATCGAGCTTGAAGGAACCCAGCGTGGCACCCAGCACGACGCTTTCGACGTGGCGGGCACGCTGACACTCAACGGGCGTTTTGAGATCACGCTGCTCGGCGATTTTTTGCCGCAGCTGGGTGACCGTTTTGAGGTGTTCAACGCCGGTGAGATTGTGGGCAACTTCAGCGGGTTTGACATCCCATCGCTGGCCAACGGGCTGAGCTTTGATGTGAGCGAGCTTGAATCCGGCGGGGTGGTCACGGTGATCCCCGAGCCCGCCACGGCGGTGCTGCTTGGGCTGATGGCGGGTGCGGGCGTGCTCCGCCGCCGCCGTGCTTAATCTCAAGCCATACAGAGCGTAGGATGACGACGCGGGCCCTTTGGGGCCCGCGTCGTTTCGTATGCAAATGCTTGGTCCAACACAGAGGTCTGCCATGCCCGCTTCCGCTTCAACCCCCGCAGATGATTTGAACCCCCAGCTTGAACCTGAACCCGGGGCGGCGCCGTCGGCGGCCGACCAGGCGCCGCCGACGCTGTCGTTTTTCAAACAGCTGGCGGGGATCGTGAACGCCGGGCAGTCGCGCAGCCTGGTGCTGGCCGGGGCGGTGCATGATTTGTATTTCTCGCCCACCGCGACAACGCCCACACAGCCCAAGGCGCCGGCGGATACGGCCAGCGGGGGAGCTTACGTGCCGCTGGTGGATTTTCTGTGCGACCGCTGCGCGGTGCCGGGGCTGATGGTGATGGTCTACGAGCTGAACGGGCCAATCCGTTTGATGGGCGGCGCGGGGTGGGACACGATCCGCAGCGCGTGGGTGAGCTGGAAGCTGGGCGCCGACGCGGACGAGCTGACCTTGCGGGCGCTCACCGACAAAGCGTCGGACCTGCGTCAAAAAGATGTTGAGGCGGACTTTGACAAGAACGTGCGCGACGTGGTGGGCCGGCCCACGCTGGCGTTGGAGTTCATGCGGCAGCTGACGCTGTGCTCGCGCAGCACCCAGGCCAACGGCACGCCGTTTTTGGCCCAGCAGCTGCTGATCATCGTCGAGGCCGCAGACCTGATGCTGCCCGCGGGCAGCGGCGACATCGGCCAGCTCAACGCCGCGGACCGCCACCGCGTGGCGATCGTGCAGGACTGGTTTAGCGACCCGGGCTTTATGAACGGCAAAGACACGGTGGTGATGCTCAGCGATTCGGCGAGCCTGATCCACCCGCGGGTGAGCCGGCTGCCTTCGGTGATGACGCTGAATGTGAAGGCCCCGAACCTGGATCAGCGGCGGCACTACATCGACCGCTTCTTGGTGGGCCAGGAGTCGGCGCCCGCGGGCAGTGTGACCTTGTGGTCCGATGCCCCGACGCTGGCCAAGTTCTCGGCAGGCCTTAGCATCCACGCCCTGCGGCGGGTGCTGATCGAAGCGGCGCACCGCGGCACCACGCTTGAACCCGAGCACGTGGTGGATCAGGTGCAGGCGTTCATCAGCGCCCAGCTGGGCGACGACGTGGTGGAGTTCAAGAAACCCAGCCACGGGTTGGACCAGGTCATCGGCAACACGAAGCTGCGTGGGTTTTTTGAAAGCGAGTTGATCCCGCGCTTTAAGAGCGAAGGCGACGACGCGCTGCCGGGGGCCGCGGTGGCCGGGCCCATCGGCGGGGGCAAGACGTTTATTTTTGAGGCTGTGGCGGGCGCGCTGGATCTGCCGGTGCTTGTCTTGAAAAACCTACGCAGTCAGTGGTTTGGCCAGACCGATGTGATTTTTGAAAAGCTGCGGCGGGTGTTGGAAAGCCTGGGCAAGGTGTTGATCTTTGTCGACGAAGCCGACACGCAGTTTGGCAAGGTGGACGGCGAAGGCCACGCCACGGAGAAAAGGCTGACCGGCAAGGTGCAGCAGATGATGAGTGACCCGGCGCTGCGCGGCAAGGTGATCTGGCTGCTGATGACCGCGCGGATCCACCGGCTGAGCCCGGACATCCGCCGGCCGGGTCGCGTGGGCGATCTGATCATCCCGGTATTGGATCCGCCGCTTTTAAGCGACGACCGCACAGCGTTTTTGAAGTGGTCGCTGAAGCCTGCGCTGGGCGATCCGATCGACGAAGACCTTTTGAGCTTGCTGGACACCGCGATCGAGAACACCTCGGCGGCGGGTTTCGCGGCGCTGCGTTCACGCCTGAAAGCGGAGACTGCCGCGGGGCGGATCAGCGGCAGCGACAGCGTGCTGCGTGCCATCCGCGACCAGATCACCCCCGACATCGCCGACACCCGGCGCTATCAAACCTTGCAAGCGCTGATGAACTGCACCCGGCGCTCGCTGCTGCCCGACCCCACGGTGGGGCCCGACGAGCGCGCGGCGTGGGCCCAGGAAATCCGCGAGCTGGAAGCCAAAGGCGTGGTGTAAGCACCCCGCGAGCGGGCGGTTCGCAATCTGCTTTAAGCCAAGGCGGCTTCGCGGGCGGCCAAAATCTGCTTCACGACTTCGTCCACGCCGTCGTTGAGCTTCACGCTGCCCAGGATGAACGGGCCATCGCCGCGCATCTTTTTGGCGTCGCGGTCCATCACGCCCAGGTCGGCGCCCACCGCCGGGGCCAGGTCGGTCTTGTTGATGAACAAAAGATCGCTTTGGGTGATGCCCGGCCCGCCCTTGCGGGGGACCTTGTCGCCGCCGGCCACGTCGATGACGTAGACGGTGAAGTCGGCCAGCTCGCGGCTGAAGTGGGCCGCGAGGTTGTCGCCGCCGGATTCGCAGAGCAGAAGCTGGGGGGAGAACTTTCGTGACAGGCCTTCGAGGGCGACCAGGTTGGGCAGCACGTCTTCACGGATGGCGGTGTGCGGGCAGCCGCCGGTTTCGACCGCCTCGATGCGTTCGGCGGGCAGGGCGTCGTTGCGCTGGAGAAACTCGGCGTCTTCGCGGGTGAAGATGTCGTTGGTGACCACCGCCAGCGAGGTGCTTTCGCGCAGGGCCTTGCACAGGGCCAGCAGCAGGGCGGTTTTGCCTGATCCCACGGGGCCGCCGACGCCGACGGTGAAGGCCCGCTGGGCGTAGTCGCGGCTGGCCAGCGGGGGTTGCCGCTCGTTGAAACGGCCCGGGTGGTCTTGAAAGTCGTGGTCTTTGCTGAGGTGCATGGGGCTGTTGTATCGCGCTTGCCCGCGGTGGGCGAGCGGCCGGGCGCGGTGGGGATGGAGGCCGGGGGTGGGGCTGCCCGCGGTGTGTGCGTTTTACAGCGAGTGCCTTTTTTTTAGGCACCTTTTGAGGCGATGAGCGTGGGTTTCGCGTTTTTGCGCTGTGGCACAGGTTTTGCCAAGGAACACGCCACGTCGCGGCGGTCGCTCCGCCGGACGCTTTCCCTTGTTGAAGAACCCAGGAGTGTTTCGATGAATTCTCGTTTTAACCGTCTGACAGGATTGTTGGCCGCCGCGGCCATGTCCGCCCCGATGATGGGTGCGCCCGACGCGTGGGGCGAGGAAGTTTCCATCGGTGTCTTGCACTCGCTGTCGGGCACGATGGCGATCAGCGAGACCTCGCTGCGTGACGTGGTGCTGATGGCCGCCGAAGAGATCAACGCCGCGGGTGGCGTGAAGGTCGGCGGCAAGGCTTACACCATCAAGCCCGAGGTGGTGGACCCCGCCAGCGACTGGCCGCTGTTCGCCGAGAAGGCCAAAGAGCTGATCGTCGACAAAGACGTGGCGGTGACCTTTGGTTGCTGGACCAGCGTGAGCCGCAAGTCGTGCCTGCCGGTGTTTGAAGAATACAACGAGCTTCTGTTCTACCCCGTGCAGTATGAAGGCGAAGAGCAGAGCCTCAACGTGTTCTACACCGCGGCCAGCCCCAACCAGCAGTTGGTGCCTGCGGCGCAGTACGCCATCGACGAATTGGGCAGCAAGAAGTTCTACCTGCTGGGCACCGACTACGTGTTCCCCCGCACGGCCAACAAGGTGCTCAAGGCGTTTTTGCTGAAGCAAGGCGTGCCCGAAGCCAACATCATGGAGGAGTACACGCCCTTCCATCACCAGGACTACCAAACGATCGTCAGCAAGATCAAGACCTTCGCCGCTGGCGGCGACGCGGTGGTGCTCTCGACGATCAACGGCGACAGCAACGTGCCGTTTTACACCGAGTTTGCCAACCAAGGCCTCACCAGCGATGACTGCCCGATCGTGGCGTTTTCGGTGGCCGAAGACGAACTGCGGGCCATGGACACCAGCAAGCTGGAAGGCCACCTCGCGGCTTGGAACTACTTCCAGAGCATCGATACCCCGCAAAACGCTGCTTTTGTGCAGGCCTTTAAGGACTACTGCGTCAAAGAGGGCCTGCCCGGCGGCGCCGACCGCGTGACCGACGACCCCATCGAGGCGGCGTACTACGGCGTCTATGTGTGGAAGGCCGCGGTTGAAAAAGCCGGAAGCTTCGACGTGGACAAGGTCCGCGAAGCGGTTTACGGCATCGAGTTTGCCGCGCCCGGTGGCAAGAAGAAGATGCACGAGAGCAACCAGCACACCTACAAGCCGGTTTACATCGGTGAGATCCGCGCCGACGGTCAGTTCGACATCGTGTGGGAATCCGAAGGCCTGGTTGAGCCTGACAGCTACAGCAGCCTGCTGCACCCCGGCGGCAAATTCCCTGCACCCACCGGCGGCCCCAAGGCGGTGAAGCACTAACGACCGGGGAAGGGGCGAAAGTTTGATTGTTTTTCGGCGGACGTGCGGTTAACCCCGCACGTCCGTTTTTTCCCGACGGGACTCCGCCGCTAAGGTGGGTTGATGCGTTCAAGCAGAACGCGTTGTGCCCGACGATTTCCATAAGGACAGGTTTTCTTTGCCTTCACGCCGGATAGACATGCCCTGGATCGTGTGGCTGTTTGCAGCCTTGGCGTTGGTGTGGTCGCCGGCCCGCGCTGAAGCGCCCGCTGGTGCAACGCTGGCGGATGCCGCGGTGCTGGAGCTGGCCCGGGGTTTGAACGACAACGCCACGGCCCAGGACGCGGTGGATCAGCTGGTGGCGCTCAAAGACCCGCGGGTGGTGCGGTTGTTCAACCGGTTGATGGACAACCAGCTGCGTACGCTCGGGCGTGAAGGGCCGCTGGTGTGGCGGCCTGATGACAACGGGGTGTTGGATCCGCTGGCGAAAGAGCGGGTGGCGGTGGTGCCCGCGCCCAGCGACGAGCAGCTGGCGGACCTTAAGAGCTTTCGGGGCAAGCGCAAAGCCCGGCGGGGGGTGCAGCAGCGCTTGGCTCTGCTGGGTTTGGAAGTGGATGACGTGCAGACCCGGGCCGAGTCGGCCCGCAGTGTGGGTAACAAGCGGCAGGCCGAGGCGCTGCCGCTGCTGCGTCAGCTTGCCCAGGCCGACCCGGACGCTGGGGTGCGGCGCTTGGCCGCGGGCAGTGCCGCGCTGATCGTGCTGGACGACGCCCAGGCATCGGTGGGCGACCGCGCCGCGGCGGCCCAGACGCTGGGAGAACTCAAGAGCATCCGGGCCTTGGCGGTGTTGGATGGGATCACTGCCGACGCGGCGGCCGATCCCGCGGTGGCGACGGCGGCGCGGGCCGCGTCCAAGCAGATTGGCCGGCACATCCGCTTCACCAGCTGGGTGAGCAACGCCTTCTTTGGGCTGTCGGCGGGGTCGATCTTGGTGCTGCTGGCCCTGGGGCTGGCGATCACCTTCGGGCTGATGGGCGTGATCAACATGGCCCACGGCGAGATGCTGATGATCGGGGCGGTGACCACCTGGGCCTGCTTCAATTTCTTTGGCGGGGTCTTGGGTGATTATTTCTACTTGGTGGCGTTCCCGCTTTCGTTTTTGATTGCCGCGGCGGTGGGCTGGCTGACCGAGGTGCTGATCGTGCGGCACCTGTACAAACGGCCGCTGGACTCGCTGCTGGCGACCATCGGGGTGAGCTTTGTGCTGATCCAGGCGGTGCGCAACTGGAAGGGCGACAACCTGGGCCTGAAGACCCCCGCGGTCTTCGGCGGCGGCTTCGAACTGATGCAGGACGTGACGCTGGCTTACAACCGCCTGTTCATCATCGTGCTGTGTGTGTTTTGCGTGGTGGCGACGGCGGTGATTTTTCGGTTTACGAAGATCGGCTTGGTGCTGCGGGCCACGGTGCAGAACCGGGCGATGGCCGAGAGCCTGGGCGTGAACACCCGGCGGGTGGACATGTTCACCTTTGCCCTGGGCGCGGGGCTGGCGGGCTTGGGCGGCTACGGGCTGGTGCTGGTGACCAACATCAGCCCGCAGATGGGCCAGACCTACATCGTCAACAGCTTTCTCACCGTGGTGGTGGGCGGCGTGGGCAAGCTGGTGGGCGTGATTGTGTCGGGCTTGGGCGTGGGCTTTCTCACCAAGTTCATCGAGCCGTTTTGGTTCTTTGATTCAAGCTACGCGCAGATCGCGGTGATCTTGATCGTGGTGCTGTTTATTCAGCGCCGGCCCGGGGGGTTGTTTCCCGACAAGGGCCGGGCGGCGAACGCGGCGACCGGCGAGGACATGCCGTTTCTCACCAAGTACAAGGCGTCGACCGACTGGATCTGCGGCGCGTTGTTTGCTGGCGTGTTCTTGGTCTTGGTGCCGCTGCTGTACGGCTCCGGCACGCTGTCGCCCGAGTTTGTGAACAAGCTGGGCTATATTCTGGCCTTTGCGATCTGCGCGATCGGGTTGGATTTGATCTGGGGCTACATGGGGGTGCTGAGCCTGTGTCAGTTCCTTTTCTTTGGCCTGGGCGGCTACTGCATGGGGCTGTATCTGATTAACCACGGGCCGATGGAAGGGCCCAACGGCGACATCCCCCGGGCGCTCTTTGTGGTGATGAGCGGTGTGGGCGAGCTGAGCCCGCCGTGGTTTCTGAAATTCTTCCGCAGCTTCCCCGTGGCGGTGATGCTGGGCTTGTTGATTCCCGGTTTGCTGGCGCTGTTGATTGGCGTGACCAACTTCCGCAGCCGCGTGCGTGGGGTTTACTTTGCGATCTTGACCCAGGCCATCACCGTGGCCTTCTACATCTTGTTCCAGAAGAATGAACTGGTGCTGGGCGGGACCAACGGGCTCACCAACTTCACGCATATTTTGGGCTTTGCCATCGTGCCCGACGGCGACGCGGGGCCCTTTGCGCAGACGCGCTTTTGGATGTACATGGTGACGGTGGTGGTGGTGATGGCGGTGTTTGTGGTGGCCAAGCTGATCGTGCACTCGGGCTTCGGGCGCCTGCTGGTGGCCATCCGCGACGACGAGACGCGGCTGCGTTTCATTGGCTATCGCACGTGGGTGTACAAGGCCGCGGCGTTTATGATCGCCGGGGTGTTCGCGGGCATCGGGGGCATGTTGTACGTGCCGCAAAAAGGCATCATCACCCCCGGCAGCGAGCTGAGCGCGCTGGCGAGCATCATGGTGGTGGTGTGGGTCGCCTTCGGCGGCCGCGGCACGCTGTGGGGCGCGGTGTGGGGCACGATCGCGGTGCGGCTTCTGTACGACGCGTTGACCAGCGGGGCCCCGGACTGGTACGTGGACTCGGTGGGCGCACTGCCGGGCGTGGGGGGCTTTTTCACCGGCGTGTGGTCGGCCGACAGCTGGATGTTTGTGCTCGGCGGCCTGTTCATCCTGGTGCCGCTGCTGCTGCCCGGCGGGTTGATGTCGATCCCCTCGCGGTTGAGGAGGTCGGCGTGATGGACAAACCAAAACGATTGAACCGCCAAGACGCCAAGGACGCCAAGGAAGGCCGCTCGGCGGATGGGTGTCGTCTTTGTGGGCGGCGGGGCATGGGTGGCCGCGGCCTTCCATGCGGTACGAAATATGCCGGCGTCTTGTCGCTTCGGCTGTCTGGTTCATTTGCCTTCCTTGGCGCTCTTGGCGTCTTGGCGGTTCAAAATGCTTTGGAGGCGCCGCTTTGAATACCGACCCCAAGCAGTACGACTACGCCATTGAAGGCCCACGCCAGAGCCAGCTGTGGGCCGAGCGCTACCTGCTTTTTTTGCAGGACGTGACCGCGGTGTTTGACGGTTTTAAGGCCCTGGACATCGCGGACCTGGGCATTGGCCACCGCGAGCTGCGGGTGGTGGTGGGGCCCAACGGGGCGGGCAAGACCACCATGTGCGACGTGATCTCGGGCATGACCCGGCCCACGACGGGCAAGGTGTTCTTCGACGGCGAAGAGATCACCGGCCAAAACGAGAGCGTGATTGCCCAGCGCGGGGTGGGGCGGAAGTTCCAGATCCCCAACGTGTTCGACAGCCTGACGGTGCGCGAGAACATGATGCTGGCCTTGCCCAGCCCGGTGCACGGCATCGGCTCGAAAGACCACCTGCGCACCGTGGACCCGCGGATGGCCGGGCCCGGCGGGTTGGCGCTGATGCGTTTTGTCGAGAGCTGCCGCACGGTGGGCGGCAAGCCCACGCCCGAAGACCGCGACCGCATCGAGGCGCTTTTGACCCGGGTGCGGCTGATTGACGCGATGGAGACCGAAGCCAAGAACCTGAGCCACGGCCAGCGTCAGTGGCTGGCGATCAGCAGCCTGATGCTGGCCCGCCCGCGCCTGCTACTGGTCGACGAACCCGCCGCGGGGCTGACTGACAGCGAGACGGCGTTGACTGCCGAACTGCTCTTGGAACTGAAGAACGAGCACGCGATCGTCTGCATCGAGCACGACATGGAGTTTGTGCGGATGCTCGACAGCCGCGTGACCGTGCTGGATTCGGGCAAGGTGCTGGCCGAAGGCTCGCTGGACCAGGTGTCCGCGGACGAGAAGGTGGTGGAGGCGTATTTGGGCCGCTGAGGCGGGCCCAGTATTTAGGATTGAGTCGTTGGGAGTTCGCAAGACGCAAGCGACTGCTCCCTGATGAATACGCGTTGAGATCGCTTGCGTCTTGCGAGGGGCTTATTGCTCATTGCTCACGGCTACCCAGCCTTGTCTTAAGCCGACAGCCCACCCATGCCAACCGAAACACCAGCCATGCTCACGATCTCCAACCTCAACTTCGCCTACGGCGGTGTCACCGCCCTGACCGACGTGTCGCTCCAAGCGCCTGCGGGGGCGATCACCTGTGTGATGGGGCGCAACGGGGTGGGCAAGACGACGTTGATGCAGAACATCATGGGTTTGCTGAAACCCGCCTCGGGTTCGATCGGGCTTGACGGGGTGGATCAGGTGGGCCGCGCGGCCAGCGCCCGGGCCAAGTCGGGCATCGCGCTGGTGCCCCAAGGGCGAATGATCTTCCCCAAGCTGACAGTCGAGGAAAACCTGCGGGTGGGCCTGCAGGCCAATCCCAACGGGCTCAAAGCCGTGCCCGAGCGGGTCTACGAGACGTTCCCGATTCTTAAAGAGTTTGTGGCCCGAAAGGGCGGCGATCTGTCGGGCGGTCAGCAGCAGCAGCTGGCGATTGCGCGGGCGATGGTGGGCGAGCCGAAGGTGATGCTGCTTGACGAGCCGACCGAGGGCATCCAGCCCAACATCATTCAGGAGATCGGGCGGGTGCTCAAGACCCTGGCCAGCGAGGGCATGGCGGTGGTGCTGGTGGAGCAGTACCTGGACTTCGTGAAAGAGTTCGGCGATGGGTTTGCCGTGATGAACCGCGGGGCGGTGGTGGCCCGCGGGGCGATCGCGGAGCTGAGCGCGGAGATCGAACGGGATTATTTGGGGGTGTGATGCGGGGCGAGCGAGGCCCGCATCAGCTTTGAAACAGGCGCGAGTACAGCTGGTCTTGTTGGCCTTGGAGCAGTTCGAGCAGGGGGGCGCACTGATACACGTCGTCCAGTGAGCGGCCCGCGTGGTCGGCGGCCTCCTGGGCGGGCTGGGCGAGTTCGTGCAGCAGGGTTTGGGCCCGCAGCGGCCCGGTGATCCCCAGGCGCACCGCGGCAGAGAGGGCGCCGCGCAGGGTGTTGAACAGAAACAGGCAGGCGGCGGCGTCGGGATCCAGGTCCAGGGCGGCGATCGCGCGGCCGTAGACCGGTGCGTGGTGGAGTTCGAGGTCTGGATCGAAGAGATCTGCATCCACCGCGGGGAAGATGCGCCCCGCCGCGGCGGCCAAGGCGCGGCCCTGGGCACGGCTGGCGCGGTTGGCCACGTGGTTGAGCAGGCTGGCGTGGGCCCGGGCGTCGGCGTCGGCGAACCCTTCGGGCTCGTTGGCCACGGCGTGGATCAGCGGCAGCGCGCCCGCGGCGGTTTGGGCCAGTACCGCGTGCAGGGCGGCGTGCAGGGCGTCTTCGTCGGGCAGAAACCCGGCTTTCCAGGCCGCTTCCAGCCCGCCGGAGTGCGCAAAGCCCCCGGCGGGAAAAGCCGAGTCGGCGAGCTGCCACAGGGTCCAGTCGTGCGCGGGGTTCACGGGGCTGTTTATAGCGGGGGTCGGCGGTGGGTGGGATTCAATGGTCGTTGGGCGTGGTGATCGGTCCCTACGGACTGCCCAAAAGCTGTTCATTCTGTATGCAGCCCGCGTTCATTGCTTAATAAACGTGCAGTTTGGGGGGGTGGGGGGGCTTCTGCGGGGCCATAGACGCTGATTGGGTGTACTGGCACCGACTTTGCATAACGGTTGGGTGCGTCCGCCATCGGGCGTGGTTTGAGCCCGTCCGCATATTGCGGCGGCGGACCCTTGTCTTCCCGAGAGCCTCTATCTGGCCTCAATCCCTTCCCGCCCTGAACGCGATGCGTTTCAAGGAGAGCATTGATGAACGTCTCACAAATGAATCTTTCTCGTCTGTCCACCGCCGCGGCTTTGGCTGCGATCTTCACCGCCGCGCCAGCATTTGCTGACGGCCACGCGCTGGAGGAGCCCGCGGTGCTCTCCGACGGCGCAGACGTGGAGTCTCGCGTGAGCGGTGTGGTCGGTGCCGACCTGAGCTCGCACTTTGTGTCCTATGGTTTCGATGTTTGGGGTGAAGGCACCGAGCCGTTCGGCGGCAACGAGACCTTCAACCCTTACGCCGAGGTGGCAGTCGCCTTGGACGGTGGCGTGAGCGTGTCGGTGGGTTTCTGGGGCGATATCAACGACAACGCCAACTCGCCACTGGGTGGTAACGTGCAGGAAATCGACGTCTACGCAGGGGTGAGCAAAGACTTCGACGGTTTTTCGGTGGGCGTGGTCTACCAAGAGTGGTTCTTCGCAGATCAGACCGAGAAGATCTTGGACATCAACCTGTCGTTTGACGACTCGGGCTGGTGGGGCGACACGGGGCTGAGCTTGAGCCCGTCGATCACCATCCACAACCGCGTGGACAACGGCCTGGGGCTTTCCAACGGCACCATTTTGGTGCTGGGCGCCGAGTACCCCGTGGATCTGGGCGACTCGGAGTTGAGCCTGTCGCTGCCTGTGGCGGTCGGTTTTTCGTTTGACGAGGGCTACTTCACCAACGGCGGCGACGATGGCTTTGGTTATATCTCGATTGGGGCCAGCGCCGGCCTGCCGCTGTCGTCGATCTCCCCGGCCTACGGGTCGTGGGCACTCAACGCGGGCGTGAACGTGTTCTTCACCGAAGAAGACGTTTACCAAAACCCCGACGACACGATCGTGGCGGTGAACCTGGGCATCAGCCTGGCGTTCTAAGCCATGAGCAAACCTGACCACTTTTTGTGATCCGTTAGACGCTTGGGTGTCGGCCAACGCCGGCACCCAGGCTTTGCTTGGCTCCACGCGTGTGATCGCGCGTGGCAGGCGGGCTAGGCTGAGACGCCATGGGGCGGTGTGTTGTTATGGAAGAGCCGCGTGTTGGACAACCAGGCTCGGTGCCCGCGCGCGATGAAACGGGCGTGGCCGATGGAGCGAGCGGCACCTCCGCCGCGGGCCACTTGGAGGTTCGCTGTGTCAGCGGACGCAGCGTGACCACCCGCAGCCAGGCCACGGCGCCGCTGAAATTGCTGACCCCCCGGCGCCGCGGAGGCGCGGCGTGGATCTATCTCAGCACGTTCGGTGGTGGCTTGGTGGCCGGCGACCGCGTGCAGTTGTATGCGGATATTCATCCCGATTCGGTGGCGGTGTTGACCACGCAGGCGGCGACCAAGGTGTTTCACCAACAAGAGGGCATGGGGGCCCAGCAGTCGTTGCATGCGACCGTGGCCCAGGGCGCTACCTTGGTGGTGGCACCCGATCCGTTGACGTGTTTTGCCGATGCGGTCTATGAGCAGCGCCAGACTTTCGATTTGGTGGGCGATGCGTCCCTGGTGCTGTTGGATTGGGTGACTTGCGGCCGTGCGGCGCGGGGCGAACGGTGGACGTTCGATCGCTACGACAGCCGCAACCGCATCCGCCGTGACGGCAAAGAGATTGTGTTTGACCGCCTGCGCTTGGACGCGGCGCTGCACCCGCCGGCCGACGCCTTCGCCGCGGGGCCCTTCGACGTGCTGGCGACGCTGTACCTGGTGGGGCCCGCAGCCGAGGAGGGCATTGCAGAAGCCGAAGCCTGGGTGGCCGATCTTCAGGGCGACGACGACCTTCGGGTGCAAGCCAGTTTCAGCCGTCACGACTGGGGGGCGGTGCTGCGGGTCATGGGCGTGCGGACCCAGCGGGTGTCTACGGTGTTGAAGAAACGCTTAAACTTTTTGGAATCCACCCTTGGGATGGGCGTGTGGAGCCGCCGGGCCTGAGGCAGGTGCAACGGGCGAGGCTCGAAGTGTTGTCAGACACGATCGCTCGATGCTCTTAACCTTGTTGTCGGCTGCTCTTTCCATTTTCAACTTCGCACCTGCTTGCCCTTATGCATCTGACCCCCCGAGAACTCGAGAAGCTCACCCTGCACAACGCGGGCTTTGTCGCGCAGAAGCGGCTGGCCCGGGGGGTGCGGCTCAACCCGCCCGAGGCGGTGGCGCTGATTGCCACGGTGGTGATGGAGATGATCCGCGACGGCAAGCGCGTTGCCCAGTGCATGGACTTGGGGCGCACCTTGCTGGGCCGGCGGCAGGTGCTGCCCGGCGTGCCCGAGATGATCCACGACGTGCAGGTGGAAGGCACGTTTCCCGATGGGAGCAAGCTGGTCACCGTGCATCACCCTATTGCGGCTGAACACGGCGACCTGGCGATGGCCTTGTACGGCAGCTTCTTGCCGGTGCCTGATGTCGCGGTGTTTGACGGCGATGACCCGCCGCTTGAGCCGGGCATGGTCGAGCCTGCTTCGGGCAGTGTGGTGCTGAACGCCGGGCGGGCGACAGCCACAGTGGCGGTGACCAACCTCGGCGACCGGCCGGTGCAGGTGGGCAGCCACTACCCCTTTATCGAAGTGAACGCCGCTTTGGAATTTGACCGCGCCGCGGCCTATGGGCGGCGGCTGGACATCCCCGCGGGCACCGCGGTGCGTTTTGAACCCGGCGAGACCCGCGACGTGGTGCTGGTGGATGTCGCCGGGGAGCGCACGGTCATCGGGGGCAACGCGCTGACCGACGGAGCGGCCAACGACGCGCGGCAAGACGCGGTGATGGGCCGCGTGAAGGCCGGCGGATTCGCCGACACCGACAAGTAACTTCTTCCTTTTCAAACCCAAGGATTCATCCAATGAAAACCGCCCTGACCACTGCCGCTGTGCTGATGACCTCGACCGCCGCCATGGCCCACCCCGGCCACACGCACGGCGCCGAAGGCGCCATGCACCATCTTGCGTGGCTGATCGTGCCCGCGGTGCTGGCCGTGAGCGCTCTTGTCGTCGTGCGCAAGCGCCGCGAAGGCTGAGTCGCGGGTGACCGAGGCGCTAGGTGTTAGGGCCTAGGGCTTAGTCTCGGAGCGCTAACGCGTTTGCGTACGTGTCATGGGAGGTCGCCATGTTGGCGTGGGTGCCAGCCCGCATGGATCGCCCTCCCTTTCGCGCAAGCCCCGCTTGCGTCTTTCTAAGCCCTAGGACCTAACGCCTAACGCCTTCGAGCGCTCTGGAGTCAAACCCCATGCCCCACGACATGCCCCGCGACGCCTATGCGCAGATGTTCGGCCCCACCACCGGCGACCGGGTGCGGTTGGGTGACACGTCGCTGTGGCTGCGCGTCGAAAAAGACTTCACCAGCTACGGCGACGAGTGCAAGTTTGGCGGCGGCAAGGTGCTGCGCGAAGGCCAGGGCCAGCGGGCCGGCGGCGACCCCGACGACGCGCTGGATTATGTGATCACCAACGCGCTGATCGTGGACTACACCGGCATCTACAAGGCCGATGTGGGCATCAAGGCCGGGCGCATCCACGCCATCGGCAAGGCGGGCAACCCCGATGTGATGGACGGCGTGACGCCGGGCATGGTGGTGGGCGTGACCACCGAGGCCATCGCCGGCGAGGGGCACATCCTCACCGCCGGGGCCATCGACACGCACGTGCACTACATCTGCCCGCAGCAGGCCGATGAGGCGATCGCCAGCGGCGTGACCACCTTGCTGGGCGGGGGCACCGGCCCGGCCACGGGCACCTGCGCCACCACCTGCACGCCCGGGGCCGACAACATCGCCATGATGCTGCGGGCCACTGACGGGATCCCGCTGAACTTCGGCTTCTTGGGCAAGGGCAACACCGCGCGGCCCGAAGGCCTGGCCCAGCAGATCGCCGCGGGCGCCTGCGGCTTCAAGCTGCACGAAGACTGGGGCACCACGCCCGCGGCCATCGACACCTGCTTGGGGGTGGCCGACGACCTGGACGTGCAGGTGTGCATCCACACCGACACGCTGAACGAAAGCGGATTTGTCGAGGCGTCGGTCGATGCCTTCAAGGGCCGCACCATTCACACCTATCACACCGAGGGCGCCGGCGGCGGCCACGCGCCGGACATCATCAAGGTGTGCGGGCTGCCGAATGTGATTCCCAGCAGCACCAACCCCACACGGCCTTACACCGTCAACACCATGGATGAGCATCTGGACATGCTCATGGTGTGCCACCACCTGGATCCGAACCTGCCCGAAGACGTGGCCTTTGCCGAGAGCCGCATCCGCGGCGAGACCATCGCCGCCGAGGACATCCTGCACGACCTGGGCGCGTTTAGCGTCATGGGCAGCGACGCCCAGGCCATGGGCCGCGTGGGCGAGGTGGTCACCCGCACCTGGCAGACCGCCAGCAAGATGAAGGACCAGCGCGGCTACCTCGGGTCGGATGCCGACGGCGGCGACAACGAGCGCATCAAGCGCTACGTCGCCAAGTACACCATCAACCCCGCGATCGCCCACGGCTTTAGTCACATGGTGGGCAGCGTCGAGGCGGGCAAGCTGGCCGACCTGGTGCTGTGGAAGCCGGCCTACTTCGGGGCCAAGCCCGAACTGGTTATTAAAGGCGGCCACATCGCCTGGGCTCAGATGGGCGATCCCAACGCCAGCATCCCCACGCCGCAGCTGGTGTCGATGCGGCCCATGTTTGGCGCCAACAACCCCGCCCACTCGGTGGCTTTTGTGAGCGGGGCCGCGGCCGACGCCGGCGTGGGCGAGCGCTACGGCCTGGGCAAACAGGTCGAAGCGGTGCGCGGCTGCCGCGGCATTGGCAAGGCCGACATGAAGCTCAACGCGGCGACCCCCGACATCTCGGTGGACCCCGAGACCTACAAGGTCTTTGCCGACGGCGTGCATCTGATTTGTGAACCGGCCGAGCGCCTGCCCCTGGCTCAGCGTTACTTCTTGTTTTGATTTTGAAGGCAACGCTGTGCTTCACCACAGAGGCACAGAGGACACAGAGCAAGGCATGTGGGGGCGGCTTTTGCCTTCCTCTGTGACCTCGGTGCCGGCGTCTTCGTTCGTGCGTTCGAGATGAAGCTTTTTCGAATCACTGTTGCGTGCGCCGCTCGGCTCTGTGCCTCTGTGGTGAAGCGAAGCGTTGGTTCGTAAGCGTCGAAAGCCTATTGGTTAGAAACTTGCGGTGGTCTATGCGGGCGCGTTGTGCCGCAGCAGGTTTGGTCGTCACGCCCCCAGTGCCAAGCCGCTGAGCGCGATGGGGATGGAGGCGAGGATGAGCAGGATCTGGCGGCCGGGCGTGGGCATCACAGCCGCGTGAGTTCGCTATCGCGCTGCGCGTCGTGCACGGGGTAGAACCCGCGCTCCCACTCGGTGCGTTTGTGGGCGAGGTAGATGTCTTTGTACGAACCCAAGGCCTTCTCCACCAGCGGGTCGGCCTCGAAGGCTTCGAGCGCGTGCAGCAGGGTGGGCGGCAGGGTGTGGACGCCGCGTTCTTTGAGTTCTTCGCGGTTGAAGCGGTAGAGGTCGTTGTTGAATGGGGCGCCCGGGTCCAGCTTCTGCTCGATGCCGTCGAGGCCCGCGTGCAGCATGAGCGCGGCGGCCAGGTAGGGGTTGACGGCCATGTCCACGGCGCGGTTTTCGATGCACGGGCGGTTCAGCGGGCAGCGCAGCATGCTGCTGCGGTTGTTGTGGCCGTAGGTCACCAGCACCGGGGCCCAGGAGAAATCGCCCAGCGCGCCGCGGGCGATCAGGCCTTGATAGCTGTTGTAGGTGCTGCAGGCCGCGGCGGTGATGGCGCCGGCGTGGGCCAGCAGGCCCGCGGCGAAGTGGTAGGCGGTGGCGGTCATCGGCAGGCCGTGGGCGTCGGCCAGCGGGTGGGTGTCGCCGTCGTTGAGCACGAACACGTTGGTGCCGCTGGCGTCTTCCAGGCTCATGTTGAAGTGGGCCCCGCTGCGGAAATCGTCGGCAAAGGGCTTGGGCATGAAGCTGGCGACCAGCCCGTGCTGGGTGGCCACGTGCTTGACCAGCTGGCGGAAGAAAACCAGCCGGTCTGAGGAGGTGAGCGCGTCGGTGTAGCCGAAGTCGAACTCGTGCTGCCCGCGGCCGCATTCTTGGTCGTAGCTGTAGAGGCCCCAGCCCAGACGTTCGAGGTGGTCGCCGATCTCGGCCAGGGCGGGCAGGGTTTCGGCGGTCAGCTGCACGTCGTAGCAGGCGTTGGGGCCTTTGAAAGCGGTGGGCGTGGGCGGCGCCGGCTGGCCGGTCGTTTCGTCGATTTTGAAGAGGTAAAACTCGGGCTCGATGCCCAGGTTGAAGCTCAGGCCCATGGTCTTGGCGCGGTCCATCGCGCGGCGCAAGATGCGCCGCGGGTCGTTGGGGTAGGCGGCGCCGTGGTAGTAGAGGTCTGCGTGCAGCCAGGCGGTTTGCGGGTCCCAGGGGCAGACGGTGACGCCGGCCGCGAGGTCGGGCACGGCGGCGCATTCGTCTTCGTGCGGGCCGTTGAGGCCCATGCCCTCGACGGCGCCCACGGTGTAGAGCTCGGCGCCGGCGCACATTTTTTCGAAGCACGACACCGGGGTGACTTTGGCCTTGGGCGCGCCGTAGACGTCGGTCCAGGCGGCGAGGCAGCGGGTAACACCGGCCGCTTCGAGCTGGGCCTTGGTTTTGGCGACCAGGCCCGCGTCGGGGGACCAATCGGCGGGGACGGTGCGTTTGTGCAGGGAATGGTTCATAGGGCTTAAAACAGCTTGGGGTTGGGTGGGCGTCTTGCTCTGCCGGGCTATCGGGCGCGGGTCAGGTGATCGGCAGGGGCGGCGCTTCGGTCTTCGCCTGTTCCAGCCGCGCGGCCAGGGCCTCGCCCATCTGGATCAGCAGGGCTTCGCCGGCGTCGGCGGTCGCGTCGCTGGGGTGGCCGGTGACCCCGTTGGTGCTGGTCACGGCCACGGGGTAGCTAAACACCTTGTCCACGTTTCGGTCCGGATCGTTGGCGGTTTGCATCGCCTCGCGGTCGACTGCGGCGGGGTCGAGGTACAGCACCAAATCCGTCTCGGCGCGGTTGGCGTGGAGGTCGGCGCCGTCGTCGGTGAAGCGGGCCCAGATGTCGGGTGTGAGGTGGAAGGTGTCAACCAATCCGATCTGCAGCGCACCCAGATGGTCGGTGCGCAGACGGTCGACGGCGCAGCGCAGCGGCGCGTCGTTGCCCATGTGGCTGCTGACCAGGAGCACGCGGCTCCAGCCGTCGTTGACCAGCCACGCCACCATCTCGTGGATGGCTTGCATGAGGGTTGCGTGGGTCAGCGACAACGTGCCGGGCCAACGGGACGTGTGGCCCACCGACACGCCGTAGGCCAGTGTGGGCAGCACGGGCACGGCGGCCTTGGCCGACGCGTAGGCGGTGACGGCGTCGGCGATCAGCGTGTCGGTGCCGGTGGGCAGGTGCGGGCCGTGCTGCTCGGTGGCGGCCACGGGCAACACCACCAGCCCCGGGCCCGCCTGGCGGAGGTCGCGCAGCTGCGTCCAGTTGAGTCGGTCCCAGGCCAGCGCGGGCCCGCCGGCGAGGGCGGCAACCCGGGCGGGCCAGTTGGCGGGGGCTGGGGCAGGCGTGGGTGTGGGCGTGGAAGCGGCGGTGGTCATCGCCCGTGCAGTGGCAAAACCGATGCCGTGAAAAAGCGCAGGCGCATCAAAAACCGTCAAAATCCGCCATGAGACGTTTTAAAAGCCGAATATGACCCGGCGTGGGCGGCCGTTGGGGCTGCGCGCCCGGTAGGCATTTGGATACGCGTGCGCATTTAACGGGCAGCCTCAATGCCCCAGGGCGCTGTCGGCGGCGTGTGGAACGCTGGCACGAGTTTTGCAGCACAACATTCAGCGAGCCGCGTGGCCGCGTGTTTCCTGTCCGCTCCGTTGCGAGCCCGCCCCATCCCCCCTTTGAGAGCTTTGAGATGATCTCTGATCCCACCCCGGCGATGTCCTGTCCCCGCACCCCGGGCCTGCTGCGCCGCGGCCTGTTGGCCGCCACGCTGATGCTGGTCGCCGCCTGCCTCACGCTGGCCCCGAACCGGGCCGGTGCGGCCGAGCCCCTGCAGATTGGCTACTCCGACTGGCCCGGCTGGGTCGCGTGGGAGATCGGTATCCAGAAAGGCTGGTTTAAAGAAGCCGGCGTCGAGGTCGAGTTCAAGTGGTTTGACTACGTCGCGTCGATGGACGCGTACGCCGCGGGCCAGCTGGACGCGGTGACCATGACCAACGGCGACGCGCTGGTGACCGGCACTGCGCGGCCGTCGGTGGCGATCATCATCAACGACTTCAGCAACGGCAACGACATGCTCGTGGCCACGCCCGACATCAAGACCCCCGCCGACCTCAAGGGCAAGGCGATCGGTGTTGAGCTGGGCTTTGTGGGCCACCTGCTCGCGCTGACTGCGATCCAAGAAGCGGGGCTCACAGAAGACGACGTGCAGTGGGTGAACACGCCCACCGACAAGACCGCGGCCATGCTGAGCAGCGGCAACGTGTCGGCGATCGCGGCCTGGCAGCCCAACAGCGGCGAAGCGCTTAAGGCCGTGCCCGGATCCACGCCGGTGTTCACCAGTGCCGACAAGCCAGGCATCATCTACGACGTGTTGGCGGTGTCTCCCGAGAGCCTGGAGGCCCGCCGGGCCGAGTGGCAGAAGGTTGTGGGCGTGTGGTACCGCATCGTGGATTACCTCAAGGACGAAGACAACCTAGACGACGCGCTGGAAATCCTGGCCGCCCGCGTGAACATCAGCGCCGCTGAATACGAGCCGTTTTTCCAGGGCACCTACATCCTGTCGCTGGACGAAGCGCTCGCAGCCTGGGAGCAGGGCGACGACCTATCGTCGATCTACTTCAGCAACGCATTCGTGAACAAGTTCAACGTGAAGTACGAGGCCTACGCTGAGCCGCTTCAGTCGGAGACTTACCTCGATCCCAGCCTGACCAAGGCGTACGCCGGATCGGTGAAGGCCAAGCACTAACCCCCAACCTTTTGGCAGCGCCGTCTTCACGGCCGGCGCTGCTTTTTTCTTTCGTCCGCTTCGTCCGCTTCGTCTGTGAAACGCCATGCGTGAGCCCTGGTTCCGAATCCGCACACCGCTTTCGGGCGGGCGCCGCGCGCTGCTTATGGTCGCGTCGTTCGTGCTGCCGGTGCTGCTGTGGTGTGTGGTGACCTACACCCCGGCTTTCCAGACCGAGATGCGGCTGACGCTGGTGACCGAGAAGATCGGCAACAACGCGGCGTTTGCGCCCGGCGACCGGGTGGCCAAGTCATACTTCGGCACGCTGCAAGACAACGTGCGGACGGCCAACGCCCAAGTGCTGGCTCAGCGGGCCGCGGGCACCGGCAAGGGGTCGACCCGGGCCAACAAGAAAAAGCTGCGTCAGTTGACGCCGCTGGCTCAGGCCGCGGGCCGCCTGAACGCGATCGACGCCAGCGACTTCAAGGCCGTCGATGCGGCGCTGTTTGACCTCTACGGCCGCTTGGCCACCGCAGACATCGACCCGCAGGCGTTTGGTCTTAGTGAAGAGAACGCGGCGCTGGTGCGAGAGAACTGGGCGCTGCTGCAAGACGCTGCGCCCTACGGCGAAAAAGACTTCATCAAGACCCCGCTGCAGTACCTCATCCCGCAGGGGGTGTCGGCCTCGCCGGTGTTTCTGCCCCCGCCGGGCGAGTGCTTGTCTGCGGCGTGGAACGACTTCACCACGCAGCCGCCCAACGGCCAGCCGTGGATGCATCAGCGGCTTCTGAGTTCGTTGAAGGTGGTTTTCGGTGCGTTCTTCCTGGCCTGCCTGGTGGGTGTGCCCATCGGCCTGCTGTGCGGCACCAGCGACTTCTTCGCGAAGCTGATCGAGCCGTTCGTTGATTTTTTCCGTTACATGCCGGCGCCCACGTTCGGCTTGCTGCTGCAGGCGATGTTCGGTGTGGCCGGGGCGCCCAAGCTGGCGCTGGTGTTCATCGGCACGTTCCCGCACCTGGTGTTGATGCTGGGCAACACCACCCGGGGCTTGGACCGCTCGCTTTTGGAAGCGGCCCAGACACTGGGGGCCAAGCCCGGACGCTTGTTTAAGAATGTGATCGTGCCCGGTGTGCTGCCGCGGATGTACGGCGACCTGCGCGTGCTGCTGGGATGGGCGTGGACCTGGCTGGTGATCGCCGAGCTGATCGGCGAAAAAACCGGGCTGACCTCGTTCATCGACACCCAGGGCGGCAAGTACAACTTCGACCGGGTGTTCCCGGTCATCATCATGATCGGGATCATCGGCTTCACCACCGACCAGCTGCTGCAATCACTGGCGCGGGTGCTGTTTCCCTGGGAGTCTGGGGCAAATGGCGGCGGGCGGGGATGGATCGCCCGACTGGTGACGGTGCCCAGCGGCCTGATCGCCAGCGGCTTGGCCTGGGCCATCGAGCGGGCTGGCCGACCTGGCCCACGTGACCACGCCGCCAAACCGGGAGCCAAGCATGTCTGAAACAAGTGCTGCACCAGACCCTAGCGCTCCGCTGCCCATGCCCGCAGAGGTCCGCGACCGCTTCGGGCGGATCTACGAGCGGCCGGTGGTCTTCGACGTACAGAACCTGTCGCGCACCTTCGTCAGCCCCCAGGGCAAGTCCGTTGAGGCGCTGGGTGGGATCGGCTTCAAGGTCCACCGGCGCGAGTTCATCACCGTCATCGGGCCTTCGGGTTGCGGCAAGAGCACGCTGATCCGCATCATCGCGGGGCTTGAATCGGCCAGCGGTGGGCAGATGCTTTTGGACGGCGAGCCCGTCAGCGGGCCAGGTGCTGACCGCGGCATGGTGTTCCAGGGCTACACCTTGTTTCCGTGGCTGAGTGTGAAGAAAAACGTGATGTTTGGCTTGGAGAGC
>JALZVY010000061.1 GCA_023300125.1 Phycisphaera sp.
CCGACGCCAGCCCCGGCGCCGCGGCGGGCAGCACCACCCGCCGCAGCGAAGCCCACTTGCCCAGGCCCAGGGCCGCGGCCCCGCGGCGCTGATCCAGCGCCACCGACGCCAAGGCCGATTCACTGAGCAGCGCCACGGTGGGCAGCACCATCAGCGCCAGCACCAGCACCGCCGCCAGCAAGCTGGCCCCGGCCCCCTCGTCGTCCCAGCGGGCGATCAGCGGCACCAGGGTCACTAGGCCCCAAAAACCAAACACCACCGACGGGATGCCCGCCAACAGTTCCACCCCGCGGCGGTACAGCGCCGCCACCGGGCGCGGGGCGTAATAGTGCGAGAACAACGCCGAGGCCACGCCCAGCGGCCCGGCCAACAGCACCGAGCCCAGCGTCACCGCGGCGGTGGACGCCACCATCGCCACCAGGCTAAATCCACCCGACGTCGGCACCCACGCGTCGTCGATCACAAACCGCCCCAGCCCGATGTCGGTGATCGCGGGCCACGACTTCCAGGCCAAGAAACCGACGATCAGCACCACCACCGACGCGCTGGCCACCCCGCAGCCGCGCAGCAGCACCGCGCCGGCGGTGTCGATCAACCTGTAGTGACGGTGAAGCATGCGCGTGAAAGTCTAATCGGATGCCCTGTTCGAATGCACCCGAGTGGCGCCCCAGGCAAGTCCAGGCCACCGCAAAGCAGCCCCCACCCACACGGGCCCCGCCTTAGCGCGGGGGCGCCACAAAGCCCTGCTCGGCGATCAGCGAATCCAAGCCCGAAGACATCAGCTCATCCAAAAACGACTGGGTCACGCCCGACGTGTCGGCCCCGGTCACCAGCACCAGCGGGCGACCCAGCGGGTAGTTGCCGCGGGCCACCTCTTGGGCGGTCGCGGGCACGCCGTCGAGCGCCAGCAGCCGGATCGGCGTGCCGGCTGCAGACTCATACGCCGCGGTGCCCACGCTGAGATACACCACCGCGCGGGGGTTGCCGGCCACCAGCTTCACTGCCTGCTGGTTCTCGCCGCCCACCACGTCGGCCTTCATGTCTGCCGAGGTCAGGCCGAAGTAGTCCGAGACCAAGCCCAACTCGCTGCGGCCTTCGGGGCGGTTGACCACCACGATTGCCGCGTCGGCGCCGCCCACTTGGTTCCAGTTCGTGATCGCCCCGGTGAAGATGTCGCGGGCCTGCTGCTTGGTCAGCCCCGTCACCGGGTTATCGGCGTGCACCACAAAAGCGATCCCATCCAAAGCCACCACGTGCTGGTTCAAGCCCGGTTCTTCGTCGGGCTTGAGCGACCGCGAGGTCATCCCGATGTCGTTCAGCCCCTTGGTCGCGTCGTTGATCCCGCGCGACGAGCCGCCGGTCTGCACATCGATGCGCACCCCGGGATGAGCCCCCTCGTAAGCCTCGGCCGCGGCCTGCACCAGCGGTGCGATCGTGCTGGACCCGGTGAGGACCACCCGGTCCGCCCCCTGAACACTCTCGGACCCACATCCGATCAGCCCGCACGCCATCAACCCCAGCCCCAAACCCGCACTTTTCAGACGCATCATCGTTCGTACCTGATGTAAACAAAACCGTCTGGTGAAACCGCTCACCAGACTTCGTCAGCATAGACCCCCCAAACGGCGAGGTTATTCCAAGATATCTGCGATCAAGCCAGCCCCGCTCGCCCCGCGAAACTTCTGAGGCCTTCACAAGCCCACCGCCATCCCGCCCCGCGGCGGCATTTGAAAAGGTCAAAAAGCCTGCAGTGCCCCTCATGAGGCGCCAGAAGCCCCCACAAGGCCCTGGCGCACGCCCCCCAGACGATCACACCTAAAATCCAGACGGTTTCCCGCCCCGTCGCCGCCCGCGAACACCCCGCCCGCCCCACCCGACCCCCTTCCATGCCCACACCCCACGACAACGCCGAGTCCCCCTGGTCACGGGCCAAGCCCAAGTCCCGGCCCAAGGGCAAGCCCCGCCCCCGGGCCCCGCGAGCGGCGCAGAAACCCGCGCTGCAGATCCAGGCCACCACGCTCTGGGACTACCCCAGCCAGCACTACGGCCACAGCGAGCAGGGCAGCAAGCACTACATCGGGGCCACGCCCAGCTACGTCATCTGGAACGTCATCCAGCGCTACTGCACCCCCGACGCCACCGTGCTGGACCCTTGCTGCGGCAGCGGCACCACCTTGGATGTCTGCCGCGACACCGGCCGCCACGGCCTGGGCTTCGACCTTCAACCCCACCGCGACGACATCACCCAGGCCGACGCCCGCGAGCTTCCCGTGGACGACGCCTCGGTCGACCTGTGCTTTGTCGACCCGCCCTACTCCACCCACATCGACTACGGCAACAACCCCGCCTGCATCGGCAAAACCCACGCCGGCGACCTCAGCGAAGACGGCTACTACCACCAGATGGACGCGGTCTTCGCCGAGTTCGAGCGCGTACTCATACCCGGGGGTTACGCGGCCTGCTATGTCGGCGACAGCTACGAAAAAGGCAGCGGCCCCACCAAAGGCTTCCACCCCATCGGGTTGGAACTCTTCGCCCTGCTGGCCAACCGCTTCGAGCCGGTGGACCACATCGCCGTGACCCGCCACAACAAACAACTGGCCATGGGCAACCACCGCGCCGCCGCCGAAGAAGGCAACTTCTACCTCCGCGGCTTTCACCACCTCATGATTTTTTGGAAACCCGGCCCCGACGCCACCCGCCTGCACGGCCGCCACCTGCCGGGCGCCGCCACGCCGCCCAAGAAAGCCGCCAAGCCCGACCAACGTCGGCGTCGCAAACGCTCCTAACTCAAGCCCCCTCTCACACGCCGCGTGAAATCACACCCACGCGCTTGAGCAAGACCTCCGCGTAGCGGGCCGCGTAGCGGTTACCACAAGACATTCATGATGGACGCCCGAACAACGCCTGACACCCCTGCAGCCCCCGGATCAGGCGTCCATCAAGCCCCCTCTGGGCAACGCCCAAACCTTGTTTTAACAATACAAAGCACATAAAAACCTTTGCCCCGCGATCGACGCGGAGTTAGAATCTCTTATCACGGCGCGGGTCCCCGCGTCGCCCGCCCAGGCCAGACATTCGCTCAGGCCGCTTCACTGGAGACGATTCATGACCCCACCCCGCTCCTTGCCCCTGTTCGCCGCCACACTGTTGACCGCCACGGCGGTCACGCCTGCCACGGCCACCGACGCCCCCTCGATCCTCTTCGTCCGCGGGGCCGACCGCAGCGGCGGCTTCCTCGAAGCCGACAACGACGCCGAGCGCACCGAGCAACTGGCAGACATCAACAACTTCAGTACCGACAACGGCAACCACGGCTGGGGCCAGCTCGCCGAGTTGCTGCGTGGCAACGGCTTCGAGGTCAGCCAAATCGAAGAAACCGTTGAGACCGACGCCTCGTCCACAGGCCAAACCAACGGCGTGGCGGTGCCCTTCGAAACCCTGGACCTCAGCGCGTACGACGCGATCGTCTTCGGCTCCAACAACGCCCAGTACAACAGCGCCCAGGTCAGCGCCGTCGACACCTACATCCGCAACGGCGGCGGAGCCTTGTTTATCAGCGACGCCAACTTCGGCAGCGGCTGGTCCGACGCAGCCAACAGCGACCAGGCCTTCGTCGGTCAGTACGGCCTGAACGTGCGCCAAGACCGCGGCACCTACGCCCTCACCCGCGCCGATGGCGAGTTCCTCGACCCCGACCACCCGCTGTTCGAAGGCGTGGAAGCCTTTGACGGCGAAGGCGTCAGCCCCATCGAAGTCGCCCAAAGCGTCGAGGGCGTGACCACCACCATCCTCGCCCGCGCCGAAGGCCTCCTGGGCGTCAACGACAACGACAACGGCCGCGGCTCCACCCAGCAAGCCGGGCTCAACGACGCCGCGGTGGTG
>JALZVY010000062.1 GCA_023300125.1 Phycisphaera sp.
GCCAACACTTCACTCCCCGGCCCGAGCTTCCACCACGTGACCATTCAAGTCCTTTTTTTCGCCGCCTTGGCCGACGCTTTAAACGTCCGAGAACAGCCCCTCACCTTGGCCCCCGGATCACGGGTGGCCGACGCCTGGTCCGCCCTCACCGCCCAGCACCCCGCCCTGGCCGGACCCCGCGGCCAGGGGATCGCCTTTGCCGTCAACCTCGCTTACGCAAACCCCGGGCAACTGTTATCGGAGGGCGACGCGCTGGCCCTGATTCCCCCGGTCTCAGGGGGGTAGCGCTTGATGGGGACAAACCCGCAAAGGCGGTCAAATCAAAAAGGTGGGTTTATGCGGGCGCACGCACCGGTCGGTCGGGTTTGCGCAGCGGTGCCGGTTAATCCGAGTGGGGCTTTGTCCGATGGTTTTGCCGTGAAGCTGTTCGCGAAGACGTACGCGACACGCTCACGGAGACCCGGAGAAAGAAAGACGGTTAGTACCCATGGCCAAGCAGAAAGACATCCTGACGACCGGCGAAGTCGCGAAGATCTGTAACGTCGCCCCCCGGACGGTCAGCAAGTGGTTCGATTCGGGCCAGCTCAAGGGCTATCGCATCCCCGGTTCCAAAGACCGCCGGATCCCCCTTGCCTCGCTCATGCGGTTCATGAAATCGCACAACATCCCCCTCGACGGTCTTCAGTCCGGCAAGACCCGCGTCTTGATCGTCGACGAAACCACCGAGATCGTCGGCGTGCTCACCAAGGTGCTCGCCGAACAAGCCGACTACGAAGTCCACGTCGCCGCCTCGGGCTTCGAAGCGGGCCTGGCCTGCGAGAAGTACCGCCCCCACGTCATGCTTTTGGACATGCACCTGGGCGACCTCAAAGGCGAAGACGTGTTGAAACTCGTCCGCAGCTCCGACGACCTGCAAGCCACCAAAGTCGTGGCCATGAGCGGCAAGCTCACCGACGGCCAGGCCAGCCACCTGATCAACAACGGCTTTGACGGCTACCTCAAGAAGCCCTTCCACGTCCGCTCGGTCATCGAAGCCGTCGAAGACGCCGTGGCCATCGTTTACTAAATCAAGTGCCCTCACGGGCTCTTTGGGAAAAGAGACTCAGAGCCCTTGAACCGCCGCGATCCTTCGCGGCGGTTTTTTTGGCGAGCGTCTTGCACGCCGACGCCCAGCCTATTTGGGCGCGCCCAAGATCGGGCGCAGCTTGCCATCGTGTTCGTCGATCAGTGCCTCGGCCTCGTCGGGGTCCAGGTCCTTGTGGAACATCACCAGCGCGGTTTTCACCCGGCCCTCCGCGGCGTCCAGCCACTCCTGGGCTTCTTCCAAATCGATTTGCAACTGCTGCATCAAGATCCGCAGCGCCCGATCGCGCAGCTTGTCGTTGGTCGCCCGCAGGTCCACCATCAAGTTGCCCCAGGTCTTGCCCAGCTGCACCATGGTGGTGGTGCTGATCATGTTCAGCGCCATCTTTGTGACACTGCCGGCCTTCAAGCGGGTGCTGCCAGCCACCACCTCGGCGCCCACCAAAAGCTCCACAGGAAATTGCACCGCGTGGGCCTTGGCCTCGGGCGTTTCGGAAGCCGGAACAGGGGCGTCGATCTTCTGGTTGCCCGGCACCAGGCCCACACGCCGCACCGGCCGCTGCAGGTCACGCAAACGCACACACGTGATGAATCCCGTGGGCACGTTACGCGCGCGGGCGTAACGGATCGCCCCCCACACATATGGCGTGGTGCCCCCCGCGGCGATGCCCACCAGCAGGTCGTTCTCGGTCAGCGCCAAGGCGTCGAGCGCGGCGTGGGCCCCCTTCTCGTCGTCTTCGGCGCCCTCGCTGGAATTGCGCAGCGCCCCGTCGCCGCCGGCGATCACCCCCACCACGTCGCCCGGATCGCAGTGGAACGTGGGCGGGCACTCGCTGGCGTCCAGCACCCCAAGCCTCCCGCTGGATCCGGCTCCCACATAGATCAAACGCCCACCGGCCCGCATGCCTTCTACCGCTTGCTCGATCAGCTTGGTCAGCTGCGGCAGCGCCGTGCGGATCGCGCGGGGCACTTCAAGGTCTTGGGTGTTCATCAACGCCAGCGTCTGGTTCACGTCCAGCGCGTCGATGGCCGCGGCCGAGGCCAGCCGCTTTTCGGTTTCCAGCTGTGAACGGTCGATCATGGCAGAGCAAGCCCGGGAGCAGAAGAAAGCGAAGAAGGTCAGGGATCAAGCCATTGGCCATCAACAAGCCCATACCGCAAGCTGCCTCATCGGCGGGCACCCGGACAACCCAGCACCCCGGGGGGCTGATAACCCACCCCCTCCACCGGTTATCGCCCGCAAGCCCACGTTGCAGCCGCAGCGCCGCAAAACGCTTAACGTGATTCTTGCCCATCCCCAGCCCGCCAAGCGTTTTGCGGTGCCCTGCTAGCGCGGCACCGGCGGGAAAGCCCACACCCCCGCCACCCCCGGGTCCTGAGCCCCGGTCACCCCCGGCAGCGTCGCGGGGTGGCCGTCTTGCGACAAAGCCCCCAGCACCGCAAAGCCCATCGCCTCGCGTGCCTCCGCCGGCACGCCCACCGCGTCGGTCAGGCCAAGCCGCGCCCCCGCCGCCGCGGCGGCACGCTCAAACGCCGCCCGCAGCGCGGCATTGCGCACCCCGCCCCCGGCCAACAGCCACCGCTTGGCATCCAGCAGCGTGGGGTGCCCCGCGGCAATCTGCGCCACCACCTCCGCGGCAGCGGCCAGCACATCCGACACCGCGTGCCGCGCGGCCAACGACTGGGCCAGATCGTTCGACCACGCCGCGCCGAATTGCTCACGCCCCAGCGTGGCGTCGGTCAAGCGTTCGTGCACCGCCGCGTGTACTTCGGCGATCAGTTCCGCACTGGGATTGCCCGCCATGGCACGCCGACCCTCGCGGTCAAACGGCTCATGGCACAGCGCAGCGCACAAGCCATCCAGCAGCAAATTGGCCGGCCCCACATCCCCGCCGCGCACCGCCGCAGGCGTGGTGCCCAATCGGGTGACATTCACAATGCCCCCCAGATTCACCACCGCGTCACCCGCGGCGCGAAACATCACCCAGTCCGCCAGCGGGGTGATCGGAGCCCCCTGCCCGCCGGCGATCAGGTCGGCCTGCCGCAGGTCATACCCCACCGCCACTTTCAACGTGCGCACCAGCGGCCAAGGGTCAAACAACTGCCACGACAACCCGTCGCCGGGCGCGTGGCACACCGTCTGGCCGTGGGCGATCACCGCATCCAACGAAACCTCGGCGTGCTGGGCCATCAGCTGCGCACAGGCCTGAGCGTGCACCACCCCCAGGTGCCGCTGCGCCCGCAAGATCTGCACCGGCGCCATCGCCGCCCCACCCGCGAGGGCCGCCAGGGTGTCGCGCAGCGCCGCGGGCAGCTCCGCAGCGTGGTGCCCCACCAACGCGGCGGTCATGCCCAGCCCCCGCCCGCTGATCCGCGTCAACGCCAGGTCCAACCCATCCAGGCTGGTTCCGGTCATGCATCCGACGATCAAACGAGGCTTATCCATGACCCACCAACGACCTCTCAACGCGCTCGCATGCAGGTTCACCCCGAGCGGCTCGAGCGAGCCCGCCGCCCCGGGTCTGCCGGAGCATATCCGGCGAACCGTACAATCTCTTGCGTGCCACAGATCCAAGAACCCGACGACCGCTTCTGGACCCTGCTGCGCGTGCTCTTTGTCGCGCTGCTTCTCGCGAGCCTGATCCATCTGGTGTGGCGTGGATTCCTCGCGCCGTCCGCCGCGGACACGTTGCCCTTCACCCCACCCGCCCACGAAACGGAGACCCCGTGAAAGATCTCAAACCCCAAACCCACCTCGTGCGCCCAGGCCAGAAGGTCGACGTCACCGACCTGCCCACACGCTACGACGGACCGATCACCAAAGAAGAAGGCCAAGCCGAATTCACCCGCCTCTCTGCCGAGTTGGGGAGCCTGCAAGAAACCCTCTACGCCGAGGGCAAGCGTTCGCTGCTGGTCGTGCTTCAGGCCATGGACGCCGCGGGCAAAGACAGCACCGTCCGCCACGTGTTTGGCCCCATCAACCCCGCGGGCTGCCAAGTGACGTCGTTCAAAGCCCCATCCAAAGAAGAGCTGGCCCACGACTACCTCTGGCGGGTGCACCAACACGCCCCGGTCAGCGGCAACATTGCCGTGTTCAACCGCTCGCACTACGAAGAACTCCTGATCGTGCGGGTGCGCGACTTCGCCCCCAAAGACGTGTGGCAGCAGCGCTACCAGCACATCAACGCCTTCGAAAACATGCTCGCCGACGAAGGCACCGCCGTGGTCAAGTTTATGATTCACGTCAGCAAGGACTACCAAAAAGAGCGCCTTCAGCGGCGCCTGGACCGTCCCGACAAGCACTGGAAATTCAACGTCGAAGACCTGGACGAGCGGGCACGATGGGACGACTACATGGACGCCTTCAGCGACGTGGTCAGCAAATGCAGCACCGATGCCGCGCCCTGGTACGTCATCCCCAGCGAACGCCGCTGGTACCGCAACCTGGCGATCACCCGCGTGCTGGTCGACCAACTCAAGGCCATGGACCCGCAGATGCCCAAGCCCACCTTCGACCCCAGCAACATTGCGATCGACTGATGGCCGCTTTACGGCCGGGGTGGGGAGTTCGGGGCTGGGGATTGGGGATCCCAGCTCTGAACCCCCAATCCCCGACCCCCAACTGCAAACCCAAACCCCAAACCCAACCCACAACCCCGTCGCGAAGCGACCCCATGCTCCATCTCATCGCCTCCCGCCTGTTGCAGCTGCCGCTCATTCTTGCGGTGGTGTTCACCGTCACCTTCAGCCTGGTGTGGGTGCTTCCCGGCAGCCCGCTGGACCGCAAGGGCGAACGCCAGCTTGCGCCCGAAGTCCGCCGGGCCATGGAAGCGCGCTACAACCTCGACTCACGCACCGCCTTTGTCACCGGCTACCTCGGAGGCCTGGTCCAAGGCGATTTCGGCCCCAGCCTCCAACACCGCGACCGCAGCGTGGCCGAGATCCTGGCCAAGGGCCTGCCGGTGAGCATGTCTCTGGGGGTCGCGGCCTTGGCCGTGGCCATCTTCTTGGGCACCCTGGCCGGGGTGGCGGGCGCGCTGCGTCCCGGCAGCTTCTTAGACAGCGGCAGCCTGGGCCTCACGCTGATCGGCATCAGCCTGCCCAGCTTCGTTACCGGCACGGTGCTGCTGGTGATCTTCGCCGGGCTCTTGTCCTGGTTACCCACCGGCGGCTGGGGCGGTCCGCGCAGCGTCATCCTGCCCGCGGTCACACTGGGCCTGGCGCCCGCGGCCTACATCGCGCGGCTGATCCGGCTGGGCCTGGCCGACATCATGGCCAGCGACTACATCCGCACCGCCCGGGCCAAAGGCGCCAGCCAACGCCGCGCCATCTTCTGTCACGCGCTCAAAGTCGCCTACCTGCCGGTGCTCAGCTTCTTGGGCCCCGCCGCGGCCAGCGTCATGACCGGCAGCTTCGTGGTCGAAAAAGTGTTCAACCTCCCGGGCGTGGGCGAGTACTTCGTCCAAAGCGTCCTCAACAAAAACCAGTTTCTTATTTTGGGCATCGTGCTGGTCTACGCCACGATGCTCATCGTCTTCAACCTGATCGTCGATGTGGCCTACGCCTGGCTCGACCCCCGCATCAAGCTCAGTTAGATCTGTTGGCCACTACGAAAACAGCCCTGACGCAATGCGTCAGGGCTGCTAAGCAATTCGTGAATTGTTCTCACATCGCCCCAAGGGCACACCGCATTACGACGTGGTGTCGTCAGCCCAGGTCAGGCTGAATTCCACTGCGTCGGGCGTGACGCCTTCTGCGCTGGGCAAGGCGAAGACAAGCTCGGCATTTTCGGTCTGGGACACGCTGTCGAACACCACGGCGTTGGACGTCGCGTTGATTTCAGCACCCAAATCAATCCCGCCCAAGCCGTTGTCCACGGGCACATCGGCCGGGCTTGCGGCGTCGGCTTGCGAGGCGATCAGCGTAGCGATGGCTTCGCCGTAGAACACACTGCCCGACTCGGTGAGGTGAATGAAGTCGTCATCGCCACCACCGGTGGGGTCGACCCCTTGGATGTATCCAAGCTCGACCATCTGGTCGAGGGAGAGGCCACCACTAAGGGTGCGAAGGTCGATGAACGAAACATCCTCGGTTTCGGTCGCCTGCTGCTGAAGGGCCGCAGAGTATTCCTCAAGCTCGGGGTTGCTGCCCTGGTCGTAGGTGCCGAAGGTGACAAAGTGCAGATCCGACGCGTCGTTGCCAGCGGCAGCCCAGTCACCGCGAACACCATCGATCAGGGTGCTCACGTTATCAATGAACGCCTCGGTCGAATCCCCATCGGCGATGCCGTTGAGGCTAGGCAGATCCTCGGACCTGTCGTTCAGGCCCTCCATGATGAAGACCAGCAGCTTGCCGCTGCCCCCATCCACGATGCGGTCCAGAAGCTCGGCCCGGTTGTCCTGGCCCACCGGCTCGTACTGCTCGGCGAAGAACTCGCGTGTCGACTCTCCGCCGTATCCCCAGCTGGTGACCGTGGCCCCAGTGGAACCGGTTTCAAGCAAACGGAAGTTGCTGACCGTCAGCGCCGGCTCGTTCAGCGAGCGACCGCTGTCAAAGGGCACGAAGGTGAGCTGGCTGGGGTCAGTGATCGCGATGCTGGCCGCCGCGTCGGCGGGGCTTTCGCCTGCGGGGAAGTCAAAGGTAAACAGCTGCGTGCCGTCGCCGTCGACTTCCTGCAGGCCCACCACATCCACACTGCCGTCTTCAGCGGTGCGGGTGACGTTAAACGTCGCCCCGTCGCCCGACACCCAGGTCTGGAACGTGAACGCCGAGTCGGACTCGGCCGTGTCGCCGTTGCCGCTGAGATTCACGCCCAGCTGCGCAACGCTGCCGCGGAGCGGGTTGACTGTCACTTGACCCCAAGGGTGCTGAACCCGAGCAAACTGATCGCTGAAGATTTCATCATTGGTAATCGACGGGACGTCGGTGCCGGGGATGAAATCAAAGAGCCAGTTGCTCGCGTTCTGGCCGAACGCTTCGTAGCCGTATCCCGCGTCGGTGCCCGCGGCATAGTTACCCGACAGCAGTCCGGTGCCTGCCAGGCCCAAGGTGCGGTCAAAGCCCGCGTTCAAGCCGCCATCCCATCCGGTGCCGTTGTTGAACACCACGCTGTCGCCCAGCACGAAGATGTCAGCCCGCCCCGTGGTCGCCGCCTGCGCCCACTGGGCGATGGCGGGGTGCAAGACCGGTTCCAGCACGGGAGCTACATCGGAATCGATCGGCCCTGCAGGGTCCGCCGGGTCAACGGGGTCAGCAGGATCTTGGGGGGCATCAGGATCCTCGGGGTCCACAGGGCCTTCGGAATCCACCACGCCCTCGCTGCTCCACGACAAGTCGTACACATTGCCTTGATACTCGCCAATGGCGTAGACCAAGATCAGCAATTCGCTTTCCTCAGCCAGATCAAGCTGCAACGTCGACAGAGTCTCAACTCCGTAATTGCCCGTGATGTAAGCGCCGCCGCCGGTGTAGATCTCGATGTTCAACTCGCCCTCAGACGGGATCGAGCTCAGATCAACCTGGAACAAGCCAGCGCCAACCTGGATCCGATACCAGTCGTTCTCAGTCGCCGTCGCGGCCAGCGTCCCCGAAGGGGCCGTCAGAACCGTCGCGAAGGACTGCAAGTCGTTGTTTTCAAATTGGTCCAGCGTGCCGGCGATCGGGCGATCAGGATCCACGGGATCAACGGGCTCTGGGTCAACAGGGTCAACGGGATCAGCGGGATCCGGGTCAACAGGGTCAACGGGATCAGCAGGGTCCGGGTCAACAGGGTCAACGGGATCAGCAGGGTCCGGGTCAACAGGGTCAACGGGATCAGCAGGGTCCGGGTCAACAGGGTCAACAGGATCAACAGGACCTTCCGTTCCGCCGATGCTCTCACCACTCCACGTCAGGCCATAAACATTGCCCTGATACTCGCCCACCGCATAAACAAAGATCAGCAGC
>JALZVY010000063.1 GCA_023300125.1 Phycisphaera sp.
TGGGCGTCGCCCTGGAAAACACCTCGGCCGCCGAGAGTGCGATCCGCGACACGGACTTCGCGGCCGAAACCGCCGCCCTGACCCGCTCGCAGATCCTGGTGCAGGCCGCGACCAACTCGCTGGGCATTGCCAACAGCAACCCTCAGAACGCCCTGAGCCTGCTGTAAACCCTGCGTTTCAACGCAACTCAAACCGCCCCCACCGGAACCTTCCGGCGGGGGTTTTTTGTGCGCGCTAAGCGCCGCCGCACCCCACAAGGAATAGCCGCGCAGGTTCTGGGGTTAGCGTCTTTATGCGACACTTCTTTTCTGCCACCGCCTTGCTCACCGCCGCCACCCTCGTCGCCTCTACCCAGGGAGGCTGCGCCGAGGCCTGGGCCCCGATCACCTCCGCGCCCGGGGCCGTGGCCGTGGTCGAATTGTTCACCTCCGAAGGGTGTTCGAGCTGCCCCCCCGCCGAAGACTTACTCAACACACTGCACGAAGACGCCCTGTCGGACGATGGCCCACCGGTCATCGCCCTGGCCTTTCACGTCGATTACTGGGACCGCCTGGGCTGGGCCGACCGCTTCGCCTCGCCGGACTACAGCCATCGCCAAGGCATCTACACCCAGACCCTGCCCAGTGGCCGCTTCACCCGCGGACGGGCCTACACCCCGCAGATGGTGGTCAACGGCACCTCGGGCTTCGTGGGTTCGGCCCAAGGCAAAGCCCACGAGGCCCTGACCCAAAGCCTCGCCGCCCCCGCGGCGGTGGCGGTGGACCTACAAGCGGTGCGGCGTGACAACACACTCGAATTCACCTGGACGCTCACCCACGACGCCGCACTCTCGGGCTCGGCGCAGATCAACCTTGCGCTGACCGAAGACAACCTGACCAGCGACGTGGCCCAAGGCGAAAACCGCGGACGCACGCTGGTGCACCACGCGGTGGTGCGGGGGTGGCACAGCGCACCGGCGGCCAACGGCTCCTACGTCATGGACCTGCCCCCCGACGCAAACCCGGGTCAGATCGCGGCAGTGGCCTACGTGCAAGCCTCGCCCGGCGGACCGATTTTGGGCGCCGCACGGGCCACGCCCGGGCCTTAAAGCCGTGAGCCCACGACGCCAAAAGGCGCCATCAGGCGGCACACCAGCGTCTTCAACACCACGATTGATCGCGCAGAGGGTTAGCCCCTTCTCTTCTTCGGCACCGTATTTTGCGATCCCAACGCCACAGTCACCTTCACAGTCACCTTCACGGTACGCCTCAAATCTGAACCACAGTGTCAACCGCTCTGAGCCGGCGGGTTTTGGGCCCCGCGCATACATCGTTCAAACCTCCTGCGAGTTGAACATCTTTCAGCAAAAGGTACTCCAAGCCCTCTGTCGAATCCCTGTGAACGCCCTTCACGATCAGATACTGCGGATTCTCCCCCTAAGCGAACGAGAATCAGCCCGATAAGGCGAGAATGGACTGCCGCCTCTTGCCCGCTCGCACAACCGGCCGAGAACGCCTCTGGCTTCGTCACTGGACGCGGCCGGTTGGGCCGGATGAGCAGGCCGCAATCCCACATTTTTGATGGGCAGGACGCCTTTCGATTACGCGTGCATCACCGCACTGTTGGTGAGTTCACGGAAGGACACACACGATGAGCCGTATCAATACAAATGTTCCCTCTCTCCTAGGCCAACGCGTGCTGGGTGAGAACAACCGAGCCCTAAACACCTCGCTCGAACGCCTGTCGACGGGCCTGCGGATTAACCGCGGCGCGGACGACCCCGCGGGCCTGATCGCCAGTGAAAACCTGCGGTCCGAGCAAGTTTCGATCACCGCGGCCATCGGTAACGCCGAGCGGGCCGAACAGGTCGTCAACGTCGCCGAGGGCGGGCTTCAAGAAGTCAACAACCTTTTGCTGGAAGTCCAATCGCTCGTCGGCCGGTCGGCCAACGAAGCGGGGCTGAGCAACGAAGAACGGGCTGCGAACCAGCTGCAGATCGATTCGATTCTGCAGACCATCGACCGCATCTCCGAGACCACCAGCTTTCAGGGCACGCGGCTGCTCAACGGCAACTTCGACTTCAACGTGCGAGACCAAGCCGCTTCAGTGGAGTCGGTGACCGTCAACGCAGCGAACATCCCCTCGGGCGAAACCCGCGACATCCAGGTGCTGATCACCCAGTCGGCTCAAAACGCCGGGCTGTTTCTCTCTACCGGAGCCAACCTAGACCTGGCCGACTCCGAGTCCACGCTGGTCTTCGACTTGGCGGGCACGCTGGGCAGCCGCGAGTTCAGCTTCGCCTCGGGCACGTCGGTGGCCAACATCGCTGCGACCATCAACACCTTCACCGACCTCACGGGCCTTTCGGCCGTGGCGTCGGGTGATGGCGTCCGCATCCAGACCGTCGAACTGGGCGACGACGAGTTCGTGTCGGTGGACATCCGCGACGCGGGCGGCAGCACCGGGGCTATCGGCACGCTTTCGAGCACCAACGCCAATATCCGCTCGACGGACGCGGGGGTCGCCTTCTCCGCCGCCAGCAACCCGATTCGCGACGAAGGCCAGGACGTGGGCGCCACCATCAATGGTTCGGTCGCGACCTCCAACGGCACGGTCGCCCGAATCGCCTCGGACTTCCTCGACGTTGAGATCGACCTGAGTGACGCCGGAGCCCAGACACTGGCGGCGATTAGCGCCGTGACCATCGAAGGTGGCGGGGCCACCTTCAACCTCGGCCCCAACGTGGACATCGGCAGCCAGGTCTCGATTGGTATTCAGTCGGTTGCCAGCCGCAACCTGGGCAGCGAGGGAACCGGCTTCTTGAGCCAGCTGGCCTCGGGTCAAGAGTTCAACGTGGTCGACGGGGATCTCAACAACGCCCAGCGGATTGTGAACGAGTCGATCGACGAAATTACCACCCTCCGCGGCCGCTTGGGGGCTTTCCAGGCCAACACCGTCGGGGCCACGATCCGCTCGTTGGGCGTCGCGTTGGAAAACACCTCGGCCGCCGAGAGTGCGATCCGCGACACCGACTTCGCCGCCGAAACCGCGGCCCTCACCCGCGGTCAGATTCTGGTGCAGGCCGCCACCAACGTGTTGAGCATTGCCAACAGCCAGCCGCAGAATGCCCTGTCCCTGCTGGGCTAAATCAGCTGATGCGGGTCAGATAACAATCAACGCCGCGGCTCCTCCGGGAGCCGCGGTTTTTTAATGGTTCCCCGGAGCTCCCCCCCCCTGCTCTCTTGACCAGGCTGATTCAGGACCGTTTTGGCCAGCTTGGCACGGTTTTGGGCCAACGGGTCTCATACCACCCACAAGCCCCATTAACCCGTTTCTCTTGCAGCGGGCACAAGGTGGCCGGTATTCTGAAAATCTCCGCCCAGCCGGAACCAAGCCTAAAATTGTGGGCTTGGGCATGGCGGTCCGATAGATCCCCCCCGCGGCGGATTGGCTCGGCCCCAAGCCCCGCAACGGCCGATCTGCTTGGCAGGTGGCTGTCGAGCGCTTTTGCTCAGTCATCGACATCGCGCCTTTTACCGCCCCCCACTCCCGTTCGTTTTTGCCATGGCTTTAACCCGCCGACACGTGCTGCTCTCAGGACTGACCCTCGCCGCCGCCGGCTGCGTGGGACGAGCTGCCCGTGACGGCGAGCCGCTAGCCCGCGTGAAGCCGCTGTGGCCCAGCGGATCCGGCCCCATCCCACCGGCGGCCCGGCGTACTTCTTTAACCGAAGTCCGCCCGGTTCCCGCCGCAGCCACGACGGTGGCCGCCGGGGCCCGGCAGATCGGCGGCGTACCGGTCGTGAGCCGGGCCAGCTGGACCCGACACGGCCTGGTCTCGCGCAACGTGCGGGCGATGGACGGTGTGAAGCAGATCACCATCCACCACGAAGGCTGGAAACCCGTCACTTTTTCTGACGCGGCCACGACCTTCGACCGCATCGAACAGATCCGCCAGGTCCACACCCGCGACCGCGGCTGGTCTGACATCGGCTACCACTACGTGATCGACCGCGCCGGCCGGGTGATCGAAGGCCGCAGCGCCGCGTATCAAGGCGCCCACGTCAGCGAGAACAACCCGCACAACCTGGGGGTCTTGGTGCTGGGCAACTTCGACCGCCAACGCCCCACCGCGGCGCAGCTCGCGTCGCTCAGCCGGTTCACCAAGGCGCTCACCGTGTCCCAGCGGGTGGCCGCCACCCGGGTACGGACCCACCGCGAGATCAAACCCACCGTGTGCCCCGGACGGTACTTGCAGGCCTCGATCGACCAGCTGCGCAGTCAGCGGAAGCTGGGCTAGCCACGTGTTGAAGAACCCCATGGGGCTGCGACGGGGTGCGGAGCATGCAGCCTAGAGCGTGCTGCCTAAAGCGTGCCCCCTAGAGCGCCCCCGCCCAGAGGGGCCACTACAATCTGTGGATGGCCGATTCCGTGACCGAGCAAGCCGATCCGCCCAGCACACCCGATGTTGAATCGGATGCGACATCTGATGTTGCGTCCGAGCCTCAGACCGAGTCTCAGACCGAGTCCGCGCCCGAAGTCGAGATCGACATCGATTTCGAGGTGCTGTGTCCGCGGGTGGAAGCGGCGCTGTTGACCAGCGACCGGGCCATGACGGCCGGCCGCCTGGCCGAGGCCTTGGAGCTTGGCGTTAGTGGTCCGGTGAAGAAAGCCATCGAACGGCTGAACACCGCCTATCAAGAGACCGGACGCTCGTTTCGCATTGAAGAAGTGGCCGGCGGCTACAGCGTGATGACCCTGCCTCAATACGCCGACGTGTTGCTTGCCCTCAAACGTGGCAAGAGCAACGCGCGGCTAAGCCCCGCGGCGCTCGAAACACTGTCGATCATCGCCTACAAGCAGCCGGTGCTGAGGGCGGACATCGAGGCCATCCGAGGCGTGGCCTGCGGCGAAACCCTGCGGTCGCTCATGGAACGGCACCTAGTCAAGATCACCGGCCGCGCCGAAGAGATCGGCCGGCCGATGCTTTACGGCACCACCAAGCAATTTCTCGAAGTGTTTGGGTTGGCGAACCTCAAAGACCTGCCCGCGGTCGAGAACTCGGGCGTGGCCGGTTGACCCGCCGCACTTCCCTGATGCCACGGGCACTCGCGGGGCTGCTCACGCTCGTGCTTGTGGGGCTGACCGGCTGCGCACCCTACGCCTTGCGCGGGGCGGTGATCTCAGGACACACTCCCTCGGTGCAGTGGGTCGAACCCAACGACCCACGCCTGGTCGAGCCGGGGCTGGCCTCGGCCCGGGTCAGCGTGTGGTTGGATCCCGACCGGCTCACGCCTGAAAAACTCGGCGTCGTCAGCACCCGCGGCGACGGCAAGTTTGCGATGCCGATCCACACCGCGGGCGCCGGGGTGCTGATCATGGACATCAAAGTGCGGGGCGAACGACCGCCCGATCATGGCAGCGCCACCCAGGCCCTAAGCCTGCCACACCGCGGCAAGCACCTGCTCATCACCCTGGTCCCCGGGCCCGACACGCATCCACAGCCTCAGGGCAACCTGCTTGAACGCACGCTGCGCGACGCCCAGCCGTTCTTGCGGGACTAGATCCGGGACTAGATCCGGCACAAACCGACGACTCCCACCGCCTACCGCGCATACCAGCGATTTAAGCAGGTTTCTGCCAAGTTGTGTCTGGCTTCGCAGACCCACCCGAGGCATACTAAACCCATGGCATCCATGGACCTCGCCCGTGTGCAGTACCGGCTCGGCTCGGGCGGTTTGGTGTACGCCTTGGTGCTTACGCTGGTCGCTTCAGCGGCGTTCTTTAGCCAGTCCAACCTGCTGTTCGCCGCGGTGGGCCTCATGGTTGGCGGCCTGGTGTTCGCGGTGCTTTGGGCCTGGACGAGCATGCGCGGCTTGCGGGTGCAGCGCTCAACGCCCGCCAAGGTGTCGGTCGGGGACACGCTGGCGCTGCGCTACCGCGTGGACAACCACGGGCGGATCCCCGCCTTCGCCGTGGTGGTGCGTGAACGTCTTGAACCCCACGGGTCTCCAAGTGGACCGCCCCCTCTGGGCGGCGCACCGGTGACGTGGGCCCTGCACGTGGGCGGCCGACGCGGCATCCGTATGCAAAGCCGGTGTCGCCCGCGTCGGCGCGGGGTGTTGGCCTTGCACGGCGTCGCGGTCTCGTCCACGTTCCCCTTCGGAATCATCTGCAAGACGCTGAGCTTCGAGCGGCCCAGCACCGTGCTCGTGCTCCCACGCCTGTACCGCCTGGATCCCGATCTGGTTGGGCGCCTGGCACGCGGGGCCCAAGGCAACGAAGGGTCGAGCAGCGGGGTCGGCGGCGACGACGAATTCTACGGGCTGCGCCCTTACCGCTCCGGAGACCGGCTACGCGCTATCGATTGGAAACGCAGCGCGCGCGGGAGAGATTGGGTGGTCCGCGAACGCACCCGCCATCGCCCACCACACCTGTCGGTGCGCCTGGATCTGGCGACTTGCGATGACGACGCGAGCGAGCCGTTCATGCTCGAAGAACGGGCCATCAGCCTCGCCGGTTCACTGCTCAGCGACGCCCACCGCGCGGGCCTGAGGGTCGATCTGCACATTGGAAGCCAGCGCGTCACGGCCCCGACTGCTCCGGGCCACGCCAAGCAACTCGCGGCCATGCTCGAAACCCTGGCCCGCTTGCCAACATCCTCCTCAGGCCAGGCCCACAAGGCGGCCCCAATGCCCGCATCCGCCCCCGCCCTCCCAGCCCTCCCCACCGCCAGAGGGTCGCACGGCGGCAACGAAGTGGTGGTCTGGACCGGCCCCAGCTCCGCGTTGCCGCCCCCCCGCGGCGACCACGGCGGCGTGGTCACCCTGCTGGGGGCCGAAGACTTCACCCGGCATCTGGCCGCCACCACCCGCGCAGGGGGCAAGCCATGAGCCTCACCACCCTGTTCGAACGACTGGCGGTCGCCCAGGTCCTCCTGTCGATCGCGGCGTTCTGCTTCGCCACCCACAACCCCGGGCTGCTGCTGCTGGCAGGCACCGTCGGTGTCGCCTCGTGGTACCTGACCCACGGCCCACGGGGCCGCACGCTGCCCATGCGTTGGCTCAACCTCGGCGCGGCCGTGGCCACCCTGTGGATTGTCTGGCGGGTGTACTACCTCAACGCCAACCTGCTGGTGGCCATGGGGCACTTCACCCTGGTGCTGCAGTTGCTGCTGCTCTACGCACGCAAATCATCGCGCGAGTACGCCCAACTGCTGGTGATCAGCGTGCTGCAAATGGTGGGCGCCAGTGTGCTGGGCGTGTCGATGGCCTACGCCGTGCTGCTGCTGGCCTATTGCAGTTTGGGCATGGCCACGCTGATGCTGTTTCACCTGCGCACCGTGGACCAGCGTGTGGCCGCCGAGCACGCCGCCGCGGGCGTGGCCGGTGGCGGCGCACCGCGGCCACGGTTCAACCACAACGCCAGCCGCGGGGCCAGGCGTGCGCTGCGCCGTGTGGGCGTGTCGGCTTTGATGGTGACCGCGGCGGTCACTGCGGTGGTGTTCGTGGGCCTGCCACGCACCGACAAGGCACGCAGCAACGCGGCCTTTCGGAACGGACTGCAGATCAACGCAACCCGGTCGACCGGCTTCAGCCCCGAGGTCAAGTTGGGCAACGGGCCGCTGGGCAGCGGCAGCCAAGAACCCGTGCTGCACCTGCGTATCCACGACGAGGGCATGAATCTGGGCAGCGTCGACGTGCCGTGGCTGGTCCGTGGGATGGCGCTGGACGACTACGACCCCAAAGATTTTTTGTGGCGCCGGTCGGCCTTGAGCCACCGCGCTGCCGAGCCCGTGCCGCCCCATGGCATCATCCACCGCCCCACCGACATTCGACGTGGCCATTACTCCGCCCAAATCACCGTGCGACGCGGCGGCCCGTCGGTCGTGTTCGGTGTGGTGGCCCACCCCACGGCCGAGGGCGGGCCGGGTTTTCGCCCTGAAAAAATCATCCGCACAAGCTTTCCCCAGGTGACCTACAACACGCTGGACCAGCAGTTGTCCAGCCATGCCACAGTCCCCGCGGGGGCCAGCTACCAACTGGATTGGCCGCGGACCACGGCGTTGTTCAATCGGCCTGCCAACGACCGACACCCCCCTGTCAACCCTCCGGGCATCGCGGCCTGGGCACGCTGGCAAGCCTTCACCACCCAGGTCCGCACACCCGACGGTGTGCACACCCACGCGTTTCGCAACCACCGCCTGGCGTTGGTCACCCCGAACACCTACGCCCGTGGGTGGACACCCCGCATCGATGAAGTGCGCGACACGGCCATGCAGATCATCGGCGCCGCCGGGCTGCAGCGCGACCCCGCCGCCACCCACGCCCCCAACGACGCCCGCGTGGCCGCAGTGCTCTCGCAGCATCTCAGCAGCCAATACACCTACAACCTGAACAACCCCGCCCCACCGACGGGGCAGGACCCGGTGACCCACTTCCTTTTCCAGACCCGCAGCGGCCACTGCGAGTTGTTCGCCGCAGGCCTGGTGGCCATGTGCCGCTCGGTGGGCATCCCCGCCCGCATGATCGTGGGTTTCCGCGCGTCGGAATACAGCGACCTGGGAGGCTACTACGTCGTGCGTCAATCCCACGCCCACGCCTGGGCCGAGGTCGACGCGGGACCGGGCATCGGCTGGATCACCCTCGACGCGACTCCCGCAGCCCCCGTCGCGGCCCACCACGCGGCCACCCGTGGGGTTTCCGCATCCGTTGTCCGTTTGTGGGAGTACCTCGAATTCAATTGGATCCGCAAGGTCGTGGCCTTTGATCAACGCACGCGCAACGCCGCCTTGAACACGCTCAATAAAGCGGGAGCTTGGGTTAAAAATCTGTCGGTCCAGACCACGCAGCCGGTGAGCGCGGGCCTGTCGAACGCGGCAAGCCGCTTCAACCCCGTGGCCTTCGCCGCCGCGGTCGCGACGATGGGCATCGGCGTGTTGCTGCTGGCGCTACTGGCCCGTACACGGCTGAGATCCCACACCCCGCGGCGCGGCCAAGACCCCAGCAACGCCGGGACCACGCCCGCGTTCTACGCCCGCATGCAGACGCTGCTCAGCCAACACGGCTTGAACCGACACCCCAGCCAGACCCCCCGGGCGTTCACCCAGCAAATCATCCACGACCACCCGGTGCTGGACCCAACCCTCCCAGCCCTCACCGAGACGTACTACGCCGTGCGTTACGGCGGCCAGAGCCTCGATCCGGAGGCTCAACAAGCGGTGGAAGCCCAACTTCAAGCCCTTCAGCGGGCACTCACCCCCGCCGACGCAGCCCCACCCACCGCGATCTGAAGCCCAGATCCAGGAATGTCCAACACGAGTACTCTCCGCGGCGAGAGTTGTCGCCCAAGGTAAACTCCCGCTTGCCGGATCCCTGGCCCGCCATGCCTTCCCACCACGCCGACCCCGACCCGATCACCGGACACGCCCCCGGGCCCGCGCACGCCGCGGCCCGGCCTCCCGTGCGTATCGCGCGCCCGCTTGGTGGGCTGGTGGTGGCTGTGCTGCTGCTGGTCGCGGCCATCCCGCTGACCAGCGGCCTGCGCAGCATCGACACGATCAGCTCACGCGAGCTCACCGGTGTGCTCACCGCCCAAGCCACGTGGCAGCGTCAGGCCGCGTTGTCAGGCGACGGACTGACCCTCAACCGGCTGGTGCCGGTGCTCAACCACCAGCCCGTGGTGGACCGCCCGCCGGGCCTCGCGTGGCTCCAGGTGCTTGCGATCCTTCCGCTGGATACCTCCCACCACCCGGCCCCGGGGCACGCGATGCTCTTTCGCACCCGCTTGGTGAGCGTGGGCTGCGCCTTGGTGGCCTTGGGCGCCGTGTTTTGGGCCGGCACCCAACTCGGCGGGCTGGGCACCGCCACCCTCGCGGGGCTGGTGTTTCTCGCCAACCCCCTGTGGCTGGTCTACGGGCGATCCGCCACCGCCGAGGCGCCTGCCGTGGCCGCCGCGTTGCTCGCCGCAGCCGCGGCGCTCTGGGCCATGCGGCCGCTGCGCCCCGCCGCCAAACTGCGACGCCAGATTTCCGGGTACACGCTGTGCGGGCTCTTGCTGGGCGTCTCAACTCTAGTGGGCGGCGCCACCGTCGCCGCCGCGGTCATGCTGCCCCTGGCGGTGATGAGTGTGTTTTGCCCGCGTCGCACCGGGCACCTGCTGGGGCTCACCGCCGCGGCCGCAATCGCAGTCTTGCTGACCGTGCCCTGGGTCCTCTACAACTTTCAGACCGCCTCGCCGCCGCCGGTCGGCGGCCTACGCACGCTGATCGGAGCCACGTGGCCCTCGGCGGCAAGCAGCCCCAGCCAGGTGCTTGGGATCATCAGCCAGCGCGGCTTCGCGCTGCTGGTCAGCGGCGGGGTCTGGAGCATGGTCATCGCCGCTGCCGCGCTGGCACCCTGGGTGATCGCCGGCGAGCAGGCCCGCCGACGCGCCACCATGACCTGGGTGTGGGGCGCCACATCCACGCTGCTGGCCCTCTTCGGACCGGCGTGGCTCAACGCCGACGGCCGGGGCTGGGCCGTCGGCGTGCTGTTGGCCACCCCCGCCCTGGCCCTGGTGGCCGCCCAACTCCTGGCCTACGCCGCGGACTTGGCCCAAGACGGCCAAACTGCACGGGCTTGGCAGCTGATCCGCTGGCCCACCGCCGTGGGAGTCGCCGTCGCCTCGGCCGCGCTGCCGTGGTGGTGGATCACCCAGCACCCAGACGCCAGCCTGCACTACCCCCTGATGGGTGGCGCACTGCTGCTCTCTGCCGCCTTGCTGGGACTCAGGTCCGCCCGTGACGCCTCACCGGGCCCCGCAGCCCTGGCCTGGGCTTTGTGGACAGTCACAGCCACCACCTTGCTCAACGCCCAGCCCCAGAGCCACGGCTGGCCCAGCCACGTGCTTCGCGACGGGCCGTCGCTGAGTGCCAGCCGCCTCGACGAACGCCTGGACGAACATCAACACGATCCCGGCTGGCCAGCAGCCTTCCCCCGCCGCCGCGCCACCACCGCGCCGTCTCCCGACGCGCTGGACCCACTGGACGCACTGGACGCCCCGGACGCCCCCGTGACGCCGCGGATCTCCACCGGCGGCTAACCCGCCGACGTTCTCTGGCCCCGAGCCTATCGATGCAGATCCCCCGAGTCCTTGACGCCAACTTCAACCGCGCCCGCGAAGCCCTGCGCACCATGGAAGAAGCCGCCCGTTTCTTGCTCAACGACGCGGCCCTGTCACGCGAACTCAAACAGCTACGCCACGACATCACCGCCGCACTCGCCCACGTGGCCGACCTGACCTACGCCCGCGACACCCCCGGCGACGTCGGCACCGCCACCACCACCGCCGCCGAAGGCATCCGACGATCCACCGCAGACGTCGTGGCCGCCGCGGGCAACCGCCTCACCGAAGCGCTGCGTGTGCTCGAGGAATACGGCAAGGTGCTGCCCAACCCACCCGCCGTTGAAGCGCTGCGCTACAGGGCCTACGAGCTGCAGCGCCGCCTACACGCCGCCTTGGCGCCCGGCCAACCCCACCCCTGGCGGCTGTGCCTGCTGCTCACCGAATCCCTGTGCCAACGGCCCTGGCAGCAGGTCTTGGATGCCGCGGTCGACGGCGGCGTCGACTGCGTGCAGGTGCGTGAAAAAGACATGAACGCCGCCGCCCTGCTGGACCGCGCCCGCGACGTCGTGAAGCGCGTGGGCCACCGGGTCACGGTCATCGTCAACGACCGCGCGGATGTCGCCCTCGCCGCCGGAGCACACGGCGTGCACCTGGGCCAAGGCGACCTGCCCTGCGCCCACGCCCGCAAGCTCTTTGGCCGCCAACTGATCATCGGCGTAAGCACCTCCAACCTCGACCAAGCCCAGGCCGCCGCAGATGCGGGCGCCGACTACTGCGGGGTGGGTCCCATGTTCCCCACCACCACCAAGCACAAGCCCGTGTTGGCCGGGCCGGGTTACCTCAAGCAGTACGTGGATTGGGCCCACCAACATCCAGGGCCAAAGCCCGGCCACCTGGCGATCGGCGGCATCACCGCCGACAACGCGGGCCAACTCGCCACCGCGGGCGTCTACGGCATCGCGGTGAGCTCAGCGATCTGCCACGCGACGGACCCCCAAGCCGCGGCGCAGGCCTTGGTCACAGCCATCGACCGCGATCAGTGACCCCAAGGTAGCGCACAAGCCGCGCACCGATCGGGTCCGCTGCACTCAGAAAAAATGGCATCAATGGATGGCCGCGGGCACGCTGGCCAAGCGTGGCGTAGCAAAGCCGCTGAAGCCTACGACACCTTCGCGCGGCCGATGCAACACCAGCACCACCACGACGCATCCAGCACACGCGGACCGCATTGACGCCGCCTGCTCTAGCCCCGGGCTTGCGGGTTCTTTTGGCTGTCACCCACCAGCTCGGCATTGGTCTCGTAGCGCTGCAACGCCTTGAGCAGCTGATCGATCTGCGTGACCGGCTGCATGCTTCCAAGCCGGCGCCGCAGCGCGGTCACCGTGTCCAGCTCCGCATCGCTCATCAACAAGTTTTCATTGCGCGTGCCGCTGGCCGCCAGATCAATCGCCGGGAACGTGCGGGTCTCAGCGATCTTGCGATCGAGGATGACCTCCATGTTGCCCGTGCCCTTGAACTCTTCAAAGATCACCTGGTCGCCGCGGCTGCCGGTGTCCACCAACGCACTGGCGATGATCGTCAAGCTGCCGCCCTCTTCAAACTTGCGGGCTCCGCCAAACAGCTGCTTGGGAATCGCCAAGGCCCCGGCGTCCAAACCACCCGACAGCGTGCGGCCCGTGCCCTGCATGCCCGGAGCGGTGTTAAACGCCCGGCCCACACGGGTCAGCGAGTCAAGCAGCACCACCACGTCCTTGCCCATTTCCGCATGACGCTTGCACCGCTCGATGGCCAACTGCACAAGGCCCACGTGGCGTTCCAGCGGGTGATCGTTGCTGCTGGCCCACACGGTGCAAGGCACGTTGCGCCTGAAATCGGTGACTTCTTCAGGCCGCTCGTCAATCAGCAGCGCGTAGACGTCGACCTCGGGGTGGTTGCGGCTGATCGCCACGGCGATCTGCTGCATCAACGTGGTTTTGCCCGCCTTGGGCGGCGACACGATCATGCCACGTGTGCCCAAGCCGATGGGGCAAAACAGATCGATCAGCCGGCAGGCTGGTGGGCAACCGGGGTACTCCAAGGTCAGCCGCGGCTGGGGCATGATGGTCGTGAGCTCTTCGTAGGACTGGTAGTTCTCCATGTCCTGCGGATCCATGCCATCGACCAGCAACACGTCCTTCGCGCGCCGGGCAGTGGGCGCAATCGTGTTCGCCTTTGGGCGTTTGCCCCCGCCGTTGCCCTGCTTGCCATACTTGCCTTTGCCTCCTTTTTTCCCGCCGCCCCCGCCGCCACCGACGACCTTGCCCAGGCTGACTTCAAGCATCAGCCCCGGACGCAGGTGATACTTCTCAATCAGGTGCGAGGGAACCACCGGGTCTTCGGGGTCGTTGACGTAGGTGTCGCCCAAGGTTCGCAGACGACCGTCAGACTTGTTTGACAGTTCCAGAATGCCCGTCGCGGTCAACGGGCCCTGGTCCTGGTCCTGCTCACCCTCAGAAACCTCCGCGGGCTCTGCGCGGGACGACTTGCGGCGCCGCGACCTTTTCTTCTTGGTTCCACCCGAGGCCGGCGCTTGGCCCTCTTTGGGATCGGGGCCCGCGTTGGATGCGGACGCATCCACCTTGGCCTGGTCTGCCGCCGTCTCGGCCACCGGCGATTCAACTCCTGACGCACGCGACTTGCTGCGTGAACGCGAGCGGCGGCGACGGCGGGGCTTGGCCGAAGGATCGTCAGGACCGGACGGGTCAGGGTTCGTCATCAGGGACGTTCTCGGGGATGGGGGCCAAAGGACCGAAGCCCGCGGCGGGGAAAGGATCACAAGGTGGAGGCCCGACAGGCCCGGTCTGTGTCGCAGACCGGTGGCGGCGGGGAATCTGAGGCAACCCGGATAAGACGGGGCCGCGAAAAAGAGCAATGTGCACACGGCACGCGGCACGCGGTCCAGACCGCATCACCGCCCGGGTCCTGCGTCCTTGGACGTCGTGGTCAAGGCACGGAACACCCCGTGGGAGTCGGAACAGGAAGGGTGAGCCCTAAGGCACGCCCCGCGTCGCAGCGTCAAGGAGACGGGTTTGATTCCCCCTTCAATTGACTGGCCCCGGCGGACTCTCACATCCGAAGAAGCCATGCGCTTCCGCTCGCTCTTCGGAGACTATGTTGTACCGTTTGGTGCCCCCTCTCGCAAACGATCCCGTTCAGATCATCATCTCTTGAAATCCGTTCCCCACGACCACCAAGCACTCCACCGTAACCTCGCCTACGCCCAGCACCCCGGCGAGGAACTGCTGCTGGACGTCTACCGCCCGGATACGGACACCCCGGTTCCCGCGGCGATCTATTTCCACGGCGGCGGCTGGCGTGCGGGCTCCAAAGACCACTGCGCCGTGCGCTGGCTCGTGCGCTACGGCATCGCGGTGGTGGCCGTGAATTACCGCCTGGCCCCCCGCCACCTGTTCCCCAGCCAACTCCACGACGCCAAGGCCGCGGTCCGCTTTGTGCGGGCCCACGCCGCAGAGTGGGGCCTGGCCCCCGAGGCCGTGGTGGCCGCCGGGGCCTCCTCGGGCGCCCACCTGGCGTGCCTGCTGGGCCTCACCGCCGGCAACAGAGCGTTGGAAGGCGGCGGGGACTACGTCGACCAGTCTTCAGCGGTCGATGCGGTGGTCAACTACTTCGCCCCCACCGACTTCATGACCCTGCAAAAAGGACGCTCCGAGCAGGTGGCCTCGGGCCCCGACGCCCCCGAAGCCCAGCTCCTGGGCCATGCCATACTGGAAAACCCCACCCGCAGCCGCTGGGCCAGCCCGCTGACCTACGTCCACAGCGACGCACCGCCGTTCCTTCACATCCACGGCGAACACGACGACCTCACCCCCCTCGAACAGACCCGCAACCTCCACAATGCCCTGGAAACCGCCGGGACCACGTCCAAGATGCTCCTGGTGCGGGGCGCAGGGCACGGCGGACGTCGAATGTTCGACCACCGCCCGATCCGGGACCGCGTGGCCAGCTTCATCCAGCGGCACACCGCCACCGATGACGCCCTGACCTAGGGCACACCCTAAAACCGATCATTACCGCTGGCTCAGGGGCGAGCCCGTGGTATTTTGGGGGTGCCGTTTGGTTTTTCGACGGCTGTTTTGTCACCGTCATGCCATCCCCCCCACCCTCCACCGCTGGCTCAAACGCCCCCGCCCTCGCCGCGGATGAGCTTGATTTCGCCGGCCCCCCGCCGCGGCTCAATAAGGCAGATGGCGTAGCGGCCTCCACGCAACTGCGTCTGGTCAGCCGCGCCGCCCGATTTCGCCCCAGCCTCGAAGTCGACCGCGGCCAAGCGATCCGCGGCACCTCCGACCCGCGGTGGGTCTTGGCCGTGCGCGCCGCAGAGCAGCTTCAAGGCGCCACCCTCACCCCTCCCGCACGCGACCGGCTGGTGCGCATGGCCCGGGCCTTCGGGCTCACCGCCTTCGACGCCAACCTCATCATCGCCGTGGTGCAAGACCAAGCCCGCCGCGGTTACGCCCCGGCCTTCTGCCCCACCGCAGGCGAACCCCAGCTGCGCATGGTGCCCCTTCCACCTACGCGGCCATGGCCGCGGGCTCGGGTCGCCAAAATTTCGGTGCTTTTCGCGATCCTCGTCGCCGTCGAGATCGTCGCCCTGCTGTGGTATCTCTAAACCGCAGCGCGCTGGGTGGCGAAAGCCAACCCCGGCAAATATCCCCAATCCCCTAGCCGCTAGCCCCTTACGCCTGGCTTTTTGCAGCCTCTGCGTCCGCCGCCGCCGCCTCGGGTTCTGCCTGGGGCTCAACGCCCGCGTCTGCCGATCCCGGCGTGCTGTGCTTCACTCCGAAACAAGCCAGCATCGTCCACACGATGATGTAAAAATCCATCCGCCAGGTGCGGTTCTCGACATACTCGATGTCGTAACGGATCCACTCTTGGAAGTCTTCGCCGGCGTTGCGCGAGCGTTTGACCTGCCACAAACCCGTCACCCCAGGGCGAACCGACAGCCGCGCCTCGCGCCACGGCGGACAAAACTGGTTTTCCTTGTACGGGCTGGGCCGCGGGCCCACGATCGCCATGTGGCCCGCCAGCACGTTCAAGAATTGCGGCAGCTCGTCGAGGTTGGTCTTACGCAGCACCCGACCCACCTTCGAAATCCGTGGATCGTTCTCAATGAAAAACTGCGGTCCGTCGGCCTGGTTTTCCTCGACCAGCCGGGCCTTGATTTCCTCGGCGTCCTTGCGCATGGTGCGAAATTTCAGGCAAGGAAACGTGCGCCCGTTAGTGGTTTCGCGGTCGTGGGCAAAAAAGAAGGGCGCCCCATCTTCTAACCAAATACCCAGCATAATGAACGGCGCAAGAGGCAACGCCACCGCCAAAGCCAAGAGCGAGAACACAATGTCGAACCCGCGACGCAACCCCCGCTGCACGCGGCTAAGTTTTTGCGGCCGCACCTGCCCCACCACCGCGTCGTGGGATTCAACCCGGTTACGCCACTGAATCGCATCGGGCTGCGGGCGCTTTTCAGGCAGATCCCACAACACCGCCGGGCCCACCACCGCGCGGTCGGTGGTCAACGTGCGTCCCGTGCCCACCCACACCGGGCCGATGAGTCGAGCTGCGCCAGTGGGCTGTGCAAAGCGATCTCCCCACGACTCACCCTCCATGCGGCGGGCCCGGCGGATCGTCGCGTCTGGTCGCTTCCAAACACTCACCAACTCGCGGATGAACTCAGACACCTGATCGGGCACCGCCCGGTCGTAAACCGAACCGGGCACCGACAGGGTCGTCCGCAGATTCGGGTCCACTTCGCGGCGTAGCGTGCGCCAGCCTTCCTTCGCATCTGTCGACGCCTGCCAGGTCTGAGCCAGGTCACGCGACGCGGTCAGCGCCACCCGCCCCAGCCGCCAGTCCGCGGCGCTGTACACCCGCTCAAAACGCACAAAACGGTCGTCATCATCGGCGATCACCCGCTCGGAGTAACCCTGTTCAAACGCGCCGTGAAGCCTCACGAACAGCATCTGCGGCTTGAGCCACTGCAGCGTGTCGATGACCTGGATGATGCGGAAGATCGACATCGACCGCGCGTCACTGAGTAAAAACAGATCCGCATCTTCTTCTAGCGGCGCCGCGTCACCGGGGCGAACCACCTGCACACCCCGCGACGCCCAGAAGCGGTCGTGAAGTTGCACCGGTCCCAGCCCCCAGACCGTATGGGCCTGAGAGGAGTCCAATGCGTCATGCTCGTCGATCGGCGTAATCATCAGTCAGAGAGAAGGCAGATGACCCAGCGCCTCAGCGGGCGCGGCGGACCGCGGGCTCAGGAGCATTGCGAGGTGTGCCGTTGGGCGACTTGCTGGGCCGACCAAACGCGGCCACTGCCGAGCCCAAGGGGCCAAAGCGTGCCGCCACCTCAGGGTCCGCGGCGGCCACCACACGGTCGATGTCCGAACGCCGCTCGGCGCTGACGATCGACGCGAAGGACGACTGGTTCATGTCCGTGTCCAAGGCATGGTTGAACACCACCCCGGCAACGTAGGCACCCACCGAGACCAAGTGGTCGCGGGCACGGGTGGCCAGCGTCTTGGAATCGCCACGCGAGACGATCAGAACCGTGGCATCGACTTCCGCCGCAGCCATCGAAGCTTCCAGCGAACCCAGGCAAGGGCCGGTATCGATCAGAACCACGTCGTACTCGTCTCGGGCCCGAGCGATCAGCTTGCGCAGCGCCTTGGGCGACAGCAAACCCGCGTCTTGCGGCTTTGCGGCCCCGATGGGCAGCACATAGAAGTTGTCCACGCCGATATTCGCCACGCACTCATTGAACGGCCGCCCTTGGCAGGCATCCAGCACACCCAGCGACGAATCGGCTTGGCGGCGGTTGAGCCGCGACAGGTCCTTCTTGGTCAGGTAGCCCAGTTCCACCAGCGCATCTTTCACGCTGATGCCCTGCTCTCGGCTGGCCCGGTTCGCATCCATGATCTGTTCGTCGGTCAGCACCGTGTCATCCCGCAAGATCGACTCAACCGAGCGGTTGACCACTGCTCCGACGCGACGGGTCAGTCCTGCACCCACCAGGTCGCAATCGATGACCAGGGTTTTGGATTCCGACGCCGCGAAGCTCAGCCCCAGAGCCACCGCAAGGCTGGACTTGCCTGAGCCCGCAGCAGGACTGGTGATCGAGAACACGCGGGCACGGCCGCCATCACTGATCTGCAGCAACGTACGGATGTGGTGCACCGAGTGCGCTGCCCGCTCGCTCTGCTCGGGCTCGGCGAAGTTGTCCGGCAGCGTCGGCAGAATGCCAAGCATCCGATTTTCTTTGCCCAGCCCCAGCTGCGCGTCACCCACGTGACGCAGGCGGCGGTCCATCAGCCCGATGAGCATCACCCCACCGGTGCCCAGCAGGATGCCGCCCAGAACGCCCAGGGCTCCCATCTGCTTGGTCTTACCGCTGTTGTAGGCCCCTTCGGGCTGGTCGCCGAAGCGCTTGATGTTGAAGTTGCTGCTCAGCCCCGCGATCTCAATGTTGATCTCTTCGAGGGCCTTGCGTGCCCGGGCGATGATGACCTTCTTCGCGTCGACATCCGCACGGATGCTGGCGATCTTCCGCTGTTTTTCGCCCAGTGACTCGAGCTCGTGGGACACCTCGGTCAGCGTGCGGGTGAGCTGCTCCTCAAGCCGATCCAGCCTGACATACTCGGGATCCAGATCCACTTCGGTTCCGTCGTCACCGGCCAGCAGGGCCAGACGCTCTCCGATTTGGTTCTTGATCAGATTCAACTGCGTTTCAAGACGCTTGCGGGCCAAGTGGTTCGGCCCCGCGCCACCCGCAGCCAAAATCTGGATCTGCTGCTCGATGACCTTCTTTTCAGCCCCCAGATTGACCAGCGGCTCGTCAACATCCATCAACTCCGCGGGGCTAGGCCGCAGACCGTTGCGAACCGGATTGCGTGAAGCCAGCACCGCCCGCACGTCGTCGAGTTGCCCGGACAAGGCCAGCTTGCGATCCAGTCCGGATTTAAACCGCTGAGCAAGCTGGTCGTGTTCGGTGTCGCTGAGGATCGTGCGGCGCCGCGCCATCTGGTTCTCGATGGCCCGGTCCGATTTTTGAATCTCAGACCGCAGCTGCGCGATACGTGTCGAGTAGTTGTTCTCTGCCTGAGCGATGTATTCCTGGCTGTAAGCCTTGACCAAAGCCCGCGTCGCGGCACCCGAGGTCTGGGCGTCAGGCGAATCGAAGGCGATTTCAATCAGGTTGTTCTTCGGATTAGCCGGGTCCATCGTGGTCTCGATCTGCTTCGAGAACTCCATGGGATCGAACCTGATTTCCGGGTTCGGGCGGTTGCGCCAGTCGTCCGACAGCAGCGCCCGCTGGGCCACGTCGGTGCTCTTGATCATTTCGTCCTGCACGCGCAAGAACGAGGTCCATCGGCTCATGTCCCGGTTGACCGCGTTGCGGTCGGCCGCGGCCAAGATCGTGTCGTCGTTGATCTGCACGATGCCGGTGCTGCGGTAGACCGCACCCACACTCTGGTAGCAGAGGTAGCCCAACACGCTGGACAGCAACACCGACGAGAGGATGGCCCAGTGCCACCGGCCCTTAAGCAGGGCCAGGAGCTTCTGTCGCCGCAGACGGATTTCGTCGGCCGTCAGGCTCTCGCCAGTGTCATTGGTCGAGGCAAAGGAAATTTCGTCACTCATCTCGTGCTTCCCTCTCGCCAGGCATGGCGGGGTTGATCGTCGGGTTCGGGTCAGGGTTGGGGACGGAGTACGGGGGGCTTGTCAGGCGGGGCTGGAGCAGCATCTTTCAGCCGCTATGTCAGCACCGCCGCGGCGGTTGGCCCGCCTTGGCGGATGTTCTACATCCCCTATCGGCTGGGAGGCGTCGGGACTGGGGTCGGGCCTGGGGTCGCTCTTTGTGAACGCTATCGGAAGCGCATCAGATCGATCCGGTTTCGCATTGGGTCAAGCACGGACAAAATCCGCCCATCGTGGTCAAGGGTAAACCCTTGGAAGGTTTCCGAGCCTCGGGCCTCGGTCAAGGCCCCAGAACCCACGTCCGGACCAATTATAGTCACTGCGGAACCCTGCCCCGAAGATTGATTGACGGCCAGCCCGTGGCGATTATCAGACCACCCTGAGGCGGGCCATGGCCTTAGGCCCCACGGCCCACCACGGTGTCGCTGGTCACACGCCCCGCCGGCGCCACCCCACCGGCGCAGACCACGCTACGCACCACCACCGCACCGGCCTCCACCCGCCCGCCTTCGAGCACGACGCTGTCGTGCAGCACCGCGGATTCGTGAACGTGGGCACCGGGTTCGACCAGCGAAAACGCCGATTCCCAATCCTCAGGCGCCGCACCTGCCGCGGCGTGGTGCTCGCAGTGGAACCGGCGCAAGGCATGGATGTAGCCCCGCAGGGTCCGCAGCGAGCGTGTGACCGGCCGCGGGTAGCGGACGATGCGTACGTCGTGGTCCCCAGCGATGGTGGGCATGGCCTGTTCGTTGAGATCGATGTAACCCACGGCGTTGATGCCACGGAGGCAGCCGCAGCGAATCAACATCAAGCCGCTGGGCGTCCCGTCTTGACCGCAGATCATGCTCACGTCGCGGCTGCTCGAGGCGATCGCGGCCGTCAGCGCCGCCAGCGGCTCAAAAAGCAGCTGCGAAGCATGCCCCACCAGCAGCAAATCATCGTCGTCATACGCCCGGGCGATGTCCGACAGCAGACCCCCGGTTCCTCGAAGATCCAGCGGATCCGCCTCAACGGTGAGTTCAATCGGCCCGTGGGAGCGCGACTCGGCGTGCACACGGCTCGCCTGGTCCACCATTACCCGTACCGGCAGGGCCGAAACCCCCAGCCGCTCTGCCATCGTGGTCAGTTGCTCGCGCCAGCAGTCAAAAACCGTCTGCCCCTGAGCCACGGGCATCTGCAGCGCCCTGCGTTCAGTGGCCTTGCGGAGTTGGTTCGCCCGGACCGACCCGGCCAACAGCACCACCGCACGCAGCCGCGAGAGACGTCCCAAGCCTGAGTCAAGGAGCGGGGCATCGGTGGGGTCCGATAATTTCAGCTCGGAGGTCGAGGCGTTATAGATCACAGCACACCTCCTGGTCGACCCACCGCTGGCACCCCACAACACAAGGCACCACGGCAAGAGACACGCATACCGCGCCCACGCTGCTTCTCAGACTCCCCATGCTTCTCTCCCATCCTTCTCGCGTCTTTGCTCGCTCTCGCGTCCCGTGTTCTCGCTTCCGAACGCACGTTCATCGGCGTTTTCCACGCCCGCCACAACCGCTCGTTCGTCTCGAATCAGGGCCTTTTTTCCCCCGAAACAGCGTTTGATCACAGCAGATGATACCAGACGCAGCCCAAAAGGAATACCGTCAATGAGGTATCGACGGGCCAAGCGGCGCGGCTCTTGGATCATGCGGTGGACCCATTCCAAGCCCATCTTCTGCATCCAGACCGGCGCCCGCTGCACCTCGCCGCAGATGAAACTCAGGCTGATCCCAAGCCCCAACCACCAGGCTTGGGGAAGCTCAGACCGCAATTTTTGGATCAATAGCTCCTGTTTGGGCGACCCCAAGGCCACATACACCAGGTCCGGGTTGGCCTTGGCCAACGCCGCCCGCATGGCCTGCATCTGCTTCTCATCCTTTTCAAAACCCATCGGGGGATAGAAGAGGCCGGCGATGGCCAAGCTAGGAAACCGCTCTTGGAGAGCCTCAGCGGCTTTTTCAGCGATCCCCAAGTCACCTCCCAGCAAGAACACGCTCTTGCCCGCCTCGGCCGCGGCCTGCGTTAACGACCACGCCATCGCCGACCCCGCAACCCGTTCAGGCAGCGGGGTGCCTTGCAGTCGGCTGGCCCAGACCAGCGGTGCCCCATCAGCCACCACCAAGTCTGCCTCATCCAGCATCCCGCGGAACGCCGGATCCCGCCGGGCCCTGCTCAAATGGTCCAAATTCGAGGTGATCACCCAGCCCCCGCGGCCCGCGTGCAGCTCTTGGATCAAATAATCGACCGTTCCGGCCTCGGACAGGCGGTCAAACGCCACCCCATCCACGCGGACACCCTCGGGCCGCCGGCGGCCTCCGGAAGCCGACACAACAGGCCGGGAGGGTTGATCTGAAGACTGGTGCATGGCGGCGGTCATGGAGGCGTGAATCGTCACTGTTCTTAACCGGCCCTCGGCCGGCCTTCGGTCATCGTTGCAGCCCCCCGGCCAGCCGTGGCGGACACCCGCCCTATCTCCCATCGGGGGAACACCGGCAAGCCTTGAATCTTGCTTGGGATCCTGCCCCCCTCTCCGCCCTTGCGTCCTCGGCCAATCCGGGCGCGTCTATGTAGAAGCCTGCGGCGGAGACGCAAATATCAGGCCGTGCGGCCGGTTACACCGCGATATCAACACCGCCCCACGGCTCGTCCAGGTCATCGTCAACCGACGGTTCATCAAGGACGTGCGACGCCATGGCCTGGCGCAGGCGATCCAATTCGTTTCGACATTGCGCGTCGGTCCAGCCCAGCGCCTCCCCCACCGCCTGGGCCACGGCGGCCAGCACCTGATCCGAACAATCCCGCCAACCGTCAATCCCCACACGGCGCAACACCGCATCATCCAAACCCAGAGCACCCTCGCACTCCATGGCATAGACCAGCTCGGCCACAAGCACGCGGGCCCCCTGCACCACCTTGGATTCACCGGCTTTAATCGCCGCCTGCACCAACCAAGGCCCATCGGCACCTTGCCGGCACTGCACGCCCTTAAGTACCGCCTCATCGAGTAGGCCCGACGCCGCGGCGGCCAATTCTGCCGACAACGCACGCACGGTCGGCAAGTCTCCCCCGACCAGCGGCACCCAGGTCGTCCGCGACGGGGCTTCGGGAAGGTCCATCTTTTCCATCAACTGATCCACCGCATGGGCAGCCACCACGTGGGCCGCCTCGTAGCGATTGCCCACCAACGACATCAAACCCGCCACCCCGTCGCGCTGATCATGGTCGATCCACTGCCCCGCGCGGCCCTCAGGGTCCGCATCGGGCAGCCACAAGGTGCTCACGCACTGCACATCTTCGGCCCGCAGATACCAAGAAGGCAACACCAGATTCACAGCCCGCACGCAGGCCGCCGCCCCGGCCTCCCGCGCTTCCGGGGTCGGCTCGACGCCCTCCGGCAGCGCCCACGGGCCGATCAGGCTGCCACCGTCTAGCGTGGAGGTCACCACCAGTTCCCGCCCCTGCGCAGGACCGGGCAAGGCCAAAACGCGGCCTTCTTCCACCAAACGCCGCGGGGTCCGCAGCGCCAACGCGTGGGTGCCCGTTACCGCAGGCAATTCGATGGGGCGATTGCCGCGAAGAAGCAAGTCCCCCGCATCTGGGCCCGTGGCGTTGATCACCACCCGGCTGTTGACCGAAAAATGCTCGCCGGTGTACCGATCCGACACCGTGACCCCGGTCACCGCATCGCCGTCAAAAATCAGCCCGTCCACCTCGGCGCGGTTCAGCACTTGTGCGCCGCGGCACACCGCGCTCTGCACCACCGCCAGCACCAAACGCTCGGGGCACATGATCTGCAAACCGGGGCGAGACTCCGCCCCCATCAAGCGGTGGCGTGGCACACCAGGCAACAAACGCCGCACCCGCCCGGCCCACGTCACCCCCGGCCAGCCGTCGCGCCGTTCGCGATCGTGCAGACCGCGACCCACCCGCGCCGTGGCCAGGCTCGACAACACCGCGTGCCCCACGCCGGCGGCTGAAGCCGCATGCCCGCCCTTGCCGTAGCGCGGAGCCAACACCGTCTTGGGCTGCACCAGGTGCGGCGCCACACCCATCAACCCCCGGCGCTCAATCGCCCGCTGGCGCAGCGCTTTGGGTGAGCGTACAAAGCCGCCCATCCCGGTATGCGCCATGCGCAGCGCCCCCGCCGACACCCCGGCCCCAAAGTCATCACGCTCAAACAAAGCCACCGACAGCCCGCGCTGGGCCGCGTCATACGCCGCCCACGCGCCAAACGCCCCGCCGCCGACCACCACCACATCAAAATCGCCGCCCGCCACCGCCCCCGGGTCGCGAGCCAGCTTCTCCCGCGCGTTGCGCGGCGCACGGCGTCGGTCGATCTCCCGAGCCGCCTGCCACGACTGCGTGTGCTCGTCATCCGTAACGCCCGCGTCTTCAGGCATGTCAATCGGGGTATCAGTCATGGCCAAAATCAATCCAAATACGGCGAAACCACACCGCGCAAACACGGTGCCGAAGCCCTATCGACCCCCCAGCACCCTCCCCCAAGGACCAACCCTTTATCGGACCGCCACGCCACGCATCCCCCCGGGCAATCCGCCTGCTCACCCGGTCGATAAAACCCCACCATGCCACCGCTTCACACCCACCCCTATCCCGCGACGCGTCCCACCCAGCGCATCAACACCGACGACAAGCCCGCGATGATGGGTGAGCTGCAAAACCGCGGAGCACTGGCACGCTACAACCACTTTTTCGCAGGCCAGCCCAGCCTCTGGGGCATGCTGCGCTACGAACTGCTGACCAGCGCACTGCAACGCCTCCCCGGCGCCCCGGGCTACCTGCTGCGGGGCAAGCTCTACCGCCGCCTGCTCTCAACGCAAGGCCGCGGCCGTGACCTCAACTGGGGCATGGGCGTGGCCCTGCGACACCCCGGAAAGATGGCACTGGGCGATCACACCGCCATCGACGACCACGTGCTGCTGTGCGCCCGCGGCGCACCCGACCACGCCAAGCCCAGCTTCAGCATCGGCGCCGGTTCTCTCATCGGCCGCTTCACCGTCATCCAGTCCAAACGCGGCAGCATGCACATCGGCCAGCGGGCACAGATCGGCACCCACTGCCAGATCCAATCCGCCAACGACATTCAGATCGGCGACCACTTCATCACCGGCCCCCAGTGCTACCTCGGCGGATCGCGTCACGGCATCGCCCTGGAAGCCGACGGCATGCCGCACACCCCCGCCCCGCCGATCCTCGACCAACCCACCTACACCCGCGGCCCGCTCATCATCGGAAACGACGTATGGCTGGGAGCCGGCGTCCGCATCATCGAAGGCCTCACCATCGGCCGCGGTGCCGTCGTGGGCACCGGCGCGGTGGTCACCTGCGATGTCCCCGACTTCGCCGTCGTCGCGGGCATACCCGCCAAAATCCTGGGGTATCGTGGTCCCGGACAAGAGCTCCAGCCACACCCCCCCACCGCCTCGCCAGCCGAAAACGCCGCCGCATGACGGGATTCCTCAAACGCCTGCCCGTGCTCGCCATCAGCCTCGCCCTCGCAGGCTGGGTCATCGCCCGCACCGACTGGCCTCAGCTGGGCGAGCTCTTCGCCAACCGCCTGCAGTTGGGGTGGCTGCCGATCTTCGCCCTCACCGCGCCGCTGCTCACGCTCGTCTCGGCCTGGAAGTGGCGCAGCCTGCTCGCCGCGCGTGGCCAGCGTGACGGGCTCTTGCCCCTCACCGGCCTCTACGTCACCGGCCAGTTCTACAGCAACGTCCTGCCCAGCAGCAGCGGCGGCGACGTCGTCCGCGCCGAACTCGCCCGCCGCCGCCACGGCAGCCAAGCCCACACTCCGCCCCAAAACACGCCCACCCGCAGCACCGTCTACGCCGCCATCACCGCCGAGCGCTTCACCGGCCTCTTCGTCCTGCTGCTGCTGGCCCTGGGCGCCTTGGCCACCACCCCCGCCCTGTGGCAGCGCGGCGCCCTGGCCGGCTTGGCCCTCTCGGGCGTCGCGTTCGCCTCGGCAGTCATGGCCGCCGTCGCCAGCCCCCAAGTCAAACACCGCCA
>JALZVY010000064.1 GCA_023300125.1 Phycisphaera sp.
GCCATCACTTTTCACCCAGGGTCTCGCTTGTTCTCGCTGGACCTCTGATCTCTCTGCCTTGATTCCTCCGGAGGAAACACCCATGAAGCTCTCATTCACCACCGCCACCCTCGCCGCCGCCGCGATGCTCGCAGCGCCAGCCATGGGGCAAGTCATCGTCGACAATGACTTCGCCAACGGCAACCCGCTCGACGCGGCTGGACCGCTTGAGTCAGCTTTTTTCACCACCAGCTCCGGCGCAGGCTTGGCCAGTGACAACGGCACGGCGGGCGTGCTCGACTTTGCCAGCGGATCTTCAGGCCGTGCCATCCACACCCTGTTTACCCCGCAAACGCTCGCCAACGTTGGTGATGTCCTCAACGTGTCGTACACCTTCACAACGCCTGCGACAGTGGGCACGAACGACGACTTCCGCGTGGGCCTGTTCAACACCGGAGGGGCCGCCGGACTTGACGAAGACATCAGCGCGTCTTCGGGAACCCCAAACCCCATTCTCAATAACCTGCCAGGTTTCAGCGGCGAGTTTGACATCAACACCGACGACGCCGACCTTGCGCTTCGCGTCCACGACATCAACGGCGTAAACGACCTTAATGGGCCGACCGGGCGTCTGCTCACCACGACCAGCGGCTTTGATTTCGCCTCAAGCGGCGACAACAACGGCTTCGACATCTTGGCCGACACCCAGTACACCGGCACCTTGGTGGTCGAGCTTGCCGATGACGGCAACCTCATTATCACCCAGACACTCGCAGGCGCGCTGGTGAACGAGACATACACCGACACCGTGTCAGTGGCTGACTCCGCAGACGGCGACGCTGGCGTCAACACCACGACTTTTGACTTCCTCGGCTTCAGCGTCACCTCAGGTGCCTTTGGCTCGGTCAACAACGTCGGTGAAGCCGACAACGGCATCGACTTCAACAACGTGAGCGTCACCTTCACGTCCGCCGTGGTCCCCGAGCCCGCTTCCTTCGCACTGCTCGCAGTCGGAGCCGCCGGCCTGCTGGGTTCGCGTCGCCGCAAGGCCTGAGTCCACTACGACTCAGAGCCCGCATAGGCTCCGGACATTAACACTGGTTTCACTAGGTTCTGCACGCGAGTGCGGGGCTTTTTTTTGCGCGCCTATTGCTGTGGATTCCCCAAACCCCTCGCTACGCCCCTCGTCCACCCAAGCGATTGAGTAGCACCGGCACAGCGAATGGCGACGACGTGCGCATTCGCCTATTCGATAACCTGGGCCGCACCGGCTTTTCCGATGACATCAGCGCAAGCAGCAGTTCACCAACCCCCCTTGTAATGGGACTCCCAGGCTATGCAGTCGAGCTTGACGTGGAACCGGGCACGGTCACGAATCAGGACCTCGACATCCGCCGCTCCGACCCTTCCACCAGCGGTCGCCTGCTGGGGACCAACTCGGGCGTGCCGTCGATAGGCAGCAGTCCCAATCTCGGCTACGTTTTCGCTCCGAATACCGACTACACCCTTGCCATCGATCTTTCGCGAAACGCGTCTGATGAGTTGGTGATCACCACGACATTCGGTGACCCATCAGGTGTCATCGGAACCCATACGGAAACCGACGCCGCGCCTAACTCCTACAGCTTCGGCCTACTGGGCCTGGGCGCATCCACCAACGCTTTTGGCAGCATAAACGCGTGCCGATGCACCAGACAACGGTATTGAAATCACAAACTTTACCCTCGAGTCCTCAATTTCCGTGATCCCCGAGCCCGCCTCCCTGAGCCTACTCGTCAGCGACGCAATGATGCTGGCCTGCCGTCGCCGCAACGCATGACATTCGCCCCCCGCGGCTTGCCTTTGGCGAGCACAACCCTTAACCAAAAAGACGCCGCACTTGAAAAGTGCGACGTCTTTTTGGTTGCGAGCGTCATGAAGCCCCCACTTCATTCACTGTTTGCGCCCCCGGCCTACACACGCCCCAAACGCTGACGGATCAGCTGCGCCCGTGCGATGCGGCGAGCGCCAGGATCCATCTCTTCTTGGCTGTGCTGCTGCAGGTGCGCGGGCTGGGTCAGCAAGAACAACTCGTTGAGCGTGCGGGTGTCCACGCCTTCGATCCGCCCCAGGTTCACGCCCAGGCGCACGTGGCTCAGCAACGACAGGACTTCCTTGGTGCCGATGACCCTAGCGTGGGTGAGCAGGCCCCAGGCCCGCCAGATCTTGTCGTCCAGCTGCGGGCCGCGGTCGCGGATCAGCGCTTGCCGGGCCTGACGCTCGTAGTTGATGATCTGCGGCACGACGGTCTGCTCGAAGTCGGCCAAGATCTCTTCTTCGCCCTTGCCCAGGGTGGTCTGGTTGCTGACCTGGTAAAGGTCGCCCTGGGCGTCGCTGCCCTCGCCAAACATCCCGCGGACCGCCAGGTGCATGTCGCGGGCCGCCCGCTTGACCTTGTCGATCTCACCGGTGAGCTGCAGGGCCGGAAGGTGCAGCATCACGCTGACACGGATGCCCGTGCCCACGTTGGTCGGACACGCGGTGAGGTAGCCAAAGCGACGTGAATAGGCGTAATCAAGCTTTTCTTCGAGCATGTCGTCAATGCCGTTGATCTGATCAAAGGCGTCGGAAAGCTGCATGCCCGAGCGCAACACCTGGATGCGCAGGTGGTCTTCTTCGTTGACCATGATCGCGAAGGTTTCTTCGCTGCCCACCGCCACGGCCCGGGGCATGTCGTTCTTGGCCGCGCCGTGCTGCCGGCTGATGAGGTGCCGCTCGACCAGGAGCTGACGATCCATGGGCGTGGCGTCGTTGAGGTGCACAAACTGCGTGTTCTCTGACAGCGGCTTGGCAAGGATCTGCATGCGGCAGCTCTCAAGCACCTCGTAGCGCTGACGGCGATTGGCTTTGGCCACAAAGGGCAGCCCCGCCAGGTTGCGGGCCAGGCGCACCCGGCTGCTAAGGACCACATCGGCGTGAGGGCCCGAGCCCCGCAACCACTCGCCGGCGTTTTCGGTGTGTCCGCGGAAGTTCATGGGCAAGGCCATCCTGAATGCGGGTTGAGACCACTTGGGTTGAATCGAGATACACCGCCTACGCGGCCAAGAAGCCGCGTCACGCCAGGCCTTCGATCTCGTCGCGAATCTGCGCGGCGGTCTCGTAGTCTTCGCTCTGCACCGCATCTTCCAGGCGCCGACGCAGCAGCCGCATCGCCACCTGCCGGCGTTCGCCCACCCCCGCACGGCGCGGCACCTTGCCCGCGTGGTGGGTGCCGCCCTCGTGGGCACGCTCCATGAGCGCACTCAGCGGCCCTTCAAACGCCCCGTAGCAGTCGGCACAGCCCAGCAAAGAGCTCTCACGAAATTCAGCAAAGCTGGCCCCGCACGATTCACAGTGCAGGTTTTCCGCAGAACGCGATTGCGTGTCGGCCCCCGAGTGCTTCTGCACGAAGTTGTTGAGCAGTTCGCTGACTGGCAGGTGCGGGTTGGCACCGGTTAAGCCGTGCTCCGCGGCGTGAATATCACACAGATGCACCGGAATTTTCTTGCCGTCGACCACATCGACCGCGCGGTGGGTTGCGGGTCGGTCACACTCGTCGCACTTGTGGTTCACAATAGAGTCTCGGGGCGCCGCAGGGCACGGCGTGGTTCAGGTCGCAAGCTTGCCCCATGCTAGGCCGGCCACCTTCGCGAATCAAAGAACCGCTGCTTTGGCGTTCACCGTCAGCATCACGTTGCCGCTGCCGCTGCGGAAGCCCTCCAGGTCCAGCGCCACATAAGCAAAGCCCACCGCCTTCACCGCGGCCACCAAGGCCTCGCGCCTCAACGGGTCCAGCACCGTCGCCCACTGGTCGTCGGGAACCTCCAGCCGGGCCACCGATTCGTGGTGCCGCACCCGGAAGCCGGTCAACCCCAAGTCTTGCAACGCTTCTTCGGCCGCCTCGACCTGCTCCAGACGCTCACGGGTGACCGGGGTTCCAAAAGGCAGGCGGCTACTCAGACACGCCGCCGCGGGCTTGTCGGCGTTGGGCAAGCCCATCAGGCGGGCCAGATCGCGGACGTCGGATTTCGACAAGCCCGCTTCGAGCAGCGGCGAAACAACCTTCGCCTCGCCCGCGGCAACCAAACCCGGGCGGTGGTCGCCCAGATCGTCGACGTTCGTGCCGTTGGCGATGCGCGTGATCCCACGCTCCCGGGCCGCGTCGTGCAGCACCCCGTACAGGTGGCTCTTGCAGTGGTAGCAGCGGTCTCCTGCATTGGCGATGTAGCCCGGGTCGTGCTGCTCGCCGGGGGCGACCTCGATCAGATCCAGGTCGAGGGTCTGGGCCAGTTCGCGTGCCGCCGCCAGCTCACGGCGTGGAAGCGAGGCGGAATCCCCCAGCGCCGCGGGCGCCGCGGCCTTGCCCAACGCTCGGCGCGCCGCCGCCGCAACCAAGCTTGAATCGACCCCCCCGCTAAAGGCGGTCATGACCGAGCCGTAGGCCCCCACCACCGACAGCAGCCGATCAAGCCGGTCGTCCGACACCTCGCGGGCCGCGCTAAGAGAGTGATGGTCAGTCATGTGCAAAAAACAATAAAACCCCGAACCTCCGGGCAACAGGCGGCCCACGGCAGGGCCTCACCCCATGGTAGGGCGCCCACCGCCTGCTGGCACGCCCGGGCCGCTTGCCGCGGAGGGCACTCGACGGTATTCTGTTCGGCCACGCACTCGTAGCTCAATTGGATAGAGCAGCGGTTTACGGAGCCGCAGGTTGCAGGTTCGAGCCCTGCCGAGTGCATTTCGAAATCCACCGGATTTTCGAACCCAAAAAGGACCGTCCCGCAACACGCGGACGGTCCTTTTTGCGTTTCCGAGCAAGACGAAACACCGATGACAGCCTTCATAACGTGATTACGGCGGGCTCAGCGTCCCATCGGGCAGCCGGGACTGGGTCCAGGCCACCACCGACGGCTCGACGGGGTATTTGGCCGCAAGCTTCTCGTCCAGGTCCACCCCGTGGCCCGGGAGATTGCTTGGGTACAGGTAGCCGTCGCGCAGCTCCGGGCAGCCGGGGAAGACCTCGGGCGCCGCGTCCACAAAAGGTTGCAACTCGTGCAGGCCAAAATTAGGGCTGGCCAGCTCCAGGTGCAGCCCCACCGCGTGGCCCACCGGCGAGCAGTCGCCCGGGCCATGCCAGGCGGTCCGCACGCCGAACGACTCGGCGGTGACCGCGGCCTTGCGGGCCGGCGTCAACCCACCCAGGTGGCTGAGGTGCATCCGCAAGAAATCGATCAACCGGCCGCTGACCAGCGGCAGCCACTCGCTGGGCTGCGTGAAGAGCTCGCTGGCAGCGATGGGCGTGGTGGTGGCGGCGCGTAGCCGCTCGTGCCAGCCGATCTGCTCGAGGGCCAGCGGATCTTCCAAGAAAAACAGACGAAACCGCTCGACGTCACGTGCAAAGCCCAGCGCCTGCACAGGGTTGAGCCGCTCGTGCACGTCGTGCAGCAGCTCAATGCCGTCGCCGAAACGATCACGCACGTGTTCAAGGGCCCCCAGCGTCGAGCGGGCGTAGGTGCTCGGGTCGAAATAGGCCCCCGCCAACGCCCCGTCGGGCGGCGGAGTCACCGCACCCACCCCGCCGTAGGCCATGCCCCCCGCCTCACCGCTGGCGCGGGTCTGGGCCGCCCCGCCGCCCAGCCGCACCCGCACGTGGCGGATGTTTTGCCCCAGCAAATCTTCGATGTGGTCATCGAGTTCGGCGTGATCGCGGCCGTCGGCGTGCTGATACACCGCCGCGGCTTCCCGCACCTTCCCGCCCAGCAAATCCACCAGCGGCAGACACGCCACCTTGGCCTTGATGTCCCACAGCGCCATGTCCACGCCGCCCACCGCGTTGTTAAGCACCGGGCCCCCGCGCCAGTAGCCATTGAACATCATCAGCCGCCACAGCTCTTCGATCCGCGACACGTCGCGCCCGATCAACAACGGCTTCAGATCATCCACGACCGCCGACACCACCGCGCGGTAGCGCTGGGTGAACGTAGCGCAGCCCAAGCCGTACAGCTCGGGCTCGGAGGTCTCGACTTTGACCACCACCAGGTTGCGTCCCATAGGACGGGTGAGGATGACACGGATATCTCGGATGGTGACCACAGGCAGGGACTCCACAATCAAAAAAAGGCAGTTGAAAAGATCAGCTGAGCGTTCTGCTGAAGACCAAACTCATTGCAGCAGACCGACCACGGCCTTCACCGCCGCCGCGGTCTCAGCAGCCGCTTGACCGTGATCCATCCCGACCCAGCGTGGGTGGGTGGGCTCGGCGGTCACCGGGCCGTCGTAGCCAATGTCCCGCAGCGCAAGCATAAACCCTTGAAGATCGATCACCCCCGTGGCCCCGGGCAAAGCGCGGTCACGCACATCCAGGCGGTCCACCCCCACCCCCTTGGGCGCGTCGTTCACGTGCACCACCACCGCCTGATCGGCCGCGAGGGCCCGCAGGTCGTCGACGCCTTCCTCTGCGCAGTGCCAATGGAAACAGTCCAGCATCAGCCCCACGTTGGGCTGCCCGGCCGCGTCGATCAGTTCACACACCGATTCCATCGCGTAAACAAAGGGGAAAGCCGCCCCCGCACGGCGGGTTCGGGGCGAGACATACTCCAGCCCCAGCCGCACACCGTGGTCGGCCAGCACCGGCGCGGCCTCCCGCAGCCGGGCCAAGTGGCGTCTGCGGTTGGCCGCCGGATCCAGCCCGTCGTCAAAAGGCATCACCACCACACCCGCCCGTGTGAACCCCAGCGCCTGGGCCATGGCCGCCACCCGCGGCAGCTGTTTCATCGCAAACGCCCACTCATCGGCATTGGCCGAGAGCGTGCGGGTCAGCATCGAACCGTATCCCGCGCGAATGCTGTGGCTGGCCATGTGCTGGGCGAACCGGTCTGCGCCGTAGCGCTCCAACCAATCGAGACGCCGGGCCAGGCGTAGATCGATGCCCCCGAACCCGTGCTCGGCGGCCAGCTCGACCTCGGCGTCGGGAAACAAATTCACGCCGATCATGTCGGCCATCAAGCTGACGTACATCCCACTCATCGCTTGGCCACCATCGGATCTTCCGCCGGATCCGCCGCCGGCACATACGCACCGCACCGCGCCAGCGTGGCGATCAGCCGCCGCACGCTGCGCGGGGTAATGACCAGCGGCGCATCATCGTGGATCGTGCGGTAAAGATCACTGTAAAACCCCACATAGTCTTGACGCACGGCCTTGGGATCCGCAGGCGGAGCATCCCAAGTGTGCTCCTTCCAAGTCACCGGATCGTGGTTGTACGTCCGCCCCGTGGCGGCCGCCGTTTCCAGGGTGCGTTCAGGCAGCGCGTCCCAGTCCACGGTCCGCCACGTCAGCTTCTCGGTGGTGCCACGCAGCCCCCCACGGGTGCCCAGCACCAGCCAGCGATCCTGCTCGAAGATCGACGCGTTGCTCAGCTCCACGTCGATCGTGGGCTGATCCTCATGGTCTGGCGTGGTCAAAACGATCTTCACGTGGTCTTCGGTGTCGCCCAACGACAGCACCCGCTGCAAATCCGCAAACACCTCGGGCTGCACGTCGTCGGGCAACAGCTGCAACGCATGGTCCAACAGGTGCGAGCCGTTGTTGTTCAGCAGCCCTCCCCCAAAACGACGCAGCGTCTGCCAGTCCCACCGGCGGGTGAACTGGTGCCACGACAGACGGATATGTACCACCTGGCCCAGCACCCCCGAGTCGATCAGCTCACGCACTTTCAAAAAGTGCGGTTCGTAACGCCGGTTCTGAAACGGCGACAGCACCCGCCGGTTGCGCTGGGCCGCAGCCATCACACGGTCTGCCTCCTCCACCGTCAGGGCAAAAGGCTTCTCGCACACCACATGCTTGCCCGCGTCAAGAGCCTTCACCGCGTGGTCCGCGTGAAGGTGGTTCGGGCTGGCCACCACGATCACATCCAAGTCCGGATCCGCCGCCAAGGCGTCGAAGTCCGGATGAACCCGGCAACCGTGGCCCGCGCGGGCCTCGGCACAGCGCTCGGGCTCAGGATCCATCACCGCCGCGACCTGGTACCGGTCCGGCAGCGCCGCCAAGGTCCTCACATGGATGTTCCAACCGCTACGCCCTAGACCGGCAATACCCACGCGAAGTGGGGGCGTGGCATGGGAAGCATCGCTAATCATGACTGTCTCACTGTCTTTAGAAACTGTTGAGGCATGGGGTAAAGATTGCATCAGCGGATGCGTGAAGGCGTGGCCCACATATCCAAGCTCGGGCCCATCGCGGCCTTGACCGGCGCCGTCACGCGGTCAAGCTCGGCCAGATCCTCGGCCGACAGTGCAATATCGGCCGCAGCGGCGTTACGGGCCACCTGGTCTTCACGGCTGGCACCCGCCAGCACACACGCCACGCCGGGCTGATGCAGCAACCACGCCAGCGACACGTCGGCCATCGAATGCCCCAGGCGCTCGGCCACGGCACGCACACCGGCGATCGCCGCGAACGCCGCCTCTTCGCAGCCCGGCTCGTTGTGCCGCGACTGCGAACGGTCTTTCGAGAAGTGCCGCGTGCGGCCTCGCTCGGGGGGAACCTCGTCGGCGTTGGCGTACTTACCCGCCAACAGGCCCTGCGCCAGCGGCGAGTAGCACAGAAGCCCCATGTTGTTTTCCATGCACACCGGCGCCACATCGATCTCCACCGCACGGGCCAGCAGGCTATAAACGATTTGGTTGGACACCAACGGCACCCCCGAGCCCAGCCCATCGGCCAGCTGCTCGAGGCCAAAGTTGCACACACCCAAGTGGCGCACCTTGCCGTCGGTCACCAACTTCTCCATGGCCTTCAGCGTCTCGTCAAGCGGCACCACACCCCGAGGCCAGTGGATCTGGTAGAGATCCATCACATCGGTCCGCAGCAGCTTCAGGCTCTTCTCGCACTCGGTGCGCACCTCCTGGGCATCCATGGTCTGGCTGCTGATCTTGTTGGCGATGATCGCCTGATCACGCACGCCTTCAAGGGCACGTCCCAGAAGTTCCTCTGACGCACCGTTGCCATACCCCGGCGCGGTGTCAAAGAAGTTGATGCCGTGATCCAGCGCCCCGCGGATCGCGGCGATCGCCTGCTGATCCGCCACGCCGTCGTAGGTGGGGTTGGGCACGGTGGACATGCAGCCAAAGGCGACACGGGAGACTTGAAGGCCGGAGCGGCCGAGTTCGATAGTTTGCATGGGAAGCTTAAAAAGTGGCTGTGAGAAAAGTCAACGAAAACAATCTGTCGTCAAGGAGCCTCACGCTCCTGACCAATGAGTTTACTGATCCGCAGGGAAAACCTGCGGCAGCGGCCAGATCAAATCCAGCTGCATCCGTGTTTCATCTTTGATTTCAAGGGTGTCGATCGCCGCCTCAAAGGCGGGTTCGTTGTAAGCGATCGCCGCACGGCGAAGCATTTCCGCGTAGCGGTCGTGTTTACGCTTGGCAATCTGCGGGTAAGGGAACTCTTTTTCTTCAGTGATAAACGGCAGCACAAAATCGTAGCCACCACGCAGACTCGTTCCGTCGTCTGCAACCTGGTCCCAGAGGTCAACGCCCACCCGCTGGCCAAGTGTCGCCAAGTCGCTGTACCCACGAAGATTGAAATCGCTGTAATCCAGCCCGCGCGTCCGGGCGAGTTCCTCAGGCTGGCTACCGTCGGGTTCAAATTGCTCGGTGATCTTCTCCCAAGCCATCTCCACCATCTCGCGGGTGGTGCCCAGATCACCTGCAAATGCGCTGTAGTTGGCGATCTGCGCCTTGCACCAGGTCGCGTGATTGTTATCGCCGTCGCGTTCGGCCACACCGAATTCACTGGTGTTCAGCCACGTCGCGTAGTCCCCAAACCAGCCGCGCACCCCGCCGAGCACCTCAGGCGTTAGCGCCTCAGACCCCACAAGCATCTCCACCGCATCGGGCACCCAGCGCACACGCAGCGTCTCGATGATGCCGTACTTGCGTCCGTTATTCACCCCGGGGATGAACTGGCCGTACTGCATCCGCGGGGTCATCCGCGTCTCGGGGTCGATCAAAAAGTGCTGCAGACGCTTCACCGCCTCCACCGCGTAGCGCTCTTCCCCGGTGTAGTAGTACGCGAACGAAAGCCGCGTCACCGTCTTGCCAAAGGTGTCAAGCTTCGAGACGTCGTATTGGTCGCGTTCAGGGTTGAACACCCCGTCCTTGCGGACGTACGGCAAGCCGTCGGGGGTGTCCGGGTTGGGCCACCAATAAGGCGACAGGCTCACGTAATCGTTCTTTTTACCGCTGGGCGGCAGGTCTTTCTTCTCCGCCACCGACCGCATGGGCTCGTCAAACGCCGCGTCGGCAAGCTTCACCAGCGTCTTCAACGAAGCCTGCAACGCCGGATCCCCAGCGATCACCCGGGCCCGCGTGGCCGCAAGCCGCTGGGCGTCCAGCACCCGCACCTGCACGCTCCCCGGTGCGGGCACCACCTCAGCCACTCCCGCGGCTTCCGCGTCCTGAACCGCGTCACCGGCCCCCCCCCCCCCCCCCCCCCCCCCCCACCACCCCCCCCCCCACCCCC
>JALZVY010000065.1 GCA_023300125.1 Phycisphaera sp.
ACGCCAAGACGCCAAGAAAGACATGAGAAGGTGTGTCGCTTGAGTCTGTCTGCAGGCGCTTGTCTGCCATCATTCACAGCGATATGAACGCGCCACGGGGTAGCGCGTGGCTGCGTCGGTCTTCCTTGGCGCTCTTGGCGTCTTGGCGGTTCAATCTTGGCGGTTGAAAAAAGGCGGCGCGTCTTCGCGCTTCCGCGTGGCGTGGGTTCCAAAGGGCCTTAGCGCAGCTTGACCGTCGCCAGCGCCAGCGCCGCCAGCAGCACGGTGAGCAACCAAAACCGAACCACCGTCTGCTGCTCGGTCCAGCCGCCCAGGTGGAAGTGGTGGTGGATCGGGGCACAGCGGAAGATGCGCTTGCCCTTGGTGAACTTGAAGTAGCCCACCTGCAGCAGCACGCTGACGGCTTCCATCACAAACACCCCGCCGATGATGAACAGCAAGAACTCTTGGCGGATGACCACCGCGATGTAGCCCAGCAGCCCGCCCAAAGGCAGGCTGCCGGTGTCGCCCATGAACACCTGGGCGGGGCTGCAGTTGAACCACAGAAAGCCCAGGCAGCTGCCCATCATGGCGCCCGCCACCACCGCCAGTTCGTCGCTGAGCGGGATGTGGGGCACCAGCAAATACTTGGCCATCACGAAGTCTTCGTGGGTGTAGCCGGCGATGATGCACAGCACCAAGAAGGCGAAGCTGACGATCACCGTCACCCCGCCCGCCAGGCCGTCCATGCCGTCGGTGAGGTTTACCGCGTTGGAGGTGCCCACGATCACCACGATGCCCACCAGCACGAACAGCGGCGTGCCCAGCACGATCAGCCCGGGGCTGGGCACGAAGGCGCCCGCCTGCTTCACCCAGGTCTTGACGCCCGGCACGTTCAGGCTGTGGGCCATGTCGCTGAAGCTGTCGCCGGTGATGAACTTGCCCTCGGCGTATTTGCTGATGAACACGCACAGGATGCCCGCGAAGGCCACCTGAAACAGCATCTTCTCCCACGACAGCAGGCCCTGGCGGCCGGTCTTGCGCGCCGCGCTGGTGAGCTTCAGCCAGTCGTCCACCAGCCCGACGAAGAACAAGCAGGTGAGGCACACCAGGGCCATCACCACGTAGTAGCTGGCCAGGTTGGCCAGCAGCAGCACGGTGATAAAAATGCTCGCGGCAATCAGCACCCCGCCCATGGTGGGCGTGTTGCTCTTGGCCTTCATCAGCTCGTTGACATCGGCCCGGCCGAAGTCGGCGATGTCGCCGATTTTTTTGCGCTTGAGCCAGTCGATGGTGCGCGGCGCGGCGACGACCACCAGCACGAAGCTGAGGATGACCGACAGCACCGCGCGGAACTCGATGTAGCGCAGCACCGACAACGGGCCCAAGAGGCCGCTGGCGTTGATGGTGTCGCGGAAGTAATCGACAAACAGATAGAGCACGGGGATGGAATCCTACGGATTCCTAGGCTTGGGGGTTTGGGGTGGCGGGGCCGAATTTTTTTTCCAGCGTCGGCATCAGCGTTTCGAGGGCGATCCCGCGCGACGCTTTCAAAAGCACCGTGTCGCCGGCCTGCACGTGGTCGACCACGCCGCCCACGGCGGCCGCGGCTTCTTGGGCCGTCTCCCAGGCCTCGGCCACGCGGCCGCTGGCCGCCGCAGCGGTCAGCGGGCCCACCGCCAGGGTCAGGCTGATTTCGAGCTCGCGGGCACGCTGCAGCACCTCGGCGTGGGCCGCGGGGGCCAGCGAACCCAGTTCAAGCATGTCGCCCAGCACCGCCACCGTGCGGCCGGGCTGCTGGGCCAGGTGCTCCAGCGCCGCCCGCACCGAATCGGGGTTGGCGTTGTAGGCGTCGTGGATCACCGTCACCGCCGCGTCGCCGCTGCCCAGCACCCGGGGCTCCATCCGCCCCGGGGGCGTGGTGGCGGTGGCCAGGGCTTGGGTGGCCTGGGCCGGGTCGGCCTGCATCCAGCGGGCCACCGCCAGCACCAGGGCCGCGTTCATGCGGTTGTGGGCGCCGGGCAGGGGCAGGTTGTTGGGCACGCCCTGGGTGTCCTTAAGCGGCAGCAAGGCCACGTTTTCTTTCACGTCGTAAAACGGCACCATCAGCTCGGCCGCCGCGCCCGGGGTCACGATCAGTCCGCCGGGGCGTACGAAGCGCATCACCGAGGCTTCTTCATGGGCCACCCCGTCGAGGGTTTTGAAGAACTCCATGTGCTCGCGGCCGATGCTGGTGATCACCGCAGCGTCGGGCCAGGCGATGCCTGCGAGCGCCTCCACCTCGCCGGGGTGGTTGGTGCCGATCTCGCAGGCCACAAAGTCGTGCTCGGGCCGGGCGGCCAAAAGCGTCAGCGGCACGCCCAAATGGTTGTTGAAGCTCTTGGGGCTTTGCGTGCCGCGCAGCCCTGCGGCGGTCAGCACGTGGTGCAGCAGGTGGCGGGTGGTGGTTTTGCCGTTGCTGCCGCACACCGCGATCACCTTGCACCCCCCCGCCGCCAACGTGTCGCGGTACGCGCTGGCCAGGTCTTGCAGCGTGGCCACCGGGTCGTCGACTAGAAGCGTGGGCCCCGCCGCCACGGGCCCCACATCGCGCCCCACAATCGCCAGCGCCGCGCCCTTGGCAAAGGCCTCGCCCACATAGCCGTGCCCATCAAAGCGCTCGCCCGCCACCGCCAAGTAAGCCTGGCCCACACCCAGCGTCCGCGTGTCGTGCCCCAGCCCCGTCGGCGCCGGGTCGTCGGCCTCGGGTTCGCGCAGCCACTCACCGTCCGTCACGCGGACCAGGTGCTCGAAGTTCCAGAAATCAGCGGCAAGGTCGGCGGGCATGGGGGTGATGGTATGGGGGGCGGTTGAGTGGCGAAAGAAGGACTGCGGGGTGGGCGCCCCCCCCGACCCTCTTCGTAGGGGCGGGTCACTGACCCGCCCGCCGCCGCGGCTTGCGCGTTGCCGCGGGCGGGCGCTCCGACTCAGCTTCCGACAACTTTCGATTCGCGTGCATCCCGACTCAAAGCCGCGGCCCGCAACTCGGCCCGGTAGAGATGGCGGACCAAGCCTTCACGGAGCCAGGTCGTTGCGAGCAACCACGGGATCGCGTCGCGATACAACCCGAACTAACACGAAGGCACAAAGGCTCGAAGGCGCAAAGAAGGCAAAGAAACAATTGGCAATCCGAGAGGGATGTCTTGTCTTTCTGTCTTCCTTCGTGCCTTTG
>JALZVY010000066.1 GCA_023300125.1 Phycisphaera sp.
ACGACGCGGCGGCGGGTGTTGTGTTTGTTCTTGAGTGGCTAAAGCCAGGTGGGGATCCAGGGTGAGTTCATAATGATGAACGCGGTCGCGAGCAGTGCGGTCCACAGGGTGCCGCTGATGAACAGAAGCATGCGGACCCACAGGGCTTCGCAGCCCAGCCAGCGGATGTAGGTCTCGATGGCGGGTCCCAGCAGGTAGAACAGGTTGGCAACCACGCCGCAGATCACCAGTGCGATCAAGGTGAAGGGGTTGTCGGCGATCATGGGCCAGGCCAGCAGCAGGGTCCACGCGCTAAGCAGAGCGATATAGAGCAGACGCAGCTTCTCCCACGCCAGGAAGACCGGCTTGGCGATGTCGAGCGGGGTGCGTGACGGCGGTGGGGAGGATTCGGTCATGCGGCGTTCCAGGGTTGATGGGAGGTGTGGATCGCTTACGACTTGATGGCTTGCCAGAAGGACGTTTCGGTGCGGAGCATGGTGATCAAGCCGGTTCGAAGCAGTAGCGTGGCGAGGCCGAAGCCTGCGGCAAAGCCGCCGAGGTGGGCCCAGTAGGCAACGCCGGCGCTACTGCTTAGGGCGCCGTAGAGGTCGAAGACCAACCAGAGGGCGATCATCCAGACGCTGCTGAGAGCGAAGGTGCATGCGTGGGCGAAGAAGAGGTAGAGGCATGTGACGTTGTTGCGTGGGTAGAGCACGAGGTAGGCGCCGACGACGCCGTTGATGGCGCCGCTAGCGCCCACGGCCGGGTCGCCGTCGAAGACCAGGTGGGTGCCCGCGGCCATGAGTGCGAGCCCGAAGAAGCAGGCGATGTAGAGGGCGTTGCCGAGTTTGGCACACACGGCGTTGCCGAAGACCCAGAGGAAAAGCAGGTTGCCTAGCAGGTGGGTGAGATCGGCGTGCAGGAACACGTGCCCGAAGAGGCCTGTGGGGTTCCAACCGCGGAGAATCATGGACTGTGACCAAGGCGTTTGCGTCGCGACCATCAGGGCCAATGAACTTGCCGCGATGACGGCGATGAGGATGAAATTAGCGACCGGCCAGCGGGCCATCGGGACATCGACTTGGAGTGGGATAAGCATGCGTCGATGGGTCGCGGGGCGGGGGGTTCGCTACATGGCGATGTCGACGATGCGGGAGAGGAACCCGCCGGTGTCGGTTTTGCCGCGCGTTTGGTAGTAGAGGGTGCCGGGGCCGGTGTAGCGGTTGACCAAGCCTTCGCCTGAGAAGTAGGCGTCTTTTAAGCCTTTGGTGGCTTTGACCAATTCGAAGCCGATGGTGTCTTCGAAGGCGACGACGTAGCGGTTGTCGACGACGATGCGCTCGCCTTGGGCGAGGGTTTGTTTCACCAGGGCGCCGCGGGTGGCGCAGAAGACCGTGCCGTTGCCCGTGGCGTGCATGAGGAAGAGGCCTTTTTGGGCCATGACGCCTTTGAGCCCGCCGTAGTGGACTTTGACGTGGGCGCCTTCGGTGCTGGCCAGGTAGGCGCCGCGGGTGAGGTAGTAGCCGTTGCTGCCTTTGGGGGCGGCGGGGTTGGGGGTTGGGGATTCGGGGTTGGGGTCGACGGCCTGGCTGATCTCTGTGTTCGCGTTGGTGTCGGTTTCTGAGTCTGTTTTTGAGTCTGCGGCTGCGTCGGTGGTCAGCGTGAGTTCCATCACGTCGCCCAGGTCGGGGGGGGCGAGGATGAGGGTTTGGTCGTCGCGGGTGCTGGAGTAGACGTTGGTGAAGTATTTCTCGCCCGAGAGCATGCTTTTAAAGCCGGCGAGCACGCCGCGCTTGCCGCTGAGTCCGCCGGCTTCGATGGTGATCTCGACGCCGGTGGACATCGACAGCATGGCGTTGGGCTGGGCGCGGACGCGCTCGCCTTGGTCGAGGGTGAGGTGCACCACTGCGAAGGTGGGGCCGTGGCGGATGTCCCAGTTCATAACAACAGCCGGGTGTCGGTGGGGGTGAGGCGCTGCGGCCGCGGGCCCCGTGGCGATCAGTCGTCGATGCCGGGGCTGACGCGCTGCTTGAGGACGTAGCCCACGGCGCTGATGGCCAGCAGGATGCCGATGAAGATGAAGCAGGCGATCATGCGCGAGACGCCCAGCGCGCTGGCCAGGGCGCCGATGCAGATGTCGTAGATGGCCACCATGATGAACCAGCGGATGATGCCGCCGATGAACCCGCCGCCGCGGCGGGCGTTGGGTTTCAGAAATGGGAGCAGCGCGGCAATTTCAAAACCGGTCATCATGAAACTCTCCAATGCGTCGCAGCCTTGCGCCGCGTGGGGGTGGGTGGGTGAAACAAGACCAATCTAAACCGTAAACGTCCCCGGGTTTGGCGTAAAGCCGGCGGGGGATTGCGAGTTTGGGCGATGCGTTTCACAACATGAAGTTGGTTTTGGGTCGATCGCGCGGCCCGAGCCGCGGGAGGGTGCGTCGGTCGCAAGGAGATCGACAGAGGCGGCCCTGAAGGGGCCTCCGGCGGAGATCGACGCGGCGAGCGGCGTGCACTCCAGTGGCGAAGCCCGGGAGCGAACCAAAACCAACGTAATACCGGAGGAGGGACTCGAACCCTCAAGACCTTGCGGTCAGTGGATTTTGAATCCACCGCGTCTGCCAATTCCGCCACTCCGGCGTGGGGGGAGAGATTGTAATAGCAGTCGGGTTGGGAGGCGGTGGCGGAGGTGGAGTTTTTCGAAGAATCCGCGGGGGTGGAAAAAAACGCCTCGGGGCAGCGGTCTACACTCTGTGCTGCGACGCTAGGCGTCGTGGGGGTTTGCGCCCTTGACCTGCTCTTTGCTCACCCGCTTTTGGAACCCGATCATGCTCCGTCCCGGCCTTGTTTCCGTCACGTTTCGCTCGATGACCCCGGAGCAGATCGTCGCGGCCTGCGTCGAGCACGGCCTGCAGGGCATCGAATGGGGCGGGGATGTGCATGTGCCTGCGGGCGATGTGGCTCGGGCCCGGACTGTGGCCCAGCTCACCGCCGAGGCGGGCCTGAAGGTGGCGGCTTACGGCAGTTATTACCGCGTGGGGGGGGCGTCGCCGGCGGATACCGACCCGGGCCGCACCGGGGCGGCCCAGGACTGGGCGGCGGTGCTGGAGACCGCCGAGGCGCTGGGGGCCCCGCGGATCCGGGTGTGGTGCGGGCCTACGGGCTCGGCGGACTGCGACGCGGCGACGCGGGCGCGGGTGGTGGAAGACGGGCGGGCGATCGCCCAGGCGGCCGCGGAGCGGGGCATCGATGTGGTGGCCGAGTGGCACGGCGGGACGCTGACCGACACGACGGAATCGGCGGCGTCGCTGCTTAATGAGATCGATCACGAGCGTTTTTTGACCTATTGGCAGCCGCGCACGGGCGATGGCTTTGCCCAGGCGTTGGACGATCTGGATGCGGCGCTGCCGCGTTTGGCGGGGCTGCATGTGTTTCATTGGCTGCCGCTGGACGGGGCGGCCGGGCAGGATCGCCGCCCGCTGGCCGAGGGCCAGGGGCTGTGGCCGACTTATCTGCGTCAGGCGGCCGCAGGGCCTCGGACCGACGAGATGTTCGCGATGCTGGAGTTTGTGCGGGACGACGACCCGGCGAACCTGGGACCGGATGCCGAGGGGCTGCGCCAGTGGGTGGCGGCGGTGAACGCGGCGGCGGCGCGGCGTTAGGGGCTGTGCCGCGGGCCTCTGCACGGGTCGGTGGCGTTGTGAATAGGGTTTATACTGGTTGCCGCGGACCCCGTGTGGGGGCGCGTTCTTCTTCTTTGCAAGGTGCCTGATGTCCAAATCCCGTGGTGGTTCGTCTAAAACGACAGCGGGCAAGCCCGACGGTGTGCCGGCGGAGAGCGCTGCGAGCTTGGACAAGGTGCGGGACATCTTGTTTGGTGAGCAGACGCGGCTGAGCGAGCAGAAGTTCGAGCAGCTGGGCACGAAGCTGAGCGAAGGGCTTTCGCGGGCGGACCAGCGCCAAGACGCGGCGATCGCGGCGTTGTCCAAGAAGCTGGAAGACGTGGTGCAGTCGATGCAAGCGGCGGCCAAGTCGGGGGCGAGCGAGCAGGCGGATCAGCTGCGGGCTGTGGAGACCCAGCTTGCTGGCCGGCAGGCGGAGTTGGAGTCGGAGCTGGGGGCGGTGCAGGACAAGCTGCGGGCCGAGGCCGACGCCCAGCATGAGGCCCTGCGTGCGGACTTGCGGGCGGTGCAAACCGAGCAGGCCGCGGCGACCCAGGCCTTGGCGGACGAACTGCGCGGGGCGATGACCGACCGGGCCCGGCTGGCGGGGTTGTTCCGTGGCCTTGCCGATGCGCTGGCTTCTTCGGATTGATTCTCTGCGTGCTGGCGGGCAGACCGCAGACCGCAGACCGCAGACCCTAGACCGCAGACCCTAGACCGCAGACCCTAGACCTACCCCATGGCGACTGACGCTTCCCCCGAATCCGGGACTGCACCGCGCGAGCCGGACGCCGGCCCGCCTGGGGCTGCGGACGTGGACGAGGCGATGCAGCAGCTGAGGGCGCTGCTGGTATCTCCGGCGATCGAGCCCGAGCGTGAGCAGGTGCGTCAGCTGCGTGAGGAGGTGCGGTCCGGGCGGGTGGATCCCCAGCAACTGGCGGATGTGTTGCCCGATGCGGTGCGGCTGAGCGGGGCCGAGGGGCAGCGGCTGGCCGACGCCTTGAGTCCCACGGTGGACCGGGCGATCGAGGTGTCGATCGAGAACAACCCGCAGCCGATGATCGACGCGATCTTTCCGATCATCGGCCCGGCGATCCGCAAGGCGGTGAGCGATGCGCTGGCCAAGGCAGTGAGCGGGCTGAACGAGACGCTGGAGCACAGCCTGTCGCTGCAGAGTGTGCGCTGGCGCTTGGAGGCCAAACGCACGGGCAAAACTTTTGCCGAGGTATTGATGCTCAAGACCCTGCGCTACCGGGTGGAGCAGGTGTTTTTGATTCACGCCGAAACCGGGCTGCTGCTGCACCACGTGGTGCAGCCTGGGGTGTCGGCCCGCGACGCGGACTTGGTGTCGGGCATGTTGACGGCGGTGACGGATTTTGTGCGCGATAGTTTTACCACCGCCGACGACGCGGGGGCGGGCTTGCAGAAGCTGCGGGTGGGTGGCACCAGCGTGTGGGTGGAGCGCGGCCCCCACGCGGTGTTGGCCGCGGCGGTGCGCGGCGAGGGCCCCGAGCAGCTACGCGAGTTTTTGGAAGAGTCGGTGGAGTCGGTGCACCAGCGCTTCCACGACGAGTTGGAGCATTTTGACGGCGACAGCGCGGTGTTTGTGGGCACCGAGCCGGATCTGGCCCGTTGCCTGCGCTCTGCACAGATGCCCAGCCGGAGCGGTGGGCGGCTTAAGCGGTGGTTGGTGGCGGGGCTGTTGATCGCGGGCGTGGGGGCGGTGGCCGGGCTGGGGGTGCAGTCGCACCTGCGGTGGCGCGAGCTGGTGAGGGATCTGCGCGGCACCCGGGGGTTCATGCTGGTGGATGAAAACCACAACTGGTGGGGCCGGTCGCAGCTCACGGGTTTTTACAGCGTGACGGCTCCTCAATCTCCCGGGCAGATCGTGACGGCTTCGGATGTGCTCGAGTCGGAGGTGGATTCGGACTGGCGGCTGTTCCCGGGTTTGGAGACACGGTCGGGTGGCAATACGCCGGCCCCTGAGGCGCCGGTGGACGTGGCGGCGCTGCTGGATGCGCCCGAGGGTGTGGGCTTCGCCTCGGCGGCAGGGGCGGGGGGCGCTCAGCATTGGGTGGCGGCGGGTGCGGCGCGGGGGGCGTGGCTGGAGCGGGCGCGGCAGCAGGTGGCCGCGGGGCTGGGGTCGCTGGGGCCCGGGGCGGTGGACCTATCGGGGGTGACGGATCTGGACGCGGGGCTGGCGGCCGCGGCCGCGGCGTTGGCCGACGTGGTGGTGCCCGTGCCCGAGGGGGTGGACCTTTCGGCAGACCTGACGCGGGAGCGTTTGGCTTTGGCCGCTCGCCGTGCGGTGGATGTTGCTCGGCTGGCAAGCAAGACCGGCCACCGCTTGACGCTGGAGGTGATCGGGCACACCGACGCGTTGGGGGATTCCCAGGCCAACCAGGCCCTGAGCCTGGCCCAGGCGGTGGCCGCAGAGCTGCGGGCGATCCGGCCTGCAAGCGGGGGCGGAAGCTGGCTGATTTTAACCCGGGCCGCGGGCTCGTCCGAGCCGCTGGTGGTGGACGGCGTGACTGCGCCCGAGCAGGTGGCCAACCGCCGGGTTACGCTGGTGGCCCGCCTGGAGTCGCGTTGATGCCCGGTTTCTTTAACCTGATGGGAGCGTTGTGAAGCAGCTGAAGATTTGTATGCTGGGCGCGTTTGCGGTGGGCAAAACCAGTCTGGTGGCGCGCTTTGTGAAGAGCGTGTTTAGCGAGAAGTACCACTCGACCATCGGCGTAAAGATCGACAAGAAGCAGTTGTCGCTGGCGGGGCAAGACTTGACCCTGGTGCTGTGGGACTTGGAGGGCGAGGACGACTTGGTGCGTGTGCAGATGACTTATCTGCGCGGCGCGGCGGGCTACTTGTTGGTGGTCGATGGCACGCGACCCGAGACGCTGGAAACCGCGGTGCTGCTGCGCCGCCGGATCGAGACCGAGGCCGGGGTGCTGCCTTTTGTGTTGCTGCTGAACAAGTACGACCTGGCGGAACGCTGGGCGATCAACGACCCGGGCTTGCTGGGGCTGCGTGACGCGGCGGCGGCGACGCTGAACACCAGCGCCAAGGACGGGTTGAATGTGGATGAGGCGTTCACGGCGCTGGCTCAGGCGGTGGTGGACCCAGGGTCGGGCGCTGCGGAGGGGTCGGCGTGAACGATGACACGTCGCTGATCGCCGGGGTCTTGGGAGCCATGGGCCTTCTGGTGGCTCAGCGCGTCGTCGGCGGCTACCGGTGGATCGGTACGCCTCCGCCGTGGGCCGAGGCCTTTGGCTGCACGGTGGACCAGCCGTGTGACTTGGCTGGGTCGTTTGCGTTTATGGGCTTGTTTTTGCACGACGCCGAGGTGTTTTGGGCCCAGGCCGAGGGCGAGGCCACGATCAGCAGCGCGCCGTGGTCTGAGCCAGACCAAGACGGCGTAGAGCACCAGCTTGAGGCGGTGGCGATGCGGCTGCCGCGGGCGGGGGGCCAGGCCGATGGCGACGGGGCCGAGGTGATCGCGGTGGCTGGGGCGGGGGCCGATGTGGCGCAGACCCAGTCCATTTTGCAGGCCGCGCGGGAGCGGCGGCTGGCGGTGGACCGCGAGCTGGCGGTGCGGCGCCAGGTGGAGCAGCAGCTGCGGCTGCGTGTCGAGCAGCGTACTGTCGAACTGGCCCGCACCAACGAGCAACTGCGGGCGCTGGCCGCGCAGGTGGGCTTGGCCGAGCAGCGCGAGCGGCACCGCCTGGCGTTGGGGCTACACGACCACGTGGGCCAGCTGCTGGCGGCGGCCAAGATGCAGGCCGGGGCCGAGCGTGCGGCGGCGGGGGATCCGGCGGCCCGAGAGCGTCTCACGGGCCTCTTGGATCTGATGAACCAGGCCATCGATGCCACCCGCACGCTGACCTTCGAGCTGAGCCCTCCGATGCTCTACGAGCTGGGGCTGGTGGCCACGCTGGCGAGCCTGATGGAGCAGATCGCCGGGCAGCATCCGGGCATGAAGTGCACGTTTCGCGACGACCAGAGCCCCAAGTCGGTGGCTCAGGATGTGGAAGTGGTGCTTTTTCAGATCGCTCGCGAGTTGATCAACAACGTGCTGAAGCATGCCCAGGCCACGCGGATGGTGGTGGAGACCCAGACCCAGGACGGGGCGCTGGTGATGTCGGTGACCGACGATGGGGCGGGATTCGATGATGGCGTGCTGCAGGAGCCGGTGGTGGGGGCGGGGGGCTTTGGCCTGTACAGCGTGCGCGAGCGGCTGGATCACCTGGGCGGACGGCTGGAGGTCCAGACCCGCCCAGGAGCGGGAACCACCGTGCGGGTGATTGCGCCGGCGGTCTGAGTGCATGGCCAAGCCGGCCGAACGCCGAAAAAACAAACTAAGGGACAACCCCATTGCGGTCGGCTATGCTGTGGGCGTCAAGGCTAACTGTAAGGTGATACGGGGTCTGCTCTCGAGAGTGATTGCGCGCAATGAACACGACGATTTTCTTGGCCGATGACCACCAGATCGTGCGCGCGGGCATCCGTACGCTTATTGAAAACACCGAGGGCTTAGAGGTGGTGGGCGAGGCCGCAGACGGCCGCGGGGCGGTGTCTGAGTGCGTGAAGTTGCAGCCCGACGTGATCTTGTTGGATATCGGTCTGCCGGGGCTCAACGGCATCGAGGCTGCGCGGCAGATCCACGACGAGGCGCCCAAGACCAAGATCGTGGCCCTGTCCATGTTGTCTGATGCCAGCTATGTCCGGCGGATGTTCCAGGCCGGGGCCAGCGCATACCTTCTCAAAGACTGCGCGTTTGAGGAATTGGTTCGTGCACTCGATGCGGTGAAAGAGGGCAAGACCTGGGTGAGCCCGAGCATCAGCGGCGTGGTGTTGCAGGATTATCTGAAGGACGTGCGGCCCAAGGGCTCGGAAGCGCTGGGCCGGCTGACCCCGCGCGAGCGTGAGGTGCTGCAGCTGCTGGCCGAAGGCCGCGCGACCAAGCAGGTTGCGGCGGACCTGTTCGTGTCGGTGAAGACCGCGGAAACCCACCGCCAGAACCTGATGCGCAAGCTCGAGATTTTCAACATCGCGGACCTGACCAAATTTGCGCTGCGCGAGGGGCTGACGCAGTTGGACGGGTGATCCTTCCGCGTCTCGGGTATTTCCCCGCAACAGTTCAGGTTGAGCCTCATAGACCGCTGGGCAGGGGTTGCCTATTTTGTTTGTCTGTCGTGGATTTCGTGGCTTTTTGCCTTGGTAAGTCCGCTGCGGCCCGGTCCTTGGTGGATCGGCTGAATATGACCTTGACCTCTTTTGCGTGGTGGACCTCCCCCCGGCCCCGCGTGAAGGAACGGGCGTCGCAACGCTAGTCGTTGCGTCGCCTTTTTTATGCCGTTATCGGCGTCGCTTTATCTTGGGGGATTCCCCACGCCGGCGAATCGCGCCCGTACAATAGGGGTGGGCACCCCTTTGGTTGGTGTTGGGATTTCAATCAATCCGCCGACCGTCCTTCCCCTCCTTGGAGATTTACAGCATGAAAAACTTTACCACCCCTGCACTCGCTGCTTTGCTTCTTGCCACTGGCCTGACCATCGGCTGTGACCAAAGTGTGAGCGACGCCGCGGATTCGGCCAAGAAGATGGCCGGCGACGCGGTCGACAAAGCCAAGGACATGACTGGCGACGCGATGGGCAAAGCCAAGGATATGGCCGGCGACGCCGCCGACAAAGCCAAGGACATGACTGGCGACGCGGTCGACAAAGCCAAAGACATGGCGGGCGACGCCATGGACAAAGCCAAAGATATGGCCGCGGACGGCATGGAAAAGGTGACCGGTGCCGAGGGTGTCGAGGGTGTCGAGGCTGGCGGCCTGAAGGACATGGCCGGCGACGCGATGAAGGGCATGGACATTTCGAGCCTGACCGAGGGCATGGACTTGAGCTCTGACGCGGCCAGCGGGTTGCTGGACAAGGTCAAGGACATGCTCAGCAGCGGCGACACCCAAGGCGCTGCGGGCCTGATGGATAAGCTGAAGACCGTCAAGCTGCCCGAAGCGATCCAGCCCCAGTTTGATGCCCTCAAGGCTCAGCTGGACAAGGCCATGGAAGCCGGCAACGCCCTGAAGGGCCTGGTGAAGTAAAGCCCGGGCCATGCGGAAACGCATGGCAGAGCTTTCAAGGGCTCTTTAAACCGCAAAATCTTTGAACAAATGCCGCTGGCGCGCTGCGCCGGCGGCTTTTTTTTGTGTGTGCGGGGCTGTGC
>JALZVY010000067.1 GCA_023300125.1 Phycisphaera sp.
GCCTTCATCGTCTCGCCCACCTCAATGCACAGGTCGTAGCTCTCGGCCTGACACGGCCCGGCAATCACGGTAAGTGGCTGGCCCGGGCCAATTTCGATGTCGTTGATTTTCATAGGTCGATTTCAAAGGTTTAACGCCAAGAGGCCAAGAGGGCCAAGCAAGGCAAAGAATGGCGGCTTGAACCAAAGTCGTATCAGTTGCACACCAAGACGAGATCACAAACTGATCCGTCGATGCAATCCATTCTTACGAAAAAACGCTTTCCGTGTCACCCGCAGATCTCCCGCACCGGGAAACACGAGCCGCGCCCAAAGATCACCCCGGCACGCCTTCCCTTGGCCCTCTTGGCCTCTTGGCGTTAAACCGCCTTTAGCGTTGTTAGTACCCCCCACCCGACCCATCGCCCCCGTTCACGATCGCCACCCCCGCCGAGCAGCCCAGGCGATCGGCCCCGGCGCCCAGCATTTTCAACGCATCGGCCCGGTTGCGGATGCCGCCGCTGGCCTTCACTTGAAGGTTGGGCGCGTGCTTACGCATCCACGACACCGCCTGCACGCTCGCCCCGCCCGCGGGGTGAAACCCGGTGCTGGTTTTCACAAAATCGCAGCCCGCTTCAGCCGCCGCGGCGCAGGCCGCCGCCACCCGGGCCTCACCTTCGGCCGCGTCCACGCCGTGCATCAGCGCCGCAGATTCAATAATCACCTTCACCACGATGTCCCGCGACACCGAGCGCACGTTCGTGGTCACCGACAAGAAGTCTTGCACCGCCGCCGCCCGGTCTTGGGCCATCAAATACGGCAGGTGGGCGACAAAATCGATCTCTTGGGCCCCGTCCTTGGCCAGGCTGGTCGCCTCGATGGCCTTGACCGTGGGCTTCATCGCCCCCAAAGGGAAACCCGCCACAGCGCAGGCCTTCACTGAAGAACCCGCCAGCGTCTTCACCACCCGCGGCAAGAAAACGCCGTTCACGCATACCGACGCAAAGCCGTACGTCATCGCCTCTTCACAAATCCGGTCCACCTCCGCCGCGGCGGCCTCGGCTTTGAGAAGGGTGTGATCGATACGCGCTGCGAGTTTGCTTTCATGCATGGCAACAATCGTAGCGTGCGTAGCGGCCGTCTCCCCATCCATGTAGCCCATCCATGCAACCCAGCCATGCCCCCACACCCTCAACGCCCTGCCGCCCCCGACAACGCATCAATAAACCACCGGGTTAACGCCTGCTTGCCCATCTCACCCGCTGCAACCGCCAACGTGACCCAGGTCATGTCATCGCTGCCCGGAAGCGGCCCAACCTTGTTCACATGAAGAAACACCAGCGCCGACATCGCCGCCGAACGCTTGTTGCCGTCTAAAAAAGCGTGGTTATTCGCCAAATGAAAGAGATAGGCCGCCGCCATCTCGGCCGGGCCGTCGTGCAAATACGCGCCTTCGAATTTCTGTCGCGGCATGGCCACCGCGGCTTCAAGCATCCCGTAATCGCGAACGCCTTGCAGCCCACCTTCCACCCGCAAGGTGTCGGTGTTGATCTGCACCCCATCGGCCACGCTCAAAAACGTGATGAGCTCGCTCACACGCTACTCCGCCAATTTCTTGAGCATCGGCGTGTAGGTGGCACGCAATTCAGCGACCGCGTCTGCGACCGCCTCGGGCCCCACCCCCACATTCACCGGCGTCACGATCAGCCGCCCGTCAGAGATCGTCACCTCCAGCGGCGTGTTCTCATCGATACCCAACTGCTCGCGCATGGTTTTGTCGATCACCAAGGCCTGGGTGTTGCCAAGTTTTTTCAGGTTGCGAACCATGCCAAGCGGCCTTTCATCATGGGAACGCGCCAAGGCGGCGAATCTACATAAGTATACCATCGGTCCACCGCCTAGCGGGCTTAAAACGCGGTTTCGAGCCCCCTTCAGTTCAATCAGCCGCCTGCCGCCCCGCCGCCGGGCCGTGTTACAGCGCGTCAAAAAACCGCTTCAACGCCCCGTGCACCGCGTCGTAGTCTGCCCCCAGCAGCTGGTTGTGCGTGCCCCGGGCAATCACCACCAGCTCGCCCCGCGGGGCGGCCTCGGCGATGGCCCGGCCGTCCTCCAGGGCGCAGATGACATCCGCGTCGCCGTGCAGCACCAGCAGTGGGCAGTTGATCCGGCCCGCATCCGCGGCGCGGTCAAAGCCCGGCCGCTCTCCCAGTCCCGGGATCCACCGCAGCAGCAAACCTGCCAGCCACACCGCGGGGAACGCGGGCAGGCGGCGATGCTTCATCTGCCCACGCAGCCCGCCGTCCCACAAGCGGTACGGCGCACAGGCGATCACCCCGGCAAAGCGCTCGTGCCGCGCCGCGGCGGCCTTCACGGCAATCGTGGCCCCCATCGAGTAACCCAACACCACCACCCCGCCGGCGATCAGCTCCGCGGGCAGCCCGTCCATCACCGCGTGCAGGTCATCGGCCTCGCGCTGGCCCATCAGGCAGCGCGGCGCCGCGGCGTCGCCGTGGCCGGGCAAATCAAACACCACCGTCGCCCGCACATAGGCCTTGAGCATCTGCGCCCGATACAACGACCCAAAGCGGCTGTCGCGGTGGCCGTGCACCACCAGCGCCACCGGCCCGTCGGGCACATCGCCGTCAAGGATCCACCCCGGGCTCACCGAGCCATCGCTCAGGTTAAATGTCGCCTGGTCTCCCGTCAGCCTCAGGTCGCTGGGGTCGCCGGGCCCATCCATGCCCAGCGACACGCCCAGCGTCTTGCGACGCGGGCGGTTCATGTTCCACAAAATAGACGCCACCACACCCGCCACGACGAGCGTGTAGGCGTACACAAACAGTAGAAGCATTCCCATCACGCCCACAGGCTACCGCGATGCGCGGGCCTGCCCGCAAAAGCGCTCACGCCAAGCGGTCCGTGGCCACGTGATAGTGGGGGTCTTCGCTGATGTTGGGCTCGACCAAGTCGCCGGCCTTGCCCAGCAAAACCTGGCATTCTTCGCTGAGATGCACCAGGTGCACGCGCTTGCCCAGGGCCGAATACTTCTCGGTCACGTTGTTGATCGCCTCGATCGCCGACTGGTCATACACCCGGCTGAAGTAGAAATCGATCACCACGTCGTCCGGATCGTCCGCCACGGCAAACAACGACTTGAAGGACTCCACCGACGCGAAGTACAGCGGGCCGTGCAACTGATACGCCTTGCTGCCTTGTTCATTCACCCGCACGTCGGCAATCAGGTGGGTGGACTTCTTCCACGCAAACACCACCGCCGACATCACCACGCCCAGAATCACGGCGCTGGCCAGGTCGTGCATGATCACCGTGTAAGCGGCCACAAACAGCATGATCAGCACGTCGGGCACGGGGATCTTGCGCCAAGTGTGCAGCGACGCCCATTCGAACGTCGCGATCACCACCATGAACATCACCCCCACCAGGGCCGCCATGGGCACCTGCTCGATCACCGGGGCCAGCAGCAAGATGAACAGAAGCACCACCACCGCCGCGGTGATGGCCGACAGCCGCCCTTTGCCGCCGGATTTCATGTTGATCAAACTCTGACCAATCATGGCGCAGCCGCCCATGCCCCCAAACACACCGCACACCACGTTGGCCGTGCCCTGGCCCACGCACTCGCGGCTGCCGCGCCCGCGGGTTTCGGTGATCTCGTCGATCAGGGTCATGGTCATCAGGCTCTCAATCAGCCCCACCCCCGCCAGCACCAAGGCGAAAGGCAAGATGATCCACAGCGTCTCCAAATTCATGGGCGGGATCAGGCTGGCCCCATCGGCCCCGCCTTGGGTATAGCGCTCATCCATGAAAAACGGCACGGGCAAGTCACCTTTGATCGTGACATCCGAGCTTTTGATCGACCCCACCGCGGCGGCCACGGTGTCGGCAGGCAGCGATTGAACCGCCTGGTCCAGGCCGTGTTTGTCCAAGAACCCCTGGCCATGGGCCTCGACGCCCGGGCCCACCAAGCCCGCCTGGTCAATCAAGTCTGCGGCAGCCTTGGCCCGCTCTTTGGCCTGGGTCTTGGCCACGTCTTTCACCGCGGCGCCCCTCTGCCCGCTGGCAAGCATGTCGCGCACCGTGGGCACGGCGCTGGGCTGGCCTTCGCCTTGATCCCAGGTGGCGTTGATGCCGCTGGCCACCAACGTCACCACCACGATCGCCGCCAGCGATGAAGGCACCAGCTTGGTGAGTTTGGGCAAGAAGTGGATGATCGCCATGGTCAGCGCCACCAGCCCGCACATCGTCAGCAAACGCGGGGTGTCCAGCCAGTGCGCCGCGCCGTCCAGGCCGATTTCCTTAAAGCTGCCCAGCTGGGCCACACCAATCACAATCGCCAGCCCGTTGACAAAGCCCAGCATCACCGAGTGCGGCACCATGCGGATCAGCTTGCCCAGCCGCAGCACGCCGATCAAAATCTGGATCAAACCGCACAAGATCACCGCAGGAAACAGGTAAGCGATGCCGTGGATCGCCACCAAGCCCACCGTGACCACCGCCATCGCGCCTGCCGCCCCGGACACCATGCCCGGCCGCCCGCCCAGCACCGCGGCGATGATCCCCACGAAAAACGCCGAATACAGCCCGATGAGCGGGTTCACCCCCAGCACAAAGGCGAACGCCACCACCTCGGGCACCATGGCAAAAGCCGTGGTCAAGCCCGCGAGGATGTCCGCACGGGGCGAGGCAGGTCGCATCGATCGCAGCGAAAACCGCTGCTTCACCTCAGCGGCGGGCGTGTCGGTGGCTACAGCATCAGCCGCGGGGGCCGGATCGGAGGTCATCGGGGTGTCCTAGACAGGCGTGGGAGGCAAGCGGCGGGCACACCGCCATGGCGGGAACCTTAAATGCATGCGCCCCGAGGGGCAATATCGCCGCCCCGCCGCCCAAGCCCACCCCCGCACGGCCTCTACTATGTAGTGATGCCCACTTCGCCTGCCGATTCCACCCCCCACGCCTCCGAGCCTGTCACCCTCCGCACCCTTCGCCACCGCGCGAAGGACGGACAGAAGTTCGCCATGCTCACCTGCTACGACGCGACCACCGCCCGCTGGCTGTACCGCGGCGGGCTGGACGTGATGCTGGTGGGCGACACCGCCGGCAGCGTGGTGCTGGGCTTTGACGACACCATCCGCGTGCCGCTGGATTTCATGCTCACCCTCACCGCCGCGGTGAAGCGCGGGGCACCCCAGGCCTTTGTCATGGGCGACATGCCCTTTCTCAGCTACACCACCGACGACGCCCAGGCCGTGGCCAACGCCGGCCGCTTCATGATCGAAGGCAACGCCGACGCCGTGAAGCTCGAAGTCGATCACCGCCACGTCGAGCTGATCGCCAAGCTCGACCGCGCCGCGATCCCCACCGTCGCCCACATCGGCTGGCGGCCCCAGCGCACCCCGCGCACCGGCGTGCCCGTCGTCGCAGGCCGCACCGATCGGGGCGTGGACAAACTCGCCGCCCTCGCCGTCGAGCTGCAACAAGCAGGCGCCGCCATGCTGCTGATCGAACAAAGCACCGCCGAGGCCGCGCAAGCCGTCATCGACGCGGTGGACATCCCGGTCATCGGCTGCGGCGCCGGCCCCCACTGCCACGGCCACGTCATCGTGCTGCAAGACTGGCTGGGCATGACCGACTGGCAGCCATCCTTCGCCCCGCCCGGCGGCCGCGGCGGCCAAGCCCTGCAAGACCTGGCCCGCAAGTGGGTCGACTTGGTGGAAAGCGGCCGCTACCTGGCCGACGGCGGCCCCTACGCCATGCGCAGCAAAGCAGCCAAGTGATCAAGTGGCCAAATGGCCGAGCGGCCCAGCGAAGAGAAGCCCCCTCCGTTAACTGCAATCACACGCCCCCAACACTTGGCCACTGAGCCACTCGGTCACTTGGCCACTTCCCCCTTGCGAAGCGAGTCACCCCCCATGCGTTCGCTGCGTTACCTCGGACCCAGCCTCATTCTCGCCGTCAGCCTCGTGGCCGCGTTGGTGCTTGGCCCGCTTGTCGTCCGTCAAACCACCTGGGCACGGACACAAAACAAGATCACCACCGTGCGGGACGGCCTGTCCACCGACCCCGACCTCGCGCTGCTGTCCAGCGCCTTTGAGCGCGTGGCCCAAGTGGTCGAGCCCGGGGTGGTGCACATCCGCGTCTTCCGCGGGGCCGACGGCACCGTGGTCAACCGCTACGACCCGCCGGCGCCCTCAGGCAACGGCTCGGGCTGGGTGTACCGACACGCCGGCCCGTCGGGCCACGACTACATCCTCACCAACCACCACGTGGTCGACAACGCCGGACGCATCGTCGTGCGCTTTTCCGACGGCCGCGAATACGACGCCCAACTGGTGGGGTCCGACGAAGCCACCGACGTCGCCGTGCTCGACCTCGAAGGCGGCCCCTTCCACGCCGCGGCGATCAGCCCCGACCCCGTGGCCAAAGGCCAGATCGTCTTCGCCTTCGGCTCACCGCTGGCCTTCGACTTCTCAGTCAGCCAGGGGATCGTCTCGGCCAGCGGCCGGCAGATCTCACTCGACCCCGCCGGCCGCTACGAGTCCTACATCCAGACCGACGCCGCCATCAACCCCGGCAACTCCGGCGGGCCCCTCACCGACATCCACGGCCGGGTGGTGGGCATGAACTTCGCCATCGGCTCGCGTGCCAGCGGCTCGGCCGACCCCGGCATTGAAGGCACACGCGGCTTTCTGGGGCTGGGCTTCGCCATCCCCGTGCAGATCGCCACCCAGGTGGCCGACCAAATCATTCAAGCCGGCACCGTGGCCCGCGGCTACCTCGCGGTGATCATCGGCGAGTTGACCCGCGACATGGCCCAAGCCCTGGGCCTGCCGCCCGAGACCCGCGGCGTGCTCATGACCCACCCCATCGTCGGCGGCCCGGGTTCTGATGCCGGCCTGATACCCGGCGACGTGGTCACCACCGTCGCGGGCGAGCCCGTCAGCACCCCCGGGCAGCTGCGCTACCGCGTCTCGACCTTCCCCCCGGGCACCGACATCGCCTTGGAAGTGATGCGCCCCGGCCAGCCCGAGCCCACCACCCTTCAGGTCACCCTCGCGCCCCTGCCCCCGCGTCCGGCCACCCAGCGCCGCGTGCCCCGCGCCGACTTCATCCCCCGCCAGGGCTACAGCCTCGACGTGCTGCAAAAATTCGGCATCGAACGCCTGGCCGACTTCAACCAAGACGACGCCCAGAACCTGGGCCTGCCCGCCAGCCCCGATCTGGTCGGGCCCATGGCCATCGACGTGCGCTACGGCTCCTACGCCTACAGCCAGCGCCTGTGGCGCCAGTCGGTCATCACCCACGTCGACCGCCAGCGCGTCCGCAACCACGACGAGCTGGTCGCCGCCCTGACCGCCCACGACCCCAGCGCCCCTCTGCTGCTCACCACCCGCTACTGGGACGCCTCGGAATTCGGCGCCTACCTCACCCGCTTCGTGCTGTTTTCACTTCCTTAAAAAAGAAGTTGGCATCACCCCGCTGATAAGCTGTGCCCATGACCGCGTCCGACCCCATCGCCGCGTCCGGAAGCAGGCCCCCGCAGCCGCTGCTGCAGGTGCGCAACCTCAAAACCTACTTCCCGGTGAACCGCGGGCTGCTCAAACGCCACGTCGGCGACGTGCGCGCGGTGGACGACGTCAGCTTCGACGTCTTCGAAGGCGAAAGCCTGGGCCTGGTGGGCGAATCGGGCTGCGGCAAATCCACCGTCGGCCGCAGCCTGCTGCGGCTGATCCCCGCCACCTCGGGCCGGGTGCACTTCAACGGCGAAGACGTCTTCACCGCCTCACGCCAGCGCATGCGGACCCTGCGTCGCGAGATGCAGATCATTTTCCAAGACCCCGTGGGCAGCCTCAACCCGCGCATGACCGTGGGCCGCATCGTCGGCGAACCCATGGGCGTGCACCGCCTGCACCCCCGCAGCGAGATCCCCGACCGCGTGCGTGAGCTGCTGGTCAAAGTCGGCCTGCAGCGCGACCACGCCGACCGCTACCCCCACGAATTCTCCGGCGGCCAGCGCCAGCGCATCGGCATCGCCCGCGCCCTGAGCCTGGGCCCCGCCTTCATCGTCTGCGATGAACCGGTGTCCGCGTTGGACGTCAGCGTGCAGTCGCAGGTGCTCAACCTGCTCAACGACCTGCAAGACGAATTCAACCTGTCCTACCTCTTCATCGCGCACAACCTCGCGGTGGTCGAACACTTCTGCGACCGCATCGCCGTGATGTACCTGGGCCGCATCGTCGAGCTCGCCGACCGCGACACGCTCTACCGCAACCCCCAGCACCCCTACACCCGCGCCCTGCTTTCCGCCGCGCCCATGCCCGACCCCGACGCCCAGCGCCGCCGCATCGTGCTGCAAGGCGACGTGCCCAGCCCCATCCACCTGTTCAAAGACAGCCTGGCGCCCACCGGCCCCGCCACACTCCCCGCCGACACCACGGCCCAAGAACCCGGCGTCGAATACGTCACCCGCCAGCGGCTGCTGCACCGCCCCGACCTGGTCGAAGTCAGCCCCGGACACTTTGTCTCGCCCTCACCCGCCGACAGTTAACAAGAGAACGTTTTAATTCTCACGCTCTGCGCAGCCGAAATGCCTTGGCCGCCAAGCGACGTGCGCAACCGAGACCGCGTCAAAAAAACTAAATTAAATGCGTATAACGACGAAGCTCACCTAGAAACAGGTTCAGAGCGTTTATCTGCGAAACCCTGTCAGATTGAAACCCAATCAGACCATCGCGTAGCGATACGGCCCGTCCGCCGCCACGAGCGTGTCGCCGCCAAAGATTTCCGCACGCTGATTCACCGAACAAAAACACCGCGCCATCTCATCGACGACCTCTGTCTCGTTCATCGCATTAAAGCCAAACGATGATTCAGCCCGACGCCGGGGGTCCACCACCACCACGCCAACCGCGTCCTCTCCACGGCGAATCTCAACCTCAAAACCGTTGCCACGCATCGCTTGCAGCACGTGCCGGGTCGCATCGTTCATCACATCAACTCCTTGCCGTTACAGATCGTTCACACAAAACGTCATCTCCCCCTCATTGCAACAACACCACGCCAATCTTTATTCCCCCCATCTTACCCACGCAGCGCGTTTTTTATATAACTTTTTCTAATAAATAACACGAAGCCGCCACCCCCGCCATCCCACCGCTTGCCCGCCGGGGAAGTTTGGCTACGCTGTGCGGCTCGCCCCGGCGGACGTCCCGCCCCGGCATCACCCCCCGGTCACGCCGCCACCTTTCCCAAGGCGGCCCTCCAAAGGAAACCGACCATGGTTCGCCTCCGCCTCAAACGTTTCGGCCGCACCCACAAGCCGTTTTACCGTCTCAACGCCATTGATCAGCGCTCACCGCGTGACGGCAAGCCCATCGAAGAACTCGGCTACTACGACCCCTCCGAGAAAGACCTCGAAAAGGGCGTCTCCCTGAAAGCCGACCGCATCCGCTACTGGATCGGCGTCGGGGCCCAGCCCTCGGACACCGTCCGCGACCTGCTCGCCAAGCAAGGCATCCTCGACAAGAAAACCGGCAAAGCCATCCCCGCCGAGTAAACAGTCGGGCCAGCCCCGTGGACCGCTTCCAGCCGGGCCCCGCATCAGCGGGCCGCCCGGCTTTTTTGTGCGCTGCGCCCGCCGCCTTGGTCAGCATGCCCGTCGTAAAAAAAACCGCCCCCCCAAGCCCACGCCATCCACGCCGCCCCCTGAAGCCGCAGCCCGGCACATGCGAAAGGGGCGACGCAATCTGATCTAAGCTCCACCCATGTCCACCGACAGCCCCCTGCGTATCGACGTCCTCAGCCTCTTCCCCGAGATGTTTCCCGCCGTCCTGGGCGCCAGCATCCTCAAGCGCGCCGCCGCCCACGTCCCCGACCCCGCCAACCCCGACCACGTCCGGCCCCCGGTCGCCCAGTACCACGTCCACAACATCCGCGAATGGTCCGCCGACGCCAAGCACCAGCGCGTCGACGCCCCGCCCTACGGCGGCGGCCCGGGCATGGTCATCCAGTGCCAGCCGGTGTGGGACGCCATGCAAGCCATCACCGCCCAACACCCCGCGCCCCCGCGCCGGGTGTTTGTCACCCCCAAAGGCAAACCCCTCACCCAGTCCATCGCCGCCGACCTCGCCCAGTCCCCCGGGCTCATGATTCTTTGCGGCCACTACGAAGGCCTGGACGACCGCGTGCTCGAACACCTCCGCGCCGACCAAGCTGGTGGCGGGCTCGAAGAAATCAGTCTCGGCGACTTCGTGCTCTCGGGCGGCGAACTGCCCGCCCTGGTGCTCATCGACGCCGTCGTCCGCCTGCTGCCCGGCGCCCTGGGCCACGCCGACTCGGCCCGCGACGACAGCTTCGCCCAAGGCGCCCGCGGCCTGCTCGACCACCCCCACTTCACCCGCCCCCCCACCTGGGAAGGCCGCGCCGTGCCCCAGGTGCTGCAAAGCGGCGACCACGCCGCCATCGACGCCTGGCGCGCCAGCGCCGCCGAGCAGCTCACCGCCGCCCGCCGCCCAGAGCTTCTGGGCCTGGCCTGCGAAGGCACCCCCGCACCCGCCGCCGCGGTAACCGTCCTGCGCGAAGCCACCAGCGACGACCACCAAGCCATTCTTCAACTCGCCCAAGACCACCCCCAGCCCGCCCCCGGCACACCCGACCACACCCCAAGCCACACCCCAAGCCTCAACCCCGCGGGCCTGGCCGACCTGCTGGCAGGCCCCGACGCCATCACCTCCATCATGGCCGAACAAAACGGCCGACTCGTCGCCCACCTGCCGCTGATCGCCCTAAGCCACACCACCGAAACCGCCACCCGCGGGCTTCTCGCCCTGGGCCCGATCGCCGTTCACCCCGGTTATTGGACCCCCGCCCTGCACCGCGCCCTGCTCCGCGAAGCCGTCCGCCAAGCCCGCGACGCCCGCGCCGCCCGGCTCTTCGCCTTCGACGACCCGGCCCTGCTCGCCGAGCTCGGATTCACCCCCGCCTCAGATGACGGTTTTTCCACGCCTTATGAGCAATCCGGCCCAATCGCCCACACCCTGGACCTCAAAATCCGCCGCCCGGTCACCCCGGGACTGATCCACTGGCCCCAGCCGTTTTAAGCCTCTCCGGCCCCGCCTCCAACAAGCGTTCGACAAACCCCAGCCAAACGCTAAACTACTCGGCTCGCCGCTCCTGTCCGGGAACGGCCTGCCGACCGCACCGGCTCTCCGAGCCGCATTTTCACCACGGCCCCTAAGGGCCTCAACGAACTGCCTGCCATGAGCGACGCCATCATCGCCGACGTCCAGAAGAGCCATCTTCGCACCGACCTGCCCGTGATCCACGTCGGCGACACCGTCGACGTCCACGTCAAGATCATCGAAGGCGAAAAGAGCCGCATCCAGGTCTTCCAAGGCGTGGTTCTTAAAAAGCAAAACGGCGGCCTCGAAGAAACCTTCACCGTCCGCCGCATCGTCGCCAACGAAGGCGTCGAGCGCACCTTCCCGATGCACAGCCCCCGCATCGACAAAGTCGACATCATCCGCCGCGGCGACGCCCGCCGGGCCAAGCTCTACTACCTCCGCGACCGCGTGGGCAAGAAGCGTCGCCTCCGCGACCGCCGCCGTGGCCTCGAAACGGTCGCCAAGCAAGAAGCCGCGCAGCAAGCCGCCGCCAAGTAAAGCACCGCACACAACTGCACCCCATCGAACCCCGCCCATCTGGCGGGGTTTTTTGATGCGCGACCGACGACCGCTGGCAACCGAGGCGCTAGGCGTTAGGGCCTAGGGCTTAGGAAGAGCGCGGCCGCGGAAGCGTAAGCCCCACTCACCTCCCGACGACCTCGCCGCGCCCAACCCAAAGACATACAGCTTCTGGAGCATTGACACCCCCGCCCTCCGCCGCGATCGTCACGGCATGTCCCACGCCACCCCCAACCTCCGCGAAACGATCGTGCCCACCGGCGAAGCCACCGCCATCCTGCCCCTGCCCGGCAGCAAGGGCGCCCCCATCACCGTCATCGGCACCCCCACCATCCGCGGCGGCTTCGACGACGTCTGCCTCAAGCAAGCCATCAACAGCCGCACCGCCCCCGGCGTTCACGCGCTCGTGCTCAACCCCGACGCGCACCTGGGCTACGGCGCCCCCGTGGGCTGCACCATGGCCAGCAAAACCCACATCTACCCCGGCCCCGTGGGCTTCGACATCAAATGCAGCATGAGCCTGCTGCAGCTCGACCTGCCCGCGAGCGCCGTGGCCGACAAAAAGATCCGCCGCGCCCTGATCGACGCCATCTGCGCCCGCACCCCCACCGGCGCCGGCAAAGGCCAGCGCCAAGCACCCAAGTCACGCCAAGTCCACCCCGAGATCGGCAAGATCGTCGCCGTCGAAGGCGC
>JALZVY010000068.1 GCA_023300125.1 Phycisphaera sp.
CGGTCGGCGAGTTTTTGGAAGTCGGATTCGCAGGCGACAAAGGCGTCGATCACCGCGGGGTCGAAGTGGGTGCCGCGGCCCTCGAGGATGATGTCGCGGGCTTGGTTGTGGGTGAAGGGCTCTTTGTAGGGCCGGCGTGAGCGCAGGGCGTCGTAGACGTCGGCGACCGAGACGATGCGGGCGGCGAAGGGGATGTTTTCGCCCTGGGCTTTGGCGGGGTACCCGCTGCCGTCCCAGCGTTCGTGGTGGCCGTAGGCGATCTCGCGCGAGAGCTGGAGGAAGTCGTCGTCGCCCAGCTGCTGGCCGATGGCTTGCAGGCACTCGCCGCCGATGGTGGGGTGGTCTTGGATCTGGGTGCGTTCGTCGTCGGTGAGGCCGCCGCGTTTGAGTAGCACCGCGTCGGCGACGCCGACTTTGCCGATGTCGTGCAGCGATGAGGCGACGCCGAGGTTTTCGATGTAGGCCGAGTCGATCCAGGTGGCGTGGGTTTTTTTGAGCTGCTGGGCGAGCAGGGTGACGTAGTGGCGGATGCGCTCGAGGTGCTCGCCGGTGTCCGGGTCGCGCGAGTCGGCGAGCTTGGCCAGGCCGAAGACCACGGCGTCGCGGGTTTTACGCAGTGAGTGGGTGCGCTGGCGCACGGTGTCTTCGAGCCCGTCGTTGATCCGGGCCAAGCGGTCGTCGTAGCTGCGGACGATTAGGGCGATGGCAAGGGAAGTGAGGCCGATCAGCAGGGTGGAGATGACGATGCCCGCGGGCACGACCGGCGCGAGCAGGCGCTGGATCCGCGAATCGACGCCCGAGGCGTTTTGGTGGACGCTGATTTTGACGTCCAGGCCGCGCACGCGGGCGGCGGCGATGATGTGCAGCTGGTCTTGGTGGTCGCGTACCATCCCGGTGATCTCGGGGCTTTCGTCGCGGGCCGGGGCGGTGGTGTGCAGCGTGCCCGGGCTTTGGGGCGTCGGGGCGACCATGGGGGTGGGGGCGTCGAGCCCGTTGAAGTCGGGGTGGTTGAGCACGTTCCCGTCGCGGGCGTCGATGAGGCAGACGAAGCCTTGGTTGGGCAGTTCGATCTTGCCGATCACCGACTGAACGCGCTGCCAGGTGGCGGGGTTTTCGCGCAGGTCTTCGGCGTCCATCTGCTTGACCAGGCCGATGACTTGGCGGGCGGTGTGGATGTTGTCGTCCAGGACTTGCTGGTAGACGATCTGGCTGACGGTGCTCTTCATCCACGCGCTGAACGAAAGCACCCCCGCGGTGAGCAGCAGGGCCTGGGCCGCGGCGATGGCGAAGATCAGCAGGGCGGGTTTGCGGATGCGGTGCAGGGCCATGGGGCGTGGTCTGGGAGGGTCGTGGTCGCTCAAGAAGCAGGCGGGGTTAGCTGCCGGCTCGGGAGGGGTCGCGCACCACGAGGTTGCGGATCTCGGTCATGTCTTCCATCGCGAAGCGGACGCCTTCGCGGCCCAGTCCGCTGTCTTTGACCCCGCCGTAGGGCATGTTGTCCACGCGCCAGGAAGGCACGTCGCCGATGACCACGCCGCCGACGTCGAGCTGGTCCCAGGCGCGGTTCATCTTGTAGAGATCGCGGGTGAAGATGCCTGCTTGCAGGCCGAAGGCCGAGTCGTTGACCCGGTCCAGGGCTTGGTCGAAGTCGTCGTAGGAGCTGAGCACGGCCACGGGGCCAAAGGCTTCTTCTTGGCAGACGCTGGTGTCGTTGGGCACGTTTTCGAGCAGGGTGGCTTCGAGCATGGCGCCGGTGCGCTGGCCGCCGCAGAGCACGGTGGCGCCGCGGGCTTTGGCTTCTTGCACCCAGCCGTCCAGGCGTTTGGCTTCGGACTCTGAGATCATGGGGCCCACGAAGGTGTTTTCGTCGGCGGGGTCGCCGGCGATCAGGCCGCCGGTGGCCTGGACCAGGCGGTCGCGCAGGTCGTTGTAGATCGATGCGTGGATGAGGATGCGCTGCACGCCGATGCAGCTTTGGCCGGATTGGTAGAACGCGCCGTGGACCAGCCGCTGGGTGGCGTCGTCTAGGTCGGCGTCGGGCTCGACCACACACGCGGCGTTGCCGCCCAGTTCGAGGACGACTTTTTTCTTGCCGGCATTGGCTTTGAGCCCCCATCCCACGCCCGGCGATCCGGTGAAGCTCAGCAGCTTCAGACGCTCGTCGGTGGTGAACAGGTCGGCGCCGTCGCGGCGGCAAGGCAGCACCGAGAACGCGCCCTTGGGCAGGTCGGTCTCGGCGAGTACTTCGGCGATGATGATGGCGCCCAGGGGCGTGCGGCTGGCGGGTTTGAGCACGAAGGGGCATCCCACCGCCAGCGCGGGGGCGACCTTGTGGGCGGCCAGGTTCAGCGGAAAGTTGAAAGGCGAGATAAATGAGCAGGGGCCGATGGGCACGCGCTTCCACATGCCGCGGTAGCCGCGGGCGCGGGCAGAAATTTCTAGCTCTTGCACTTCGCCGTTCATGCGGACCGATTCCTCGGCGGCGATGCGGAAGGTGTCGATGAGCCGTGAGACCTCGCCGCGGGCGTCGTTGATGGGCTTGCCCGCTTCGATGCGCAGGGTCTGGGCGAGTTCTTCGGCCCGCTGGGTGAAGCGGGTGACGCAGTGGTTGAGCACGGCCTGGCGTTCGTAGGCGGCCATGTTGCGCATGGGCTCGGCGGCGGCCTGGGCCGCGGCGATGCCTTGGTCGATGGCCGCGGCGTCGGCGAGGGCGACGCGGGTGGCGACGGTGCCTGCGTACTTGTCGGTGACCTCAAGGTCGGTGTTGGGTTGGTGGGGCTCGTTGGCGAGGTAGTAGGGGTAGGCGTCGTTGAGCATCGGTGCTTGGGGGGCTGTGGAGAGGGGGGCGGCGAGGACGGGCGTTCGCGTGGGGGCGGGTTAGACCGCCGCGCTTTGCTTCTGAATTTCGTTGTTCAGAATTTTGTCGTTTTCGCTGTAATCGACCGGGCAGTCGATCAGATGCACCCCGGGGGTGCTGTGGCAGTGTTCGAGCATGGCTTTGAGCCCTTGGGCGTTCTCGACGCGGTGGCCGTGGGCTCCGTAGCTTTCGGCGTATTTCACGAAGTCGGGGTTGCCGTAGTCCAGGCCGTAGGGCTGAAGGCCCATGCCTGCTTGCTTCCACTTGATCATGCCGTAGGCGTCGTCGCGCAGGATGAGTACCACCAGCTGCATTTTGAGTCGCACGGCGGTTTCGAGTTCTTGGGAGTTCATCATGAACCCGCCGTCGCCGCAGATGGCCATGATGCGCCGGTCGGGGTAAACCAGCCGCGCGGCCATGGCCGAGGGCAGGCCGGCGCCCATGGTGGCCAGGGCGTTGTCGAGCAGCACCGTGTTGGGTTCGTGGGCTTTGTAGTTGCGGGCGAACCAGATTTTGTAGACGCCGTTGTCCAGGGCGATGATGCCGTCGTCGGGCATGACGGATCGCACGTCGGCAACCAGACGCTGGGGGTAAATCGGGAAGCGTGGGTCGTCGGCGCCTTGGGCGACGTGGGCCTCTCCGGCGGCGCGGACGTCCATAAAACGGCTGAAGTCCCAGTGCGGCTGCTTTTCGAGGGTTTCGCTGAGCTGCCAGATGCTGTTGGCGATGTCGCCGACGACTTCAAGTTGGGGGAAGTACACCGGATCGACCACCGCGGTGCTGAAGTTGACGTGGATGACTTGCACGCAGTCGTCGGCGCTTTGCTTCATGAAGAACGGCGGCTTCTCGACCACGTCGTGGCCGATGTTGACAATCAGATCCGCGGCTTCGACGGCGCGGTGTACGAAATCACCGGACGACAAAGTGGTGTTGCCCAAGAACAAGGGGTGGCGCTCGTCGATGACGCCCTTGCCCATTTGCGTGGTGACAAAGGGGATGCCCAGGGTGTTCACCATGTTCCGCAAGGTGCGTGCGGTGAGCTTGCGGTTGGCGCCGGCGCCGATCAGCAGCAGCGGGTGCTTGGCGGCGGAGATCATCTCGGCGGCTTGGGAGATGGCTTTGTCTTCGGCCAGCGGACGGCGCACGCGGCTTTCTTGGATCACCGGGGTGTCGGTGTCTTCGGCGGCGATGTCTTCGGGGAGTTCGAGGTGGGCGGCGCCGGGCTTTTCTTCTTGGGCCAGCCGGAAGGCTTCACGCACACGCGAGGGGATGTTGGAGGCGCTGACCAGTTGGTGGGTGTATTTGGTCAGGGGGCGCATCATGCCCACGACGTCGAGGATTTGGAACTGGCCTTGCTTGCTGCTTTTCACGGGCTTCTGGCCGGTGACCATGATCATGGGCATGCCGCCGAGTTGGGCGTAGGCCGCGGCGGTGACGAAGTTGGTGGCCCCTGGGCCGAGGGTGGCCATGCAGACCCCGGCCTTGCCGGTGAGCCGGCCGTAGGTGGCGGCCATGAATCCCGCCGCTTGCTCGTGGCGTGTCAGCACCAGCTTGATGTGGGAGTTCGCCAAGGAGTCGAGCATGTCCAGGTTTTCTTCGCCGGGGATTCCGAAGACGTGGGTGACGCCTTCGTTTTCGAGGGCTTTGACGAATAGATCTGAAGCTTTCATGGGATGACTCTTTGTTTGCGTCGAAACGAGGTGGCTGTAAAGAACCCCTGCGGGGTATACGGGTGTTTCATCTTAGTCCCTTGGGCGGTGTGCGGGTGCCGGAAACCACGCGGCGTGTCAGGGGCCTGGGACGGGTTATTCGATATTTCGCCAGCTGAACAACAGGCCGGTGAACGGGCCCAGTAAAAAAGCGGCGCCTAGGATCAGCGGGGGCGAGCCGAGGGCAAAGAGCACGCCCAGTGCCGTGGCCAGGGGGATGGCAATATGCAAAGCGGGGTCTAATCGGCTGCCTAGGGCTTGCAGGGCCAAGTAGATGCAACCGATGAGCCAAGGAACAGACAGCGCGAGGGCCAGGGCGCCCAGGACGTTGTTGTTGCCTTGGCTGTAATCGACTTCAAGGCCGTTAAGCAAGAGGATGCCGCACAAATACAGGGCAAAAAGTGCGTGGAGCGCGAAGCGTTCGGAATTGCGCCAGCGCGCCGCAGGTGCCGGTTCGGGCTTGGGGGTGTCGCGGTAGGTGGTCGCATCCGCGGGGTTGAAGCTGCGTAGGCAGCGTGGACAACGGGTGATTTCCAGGCCTGAGAGATCATTGCCACACACCAGGCAGTAGCGTGCCTCGGCAATGGTGAAGCCCGGCGGGTCTTGGCCCGTGGCGCCGGCGTCTGGTGAGGGCATGTGGGTCATGCGGTGCTTGTGTGTGTGCGCGTGCTTAAGTGGGGGTGCCTCGAACAGTCATGGGCACCAGCTTGCGCAGGGCTTTGGAGTCGCGCACCAAGTCTCTGAGGTGATGGCGGTCCAACTCGGCAAAAAAAGCGTTGGAGGCTTGGTGCAGCAGGGCTTTGAGCCCGCAGGCGGGTTCAATGGGGCAGGTGCTGTCGTCGTCGAAGCACTCGACCAGGCGGCGGTTGGCTTCGGTGTGGCGGAAGATGTCGCCGATGGTGACGTTGTGAACCGCGGGGTTGAGGGTGAGACCCCCGCTTCGCCCGCGGTGGGTGTCGACCCAGCCGGCACGGGTGAGGGTTTGGGCGACCTTGGCGAGGTGGTTGGCCGAGATGTTGTAGGCCTCGGCGACCTGGCCGATGCCCACCGGCATGCCCGGGTGGGCGTAGAGGTAGAGCAGCATCCGCAGGGCGTAGTCGGAATGGTTGGTCAGCTGCATGGCCGGGTCGCTTGGGGGTTGACATGTTTTTTGCAGGAGATAGAGTACGGGAATGATATAGGTATATGAAATACCTATTAAATCCCCCGGCTTTGTGAGAGGCGTGTGATGACCCCTGAAGCGATCGACATGGTGAAGCAGTCCGCTGCGGTGCTGGGGCCGCAGGCCGAGGCGTTGACCCGGCTTTTTTACCTGCGGATGTTTGACGAAAACCCCGAGGTTGAGCCTTTTTTCAATCCGGCGCACCAGGCGCAGGGCACGCAGCAGAAGGCCCTGGCGGGCGCGATCGTGGCGTACGCCACGCACATCGAAGACCTTTCGGCTTTGGGCCCGGCGGTCGAACTGATTGCGCACAAGCACGTGTCGTTGGGCGTCCGGCCCGAGCACTACCCCATCGTGGGCAAGCACTTGTTGGCGTCGATCCGCGCGTTGTTGGGCCCTGAGGTGGCCACCGACGCGCTGATCGACGCGTGGGCCGCGGCCTACGGGCAGCTGGTCGAGGTGGTGACCGGCCGCGAGGCCCAGTTGTACGCCGAGCAAGAAAGCCGGCACGGCTGGACGGGGTTCCGCCCCTTCGAAGTCGTGCGCCGTGTGCGCGAGAGCGACGAGATTGTGTCGCTTTACCTCGAACCGGTGGACGGGGGCGCGATCGGCGACCACCAGGCCGGGCAGTATCTGACGCTGCGTTTGCCGCATCAGGGCACCACGACGATGCGCAACTACAGCATCTCGTCGGGGCCTGGTCGCCGGCACCTGCGCATCAGCGTGAAGCGCGAAGGGCCCGGGGTGTCTGGGGCGCCGGTGGGCTACGGGTCCAACCGGATTCACGACACGCTGCTGACCGGTGACCGCGTCGAGGTGGCCCCGCCAAGTGGATGCTTTGTGCTGGACCCCGCCGAACCCGCGGCGCGTCCGCTGGTGTTGCTGGCGGGCGGAGTGGGCGTGACGCCGCTGTTGTCGATGCTGCATGCCGCGGTGGAGGGGGTGCAGGCGGGGGTGGTAGACCGGGACGTGGTGTTTGTGCAGGCCGCTCGCAACGGCTCGGTGCACGCTTTCGCAGGCGAGGTGGCCGACTTGGCTAACCGCAGCGACCGGGTGGCCGTTCACCACCGCTACAGCGCGCCGACACCGCAGGACGTGGCGGCGCGGTGTTTTGATTCGGTGGGATTGATTGACCAGGCTTTGTTGGAAAACTTGATGCCCAGCCCGGATGCGGATGTCTATTTTTGCGGCCCGCCGCCGTTTATGGACGCAGTGGCGACGCTGCTGCGTGACTGGGGCGTGCCCGAGGCGCAGATCTTTTTTGAGAGTTTTGGCCCGCAGCGCGTGCCGGGGCAGCACGCCACTCAGGCTCAAGCGCCGGCGGGGTGCCCGTTTCATGCGGGTTGAGCGCCTGCGCCGGGCCGTGGCGGACACGTTGGTTGCGGGTGTGGGCATCGCGGGGTTGGTGCTGATGCTTGGTGCGCTGGGGCGGCTGGGTTTGCCTGGCGTGGCCGATGTGGATGCGGTGGTTGATGCTCCTGAGGCGGCGATGTGGATGGTCGCTTCGTTTGGGGCGTCGATCACGCTGTTGTTGGCATGCCCCGACTCACCGCTGGGCCGGCCGTATCCTGCGCTGGTGGGCAACGTGGGGTCGGCTTGCGTGGGCGTGGTGTGTTGGAAGCTTCTGGGGCCCGACCCGGCGTGGGCGGCCATGGCGGCGGTGGTGGGCGCGGTGGGTTTTATGAGCCTGGCGGGCGCCTGGCATCCGCCAGGAGGCGCGACCGCGATGCTGGCGGTGTTGGGTGGTCCGGCGGTTCACCGACTGGGCTGGTGGTTTGCGTTGTGCCCGATGTTGCTCGGCACGGTGTGGTTGTTGGGGGTGGCTTGGGTGCGAACGCTGATCGAGGGGCGTCGATCAGCTTGAAAATGGTGGCTTCATGGTGGCTTGGGGATGGTTCGGGGAGGGGGGCTCCATGGGATGTAGTCTTCGGGTGTTTGTGAGAGCGAGAAAGACCGGCGGGAATTCTTCGTACCCACCCAACATCAAAGCCCCGTGGGTGGATCGCGCCGAACAGCAGGGCGATCTGCCTGGTGGTGATCAGCCCCGTCAGGATGCAGGCGATGGCAATGTTTGTCTGCGTGGGCGTCATACATTGGACTGCATGAGTGTGGCGCATGTGGTGAGGCAGACGTAGGTGAAAACGCTGGCGTAAACCAACATGAGCAAGACTGCGGAAAGGTTGATGGCGCGGGTCATTTTTTTGCGCGAGAGCAAAACTTCTTTGATGACGAGTGCGGCGGTGGCAAGGCCGGTGAACAGGATGACGCTGTTCGCAGGCAGAGCGATCAGCCGGCCCATAAGCCAGGGGGTCTCGATATGAAAATCATCAAAGATCGGGATGATGAACCGAGGCAGCAAGAGAACATGCCAGATGGCGATCGCGAAAAGAAGGGCGATGGCAATGACGCATGACCCCAAAGATGCACGGGCCTGACGAGGGTTTGATCTCGGAGGTGGCGTATCCATGGTTTAGATCGTAAATTAAAAAGCGGGCTGGCGAGATACGGTTTGTTTTTGTGGCGAATCTAGTCCATCGCCAGGATGACCCTTCGCCCTTTGATCGCGATGGTTTTGCGAATGGCTTGGTCTTCGGGGTGTGCGCCGGCGTTGGCGGGCACGGCGATCTGGTCTCGCATTTTGCAGCTGACCCGCTGGCGCAGGTCGTGCTCGGGGTATTCGCCGTGATGGGTGGTGTCTGGCGGAGGGGCATTGCTCGTGGCGCGGCGGGTTTGCGTACTTACACGCGATAACGCCGCAGGCGGGTTGGCCTGCGGCGTCCAGATGTTTTTGCAGCGTTTTGCTGAAGGATCGGACTACTTGAGCGCGTCCAGGCTGGCTCCGTGGTTAATGTGAAGAGGCTGGCCGGCCAGCACGAGGGCGGGCACGCTCTTGACGCCGGCGCCGTCGGCTTCGGCGACACGGCCGCCTTGCTCGCCCAGGTGGACGATTTCGACTTCGAATCGCTGGGGGTCCAAGGCAGCGACGATTTGCTGCTCGGCGTCAACGCAGACGGGGCATCCGGCGTGGTAAAAAACGGCGCTTTGTTTCTGACTCATCGGGGGGTCTCCTGCCCGGTTCGCGGGCGGTGAGGGGGAAAGGTTGCCGGATCAACGTGAACCAGCAAAAAAGGCGTAGAACAGCAGCCGCGGCGCGAGCCGTGGGGGATATCTGAGCTGTGGCAGAAGAGGATTAGTCGCCGTTGAGGCGGGGGTCGGGGTCGGGCGGTGGGTGTCGGTCGAGGCGGTTTTTAAACGTGATGCGCCAGCTGTTGGCGAGCAGGTCGCACGCTGCAAGGGCCGCCGCGTCATCGAGGTTGGTGCGGTCGTGGTGCATCAGGGCGTTCAGGCGGGCGATTGTCCAGTGCGGCAGGGGACGCTTGAGGCGCTGGAGCGTGTCGCCGACGGTGACGGCGCCGGGCTGAAGGACGCGGAAGTACCAGCCCAGCCGGCCGTTGTCTTGGGCGCGTTTGGCGAGGTCCGGGCGGTTCCAGAGGCGCGAGAGTTTCCAGCAGGGCTGACGGGGTTGGCTGATTTGGACCCGGGCGGTGCCCACTTCGTAGATGTCGCCCAAACAGACGGTTTCTTCGGTTTGATGGGTCACGGTCCAGTTTTCTCCGAAGTCTCCGGGGCGGAGATCGAGGCCGGGGCGCCAGGCGTCGTAGTGGGCGGCGGGGTAAGCGAGAACGGATTTGTCGTGGCCGCCGTGGTGGCGAAGGTCGGCCTGGCCGTCGCCTTCGAGGTTGGTGGGGCTGAGCTGCAGGGTGCGCTGTGCCGGGCGTTTGACGATGGCACTGGTCCACGGCTTGCCGTCGGGATCATGAACCGCGGGGAGCCCCACGGACTGCTGGAGGATGGACCCACTCACGCGATTTCTTTCGGGGGCTGGCCGTTGATGAACAGCTGCCAGCGCGGCTGACGGTGGTGTTCTGGCGCGAATTGTTGTTCATTGCAGTCCAGGCGAAGCTCGCGGTCGCCAAAAGGTGCGCCGACGTAATCGCAGTGGTGGGGCTGCTCGGGGTTTGCGTAGGCGTAAGGATGGAAATGGTCGCAGTCGACACACATGCGCTGTCGCGGAAGATCGCCGTTTTCTTGGAGCTGGCGGATCATCTTGATGAGCATTCGGAGGATGGCGGCGCGTTCGTCGGCCGCGAGCTCTTCGATGGCCGCCAGCAGGGCGTCGGGCCATTCGGTGGTGATGCCCGCTTCGTGGCGTCCGGCGGGGGTGAGCGCGAACACGATGGCGCGGGCATCGATGGGCGAGGTCTTTTTGGAGAGCAGCTGCTTGCCGACGAGGGTGGCGACACTTCGGCTGGTGCTGGGGGTCTTGAGGCCAAGGTGGGCGGCGATGTCTTTGAGTGTGAGGGAGTTTGCGGGGCGAACCGAGACGAGGGTGAGGACCTGCTGCTGGGTCGGAGAGAGCTGTTGGCTGCTGCCTTGGCGTAAGGCGCCTTGCTTAAGGACGGTGGACAAGCGAGCCAAGCCCGACGCGATGCGGTCGGGTGAGGCGTCGGGCTGGGGGGGCGGGGCGGACATGGGGTTAATATAGTTCGCACTGCGAACTATATCAAGCGGGGGCTTTATTTCAAAACCACAGGGGCCGGGCCGAAGAGGTGCAAAATGCTTTATTTTCAGAGCTTAAAGGTATGCGTTTGCCCGTCAAAAACTCAGGTGGGGCTGCACCCTGCTGCAAAAACGAGCCCTTTGGGGGCGCGGTGGCGGCTCGGTCTTGCCGATTGCGTGGTGGATCAGCGGGCTGCCAGGCGACCGCTCAGCGGTATCAGCCCACCACCAGGTTCACCATGCGGCCTTTGATCACGATGGCTTTGCGGATGCTCTTGCCTTCGAGGTGCTCGGCGACGTTGGGGTCTTGCTTGGCGGCGTCGACCACGTCGTCGTCGTTGGCGTCGGCGGGCACGGTGATCTTGCCGCGCATCTTGCCGTTGACCTGCACGGGGTATTCGACGGTGTCGCTGACCAGTTGGCTTGGGTCGTGCTCGGGCCATTCGGCGTGGGCGACGCTGTCGT
>JALZVY010000069.1 GCA_023300125.1 Phycisphaera sp.
GGGCGGGCGGCGTACGAGGCTGAGAGAGAAGCTCTTCTGTGCGATTTTCTTCTTTTCTTCTTTTTGACCGGGTGTAAGGTGTTCCAATTAGGCTAAAAAAGAGGCGGAGGGGGAGGCGATAAGGCGCGAGGCGGAGAAGGCAAAAGAGGAGGCTCTGGAGGCGTTGAGGAAGGAGTTGGACGGGCAGAGCAGCCAGGCGATGGCGGCGGCGGCGACGGCTCAGGTGAAGGCATTTTTCCGCAAGTCAAGACAGATGGATCACGATCTATCTATAGATCAGATAGATCATCTACAGATCATCTAGATCCCAACCTGCCGTTATGATATGCTGTACAGGATCTGTGTAGTACATATCCAACTGAGGAAACCTAGATCATGCAGGTTGTACGGTCCCCCACCCGGCAACATGAGCTGGGTAGATGATAATGATCAGGAATCTATGTCTGCCGTGAAAAAGTCGAAATCATGGAAGTGGGAGTCGATGATGTGTTCGCCGAGGTGTGGAAGGATTCGTGTTTTTTTTCTTTTTTCCTTTTTTTCTTTTTTGTAGTAGTAGTAGTATTACGGGGGACCATAGTATATAGGACCTACCGTGCACACAAACACCTATATATTTCGCTATTTTTACTCACAGTATTTGGTCTTATTTACTATGCCCCCCCCGTAATAGTAGGTGATTGGCGGCTAGTGGTTGATGTTGACGATTGAGCCGTAGCGGTTAGCGGTTGCTTGGAGGTTTGCTGGTTACGTAGCGGTTGGTGGCTCACATTTCAACGGTTAGCGGATAGTGGCAGGACGTTAGTGAGTACCAGTAGGCATTAGCAACGGTTATACAGAGGTTGCAACGGTTATCCCCCGAGTTTGTTGTCAGCTACCAAGGTATATACTTTTATTGTTCCTTCCTTGTATGTTGGAGTTTTATGTACTGTATTGATACGTTTCATTTTCCGGTCGCTCTCTTCTGCTGACGGTCGCGATTCTTGACAGAAATGTGTGTGTGCGACGTGCTTTCGAACGCTTGCTTTGCATTGTGTTCGGTCGACGTGTGCCTGTCATGGCGGTGGTGCAGGCGGCGGCCCTCTCGGCGGCGGTTTCGGCGGCGGTATCGGAAGCCGAGGAACGCCTCACCAAGGAGGCGGAGAAGGCCAAGACTGAGGCGGAAGATGCCAAGGTATCATGGCCTGTCCTGGGGGGCCGACCCTCACTCGGTGGTAGATGGACATAGTAGTGGCACTAGCAGTAGCAGTGGTAGCAGTAGTCGTCGTGATAGTATTGGGCATGAGTACGTATAGTAGTTGTACGTGTTGGAGGCGTACTAAAAGCCGATCTGACAGGGGACATCAGCCCATTTTGGACTCTTACATGTAGTTAGCGTTCAGCATTGGCCATGCTGTTAATAGTATACCATGTATGCACTAGTATTACGGGGGGGGCATAGTAAATAGGACCAAATCTTGTTAGAAAAAATAGCGAAGTATATAGGTTTTTGTGTGTACCGTAGGTCCTATTTAATATGGTCCCCCGTAATAGTACCTGTGCTATTAATAGCAGTGCTTCGAAGTAGGTACCGGGGGCTTTGGGTACTACATGTTGCTGCGACTACGACTATTACGGGGGACCATAGTAAGTAAGACCAAATATTGTCAGTAAACATAGGTAAATGTAGAGTTTTTTGCGTGTACCGTAGGTCCTGTTTACTACGGCCCCCCGTAATACTACGCTACGACTATGCCGATTTATTGGACAATTTCTTTGAGCCACCAACATCACCACCCCCACCAACACCAATACTCCGTGAGCTAAGGTGAGGCCCCCACCTCAACCATTTTATGACTGCTTACCATGGCCATGACTACATACCAGGTGAACATGGCGAAGAGCTCCGAGGCCGCCCTGAGAGCACAGCGCGAGCGCTTGGAGGAAGAGGCGGAAGGGAAGATAGGGGCGGCCCGGACAGAGTTCGGACTGGAGGTGGAGGCGGCGAAGAAGGCACGGGAGGAGGCGAACGCCCTCTACGCCAAGGAACACCGAGGACGGAAGGCCATCCACAACAAGTTAGTCTTGGGGGTGCTGGTGCCCGGGGTGGTGTTTTGCCCCGACACCGGCGCGCGGCTGGGCCAGGGGGGGGGCTTTTACGACCGCTTTTTGGCCCGCCACCCCCAGGCCCTGGCCGTGGGGCTGGCCTTCGATGCCCAGTGCTCGCCGGGCGCAGCCGCCCTGGCCCAGCCGCACGACCGCGGCATGCACGCGCTGGTGAGCGAATCGGCCATACGCTGGTTTGGGCGGCCCGGGAAGGGCGACCACGCCGCGCCTTGCGAGGCGGACGGGGCATGACACGCAAAAAGGCGGTTTGAACCCCGGGGTGGGGGTTCAAACCGCCTTGTTTTCGGTGCGGTTGATCGCGGCCTGTTGAAGGGCCGTGAAGTCAGATTAAAAAGTGCCGGCGAGCGACGTGGGCTTGTTGCCCGTGGGCTCGGGTTTTTTGAACGTGGAGTTGTCGGCCAGCTCCTTGATCTTTGCCGCGTAGGCCGCGCGGTCGGTGGGCAGATCCACCGGGGCCTTGAGCAGGCCCGAGTAGAGCATCGCGTTGCCCAGTTCCAGCCCGTGGATCATGTCGGTGCCCGGAGCGATCAGGTTCCCTTGGCCGCTGCCGTTGAGGACGGTCTCGACAAAGTTGCGGGTCACGGCCTCGTGCTGCAGGCTTTCGCCGCCGGGCTTGATGGTGATGTGGTCGGCGGGCACATCTTTAAAGCCCTCGGTGCTTTCGCGGATCCACTGGTCCACCGGTTGGTGCGTGCGGTAGTAGGTGATCTCTTCGTTCTCGGCGATCAGCGTGCCGTGGGTGCCCGCGATTTCCAGGCGGTTCACGCCCGGGCTTTGGCCGGTGCTGGTGATGAATGTGCCCGTGGCGCCGTTGGGGAACTCCAGCAGGGCGGTCACTTCGTCTTCCACCTCGATGTTGTGGTGCCGGCCGATGCCCACGTTTGCCGTGACCCGGCTGGGCATACCCACAAACCACTGGAACAGGTCCAGGTTGTGGGGGCACTGGTTGATCAGCACGCCGCCGCCTTCGCCTTTCCAGGTGGCCCGCCAGCTGCCAGAGTCGTAATAGCTCTGGGCGCGGAACCAGTTGGTGATGGTCCACGACGCACGGGTGATTTCGCCGATCGACCCGTCGGTGCACAAACGCTTGACGGTCTTCCAGTCTTGGCGGTCACGCTGGTTGAACATGCCCGCAAAGATCAGCCCCGGGTGCTTTTTGAGGGCCTGGGTGTAGTCCTCGTAGAGCTTCTCGGCCTCGTAGGCCGTCACGGCGACGGGCTTCTCGCACAGCACATGCACCCCGGCGGCAAAAGCCTTGCGGGCGAAGTCGGGGTGCTGGTAGTGCGGGGTGGCGATCAGCAGCGCGTCGATCTTGCCTGAGGCGATCATCGCGTCGGGGTCGGCGAAGGGCTCGGCCCCGGTTTCTTCGGCCAGTTTCGCGAGCTTGTCTGCGTTTTTATCGCTGGCCGCGGCGTAGCGTAGGCCCTCGATTTTTTCGAAGTAAGCCCGGTGGGTGGTGGCCATGGATCCGGCGGCGCCGACGACTCCGAGTCTGAGTTCTTTCACGGGGGCGATTCCTGGGACAAGGGATGGGGGGGTAAAGCGGATGGGGGGCCACGGGAAGCGGGCCTCGGCCGGCGATTCTACCGATCTGGCCGCGGGCCGACGCCGCACCGCCCGTGGTACCCTGCGCGCTCCGGGAGCTCTCTGTAGAGACCCCGCCGCGTTCCCACGACCCCCCAAGTTCCCACGCCCCGCGAGTCCCGCGATGTTTGAGCACGTCACCGCCGCCCCCCCCGACCCGATCCTGGGCCTCAGCGAGGCCTTCGGCCGCGATTCGCGGCCGGGCAAGATCAACCTTGCCGTGGGGGTCTTCAAAGACGCCCAGGGCAAAACCCCGGTGCTCGAATCGGTCCGGGCCGCCGAAACCCGGCTGCTCGCCGAAGAAACCACCAAAAGCTACATGCCCATCGGTGGGGCCCCCGCTTACGGCCAGGCCGCCCGCGAGCTTCTATTAGGGGCCGACCACCCGGCCCTGGCCGCCGATCGCGTGGTCACCTTCCAAACCCCCGGCGGCACCGGCGGACTGCGGGTCGCAGGCGACTACCTCAAGCAGAACCACTCGGGCAAGACCCTGTGGGTCAGCGACCCCACCTGGGCCAACCACCACGGCATCTTCTCGGCCGCGGGCCTCACGGTGAAGACCTACCCCTACCTGGATCCGGCCACCAACGGGCTGAACCTCGACGCCATGCTTGGTGCCGCTCAGGGCATGCGCGAAGGTGACATCTGGCTGCTGCACGGCTGCTGCCACAACCCCACCGGGGTGGATCCCACCGAGCAGCAGTGGGGCCAGATCGCCGCCGCCGCCCAGGCCTACGGCGTGCTGCCGCTGATCGACTTCGCCTATCAGGGCTTTGGCGCCGGTCTCACCCAAGACGCCGCGGGCCTGCGGGCGGTGCTTGAAGTCAACCCCGAGGCCTTGGTCTGCGCCAGCTTCAGCAAAAACTTCGGCCTTTACCGCGAACGCGTGGGCGCATTCCACGCCATCGCCAAAGACGCCGACACCGCCGCCAGCGTCGGCAGCCAGATCAAGACCTGCATCCGCCGCAACTACAGCAACCCCCCGGCCCACGGCGGGGCGGTGGTCACCACCATCCTCAACGACCCGGCCCTGCGCACCGCGTGGGAAAACGAGCTCACCGCCATGCGTGACCGCATCAACGGCATGCGCACCGACCTGCAAGCGGGCCTGGACCAGCGCGGCGTGAGCCTGGCGCCTGAGGGCAACGGCTTTATCACCCGGCAAAACGGCATGTTCACCATGAGCGGCCTCACCAAGGCCCACGTACAGGCCCTGAAAGACGACCACGCCATCTACATCGTCGGCAGCGGGCGCATCAACGTCGCCGGCATCACGCCCGACAACTTGCCGGTGCTCTGCGACGCGATCTCGGCCGTCACCGGGGGATGACGCCGTGGTCTGTCCAGGCGCTAGGCGCTAGAGCTTAGAGCCTAGTCAGCAGGAAACGGCCGCGGCCGGCCCGGCCCCGCAGGGCCGGGCCGGGTTCTTACTAAGCTCTAGGCTCTAGCGCCTAGCGCCTCGATCACCCGCGACCTCAAGGCCGTTGACCGCCATGCAGCACGAAAACATCCCCGGCATCCTCGAAGGCTTCACCAAACGCATCGGCGAGATGAGCGATGCCATGCGCGTGGACGAAAAAGCCGCCCGCCTGAAAGAGCTGGAAGCCCAGATGGGCGAAGCCAACTTCTGGGACAGCCAAGACGCCGCCAACGCCGTCATCGACGAGTTGAAATCCATCAAAGCCCGCATCACCCCTGTTCAAGACGCGGCGAGCGCGATCGAAGACGCCGTGCTGCTGTGGGAGATGGCCGCCGAAGCCGACGACGACGACAGCCGGGCCGAGGTCGACGCCCAGATCGACCCCATCCAGGGGATGCTCGACAAGCTCGAAACCGCCTCCCTATTGGGCGGCAAATACGACGACCGCAATTGCTACATCACCTTGCAGTCCGGAGCCGGCGGCACCGAAGCCGACGACTGGTGCGAGATGCTCACGCGGATGTACCTGTACTACTTCGAAAAACAGGGCTGGGACGCCAGCGAGTTCAGCAAAACCCACGGCACCGAGGCGGGCTTCAAAGAAGTCACGCTGTACGTCAAAGGCCCCATGGCCTACGGCTATCTCACCTGCGAAGCGGGCACCCACCGCCTGGCCCGGGTCAGCCCCTTCAATGCCGAAGGCAAGCGGCAAACCAGCTTCGTCACCGTCGAAGTCGTGCCCGAATTCCCCGACACCGGCAAGGTCGAGCTCGACGACGCCAAGCTGGAAGCCACCCAGTTCGCCCGCAGCTCGGGGCCCGGGGGGCAGAACGTTAACAAGGTCGCCAGCGCCATCCGCCTGGTCTACCACTACGACGAAAAAACCACCCTGACCGTCGTGTGCTCGGTCGAGCGCAAGGCCGAGCAAAACCGCAAGATCGCCACCAACCTGATGAAGGGCAAAGTGGAGCTTCTTGAAGAGCAAAAGCGTGCCGCCGAGATGGACGCCGCCACCGGCGGCGGCGTGGACCGCGGCTGGGGCAGCCAGATCCGCAGCTACGTCTTCTACGACAACCGCGTGAAAGACCACCGCACCAGCCACGAAGTGGGCAACCCGCCCGCGGTGCTCGACGGCGAGCTGCAAGGCTTCATCGACGCCGAGCTGCGTCGCAAAGCCAAGGTCAAGCTCGGCGCTGAATAAGCCGGCGGGTCTGCGGACCGTGACGTGGGCCCGAGTGATGTTGATCTTGTGTGCCGCATCTTTCGCTTGTTCCCAACCCGATCGAATCACCCGCCTGGATCTCTGATGGACACCAATCACAAACTCGCCGGCAAGAACGTTCTTATTACTGCCGGCGCCCAGGGCATCGGCGAGTCCATCACCCGGCATTTCATCGATGGCGGCGCGAACGTGGCGATCCACTATTTTTCCAGCGCCGACAAGGCCAACGAGCTGGTGGCCTACGCCACGGGCAAGGGCCAGAAAGCGCTGGCGATCCGCGGCGACCTAACCCAGGAGGCCGATGCCAACGCCATGGTCGAGCAGACCGCCGCGGCCCTGGGCGGCCTGGACATCCTGATCAACAACGCCGGGTCGCTGGTGGACCGCAAGCGTTTGGGCGAGATGGAGACGGACTTCTGGCACAAGGTCATGGACATCAACATGACGTCCATGATGTTTGTGACCCGGGCCGCGGCGCCGCACCTGGCCAAGCACGACTGCAGCAGCATCGTGAACCTGGCCTCGCTGGCGGGGCGTAAAGGAGGCCACGCCGGATCACTGGTGTATTCCACCAGCAAGGGCGCGATCTTGACCTTCACCCGGGCGCTGTCGTCCGAGCTTGGCCCGCAGGGCACGCGGGTGAACGCGGTGGCGCCGGGGTTGATTCTGGGCACATCGTTCCACGACACGCACACGACCAAGGAATCGGCGGCGGCCACCGTCGCGGGCATCCCGATTGCGCGGGCGGGCAACGCGGCAGACGTGGCTCGGGCGGTGGTGTATCTGGCCTCGGAATACGACGGGTTCATCACCGGCGCGACGCTGGACATCAACGGCGGCGTTTACAACATGTAATTCGGCGGGCACGCGTTGACTGTGTCCGTTCAAAAGAGCCTGCCATGCTGAAAACCCCTGTCATCCATCCGACGATCATGGAAGCGCTGGCCCGCTCGGGTCACTTCGCCCAGGTGGTGATTGCCGACGGCAACCTGCCCGTGGGCGCGATGACCGGGCCCAACTCCACCACGGTCCACCTGAACTTTCGTCCGGGGCTGCTCGATGCGCTGACGGTGCTGGAAGGCGTCTTGGAGGTGTGCCCGGTGCAGGGCGCCACGGTGATGGAGAAGCCGGCGGAAGCCAACGCGGAGATCCACGACGCCTACAAAAAACTGCTGGGCGACGTGACCTGGGACGTGATGGAACGCTGGGCGTTCTACGACAAGATCCGCGACCAGGCCACCACGCTGATCATTCAGACCGGCGAGCAGCGCCGCTTCGCGAACCTGATCTTGACGGTGGGCGTGGTGAAGATGGCGGAAGAAAAAGGCTTTTGAGTGAGTGAGCAAAGGGGCGCAAGCCGGCTTGCGTTTGCATGTTGGTTTGGGGTGCGGGGCTAACAAGGGCTGATGGTGGCCGACCGCATACGCCCGGAGTGTTCGGCGTTTTATTTCACGGGTTTGGGCAATCCCGAGACGGCCAAGCGGTAGGGGCATTGTTCGATCAGTGGGGGCTGCCGTCGATGATGAAGTCGATCACGCGGGGATCGGTGGCGGCGCCGCTGTGGGCTTTGGCGTAGTTGGTGAAGTCGCCCAGGCCGAAGGTGGGCACCCAGCCCCAGGTGAGGTGCAGGCGGTAGCTTCCGCCTTGCAGGTTGTGTTGCTGGCGCAGCTCGGGGGTGAGGGGGTAGCTGATGAGGTCGTCGGGGTCGTAGATGTCGACCAGCTGGATGGGGAGGGGCGTGCGGTTGAAGGCGTGGGTCATGTCCGAGAGGTTGGGGCCCGGATCGGGGTTGACGTCGGGGTGGGCGGTGCCGTGGGGTGTTGCGTGGCCCGGGGGGTTGTGGTTGCCGTCTAGGCGGGTCATTTCGAGCAGCAGCAGCTGGTTGGCAAGCATGTAGACGGTGTCGAGGGTGTCGACGAAGCGTTGGGCGGCCGGGGCGTTTTCTGTGGGGGTTTGGGTTTGGTGGCGCAGCTGCTGCAGCAGGTCGGCGAAGATGTAGCTGCCCAGGCTGTGGGTGATGACGAATCCGCGGCGGGGTGTGGGGTGGTCGTGGTCGTGACCGAGGGCGTGGACCTGTTGAATTTTGTGGGCGAGGCTGTCGCGGATCTGGGCGCCGTAGGCTTTTTCGGAGAGATAAAGGGCGACGTCGCCGAAGCCTTCGCGCAGGATCTGGCGGCGGATCTCTTGGGTGCCCGAGAGCCGGAAGGGGTTGCGCTGCACGTCGGCGCGGAACCAGCGCTGTTTGGTGGCGGCGGTGACGTCGATCCAGTCGAGACGGATGTAGCGGACCCGGGCGTCGGCGTGTTGGGGGGCGTCGCGGAGGTCCAAGGCGTCGCCGTGTTCGACGGCGCCAAACACGCCGGGGAAGGGGCCTGAGGTGAGGCCGCGGCGGGTGAGGGCGTGGTGAAGCATCTCGGCACTGGCCCGGGCGGTGCTGCCGCGGCCTTGTTCGCGGGTGAGCGGCTGGCCCATGCCGTGGATGAAGTAGATGTCCACGCCGCGGACGGTCGGGGTGGTCGGGGCGGCTGGGGTGGGGGCGTGTTCGAACGCGGCGGCGATGCCGGGCACGGGGTCGCCTTCGTAGTGGCCGCGCGGGGAGAAGGGCACGCAGCCGGTGAGGACCAGCAGCGTGGTGGCGAGGATTGCGGTGATCGGGCCACGAAGCGGGCGGGGCAGGGGTGGTTTCATGTCCATGGTTAAGGAGCTTTTGAACCCAGAAGTTTGGTGTCGCGCATCCACAGCTCGAAGAGCCGGGGCCAGTCGTTGACCGGGTGGCCGTGGTCTTCCAGGCCGTAGCCGTGGCCGCCGTTGGCAAACAGGTGCAGCTCGACCGGGCGGTCGGCATTGGAGAGGGCGGCAGCGTAGGCCAGGGCGCTGCGGTAGTGGTTTTTGTCGTCGCGGGTTTGCACGATGAAGGCCGGCGGGGTGTGGGCGTCGACCGTGAGGGTGTCGACGAGCTCAACGTGGTGGCGGGTGCTGAGGTAAGCGGGGTAGATCAGGGCGGTGGCGGCGGGGCGGTCGGCGGTGGCGGCGCAGGCGGCGGTGAGGTGGGCTCCCGCGGAAAAGCCGAGCATGATGATGCGCTGGGGATCGGCGTTCCATGCCTGGGCGTGTTCGCGGACTTTCTGCATGGCGCGGCGGGCGTCGAGCAGGGCGCCGGCGCGGTTGTCGGGCACGCGGTAGTGCAGCACCGCGGCGTGCAGGCCCAGGCTGTTGAGCCACGCGGCGACGTGGGCGCCTTCTTTGTCGAGGGCGAGGATGCGATAGCCGCCGCCGGGGCAGACGACGACCAGTGGGGCGGGCGGTTGGGTGGGCTGTTGCGGGCCTGGGGCCAGATACACCGTGAGGGTGGGGCGGCTGACGTGGGTGAGGCGGCGCACGCCGTCGCCGCGGTCGGGGGCGAACCGCTGAGGCTCGTCGGTGACCGCCCCCGGCGGGGGGCCGTCCCACAGTGGCAGCACGGTTTGGCTACGGCTTGATGGGGCCAAGATGAGGCTGAGCAGCAGGATGATGTGGATGGGATGCATGGGGTAGTCGGCGTGGTGAGGGAAACCCTGTGGGGGGAATTTACACCCTTCAGGGCGGGGGCCATGGGCGGCGGGGCGGCATGAGGGCGGATGACGGCCTGAGGCGGTTGCTCTTTAACCCGATCGCGCCGTCCGGCCGATAACCCCAGTCCGGCGCCCGGGTGCCGGTGCGGCTGCGCGCGAACGCGGGTCGCATTTGCGCTGGGTGTTCGTGCTCCCTTGTTCTCTGCCATGCCTGACGACGTGCCCAACCCGATCCGCGATGCCGCGGCCGTGAATACGGCGCCCGCGTGGTCGCAGCTGTGGCAACTGCCTGTGCTGGGGGGCGGTTTGTTGATGCTGGGGCTGGGGGTGTATCTGGCCAAGCCGGTGGTGGTGCCGGTGGATTACGGCGAGCGGCTGGACGCGGTGGAAGAGGTGCTGCGCTCCGAAGACGCGGCGGGAGCCCGCGATCGGCTCAACGAACTGGCCGAACTGGGCATCGCTGCACAGGACCGCCCGCTCCGGGCCCGGTACCGCGAGTACTTGGGCGACCACGACGTGCTGGAGTATGAGCGGATCTACCCGGTGCCGGTGGAGACGCCCGCCAGCACCGCGGCGCTGCAAGAAATCGACGAGCACTACGCCACCGCCCGCGATCTGGAACGCACGCTGGACGACGGCTCGAAGGTGAACTGGGCTCAGGCGCTGGTGCTGCTAGGGCGCGACGAGGATGCGCTGGCGGTGATCGACGGCATGGGCAACGGCGGGGTGTCGGCGCGCTACGAGACGCTGCGAGGTTTGATCGACCGCCACCAGGTGCGGCTGGGCGGCGCGGTCGCGCAGGTTGTCGACGAAGACCAAGAGGCTGCGGCCGATGCGCGTGCCAGTGCGGCGGCCGCGGCGTTGGCCCGGCTGACCGACCGCTTTGAAGAAGCGCTGCGGGTGGACCCCGACGACGCGCGTCGCCACGTCCAGCGGCAGTGGCTGGTGGGTGTGCGGTCGCGGTCGATGCTGGAGGCCCATGACCCGCACCGGGCGATCGATTACATCAACCGAGAGATGCAGCGGCTTCGGGCGGCGGGGGCCGAAGACGACCCGAAGCTGCTGGTTCGGCTGGCCGCGTCTTACCGCGCGGCGGGCGACTATGAGAACGCTCAGCGCTTGTTTGCCGTGTCTCAGCAGTTGGTGAGCGACGGCGACCCGCTGAACGCCGAGATTTTGCTGGGCCAGGCCGAGCTGGAACTGGCCTTGGGCGGTGAGGGGTACGACGCGCGGGCGCTGGCCCTCTTCGCCCGGGCCGCGGACGGTTTCCCGCTGGGTGAGGTCTACATCGATGCGATGCTGGGGCGGGCCCACGCCGAGGCGATGCAGCGCTTGGTGCCTGACGCGGTGGATCATTTTAGCCAGGCGATCGATCAGCTCGTGGAGACCGCGCCGGTGTGGGATGCGCGGCGGAAACTCGCGGTGGACCGTATTGCGGGCCACGTGGACTTGTCGATCGACCTCGAAGCCTACGACGACGCGCTGGACTATTTGAACCTGCTGCGCCCGCTGTTTGGAGGCAAGCCCGGCGACGTCGGCGTGGACCGGGGGCAAGACACGCTGCCTCCGCGGATGATCCGCCAATTTGCCGAGATTCACGAGCAGCGGGCGGGGCAATACATGGCCCGGGCCGAAGAATTGGACCCGGCGCGCTGGACAGGCTCGGGCGACCCGCCCGAAGACGCCCGGCGGACCGCTTTTCAAGAAGCGGTGATGCACTTCACGCGCGCGGCCGAGTTTTACAAACGTCACGCCGCGGCGGTCACGGTGATCGACGACGCGGCTTATGCCGACTCGTTGTGGCGGGCGGCCAACAACTACGACAGCGCCGAGCAGTGGGGCGACGCCATTGAGGTCTACGGCGAGTACGTGGCTAACCGTCCGGGGGATGGCGACGGCCAGCAACTCGAAGCCCGCCACCAGCTGGGGCTGGCCTACCTCGCGGACCGGCAGTACACCGCCGCGGCGGATGTGCTTGAGAAACTGGTGGAGGAAAACCCTTCGAGCAACTGGGCCTACGCGTCGTTGGTGCCCAAGGCCCAGGCCTTTTTGGAAACCGACCGCGAAGACAAGGCCCTGCGTACGCTGCTTTCGATCGTGGACGGCCACCCGGGCATCCGCCCTGATTCGGACATCTACCGCGCGGCGCTAATCGACTTGGCGCGGCTGTATTACCGCCGCGGCATGGAAGACCCGGTCTACTACGCCAGCGCGATCGAGCGTTTGACCGTGGCGGTGCAGCGTTACGGCGTGTCCGAGCGTGGCCCGGAGCTGCGCTACATGCTGGCCGATGCGCTGCGGCAGAGCGCCGCGGGACTGGATGCAGTGGCTTTGGAGACCGTCAGCGACCGCGAACGCCTGGCGATGACCAACGAGTCGCAGGACCGGCTGCGGCAGGCCGAGATGTATTTCGATCAGGTCATCGTCGAACTCGAAGCCCGACCCGATGCGTCGCACAGCGATCTGGATGCACTGCAGATGCGCAATGCCTACTTCTTCAAAGCCGGCTGTGCGTATCAGCGTGAGAACTACGGCCTGGCCATCGAGCGCTACCGCGAGGCGGCCCAGCGTTTCAGTGACCACCCCTCGGCGTTGGTGGCCCAGGTGCAGATCGTCAACGCGTACTGCGCGCTGGGGCAGTTTCCCCAGGCCTATGTGGCCAACCAAAACGCCCTGTATCGCCTGAGTCAAATGCCCGACGAGGTCTTTGATCGGCCCGACATGCCCATGACCCGTCGGCACTGGGAAGACTGGCTGCGGTGGAGCAACGAGCTGAAGCTGCTGGACAAGCCGTCGCAGAGTGCGGCGGCGGGTTGATCGGGCGCGGGGTGGGGCACGGGGCGTGGCCATGGCCGAATCTGGATCACTTTGAGTCATGGATTAGCCACCGCTTGGTGGCGTGGTGCCGTGCTGTAAAACAGGCATGCGGTTGCTTTTTACAGCCGGTTAAAGGCCAGACCGGCGCGTGATCACGAGCCGGCTCGTGCTGTTTCAACCCGGCGTAGGCACATTTTGTCTGGCGTTGGGTCCGAAAACTCACGGTGGTGCGCAAAAATGGCCGATGCACTTTGCATCCGGATGAGCATGAGGCTCGTTCGCGCAGCACGCAGCACCCTCCCCGCTTGCGAAAGAAGGTCAGGATGACCCCGCCCGCCGCCGCATTTGTTGACTCCGTTGCGCCCGATGAGGGTGCGCATTTGGCCACGCTGCTCACGAAACAGCGCGATCTGTACCAAGAACTGGCGGGCTTGAGTGCGCGGCAGCAGGTCTTGATCGATGAAAGCCGCACCGAAGAATTACTCACGGTGTTGAGTCAGCGACAAGCCTTGATTGACCAGCTCACCGCGTGCAATAAAGAAGTGGCGCCGCTGCGCAGCCGTTTGGGCGATATCGCCGCCGCCGCGCCCGAAGACACGCGGCAGACGATCCGCGCCCGGGTGGACGAGGTGCAGGCCCTACTGGAAGAGATCATCGGTCGCGACGAGGCGGATCGGGCGAAGCTCGAGGCGTCGCGTCAGCGCGTGGGCGAAGAAATGAAACGGATCAATGTGGCGCCCGCGGCAGCCAATGCCTACCGGGCGCAGGCCGCGGGGGCTTATGGCGCAGCGCGACCCGCAGCCCGCTTTACGGATTCGCAAGGCTGACCATGACCGCCGCGGCGCCCACCAGCACCGAGCCGACGCCCCGGGCAACCGCCCCGGGGGCGCCTGCGCCCGCGCTGGCCCCGCAGGATCTGGCCGAGGTCTTGCAGGCTTATTCGGCGGTGGCCGAGCGGCTGCAAGAATCCCACGAAACGCTCTCGGCCGAGGTCGACCGCCTGCAGCGCGAGCTGGCGACCAAGAACGCGCAATTGGAACGCGGCAAACGCTTGGCGGCCCTGGGCGAGATGGCTGCGGGCATCGCCCACGAAATCCGCAACCCGCTGGCGGCCATTCAGCTGTACATCGAGATGATCCGCGAAGACGTGGCCGCAGAGCAGGCCGAGGTGCCCACGCCGCGGCTGGCCGGGGCGCTGGACCACGGCGACAAAATCGCCGACGCGGTGCGGGGCCTCTCGGCGATTGTGAACGACGTGCTGAGTTTTTCGCGCACCATCTCGCCCGTGTCTCGGGCTTTGGATGCCGCTCAGGTGCTTGGCCGCGCGTTGGATGCCCAGCGCCCGCTACTGGATGCCGCGGGCGTGCAGGTGTTGATTTCGACCCAGGACGGCGAGCAGGGCGCCCGCGTGTATGCCGACCCGGACTTGCTACACCGCTCGCTGCTTAACTTGGTTCGCAACGCCGCCGAGGCCCTGGCCGACCACGCGGACCACGCCGATGTGACGTGGCGGCCGGTGCTTACTCTGTCGGCGGCCGGTGGGGCGGTCACGGTGGCGGACAACGGCCCGGGCATCGACGCGGCGACGGTGGACCGCATTTTCAACCCGTTTTTTACGACCCGCGGAAGCGGGACTGGCCTGGGGTTGGCCATCGTGCACCGCATTGTGGACGCCCACGGCGGGTCCATTGCCGCCCGTAACGCCGACACCGGCGGGGCGGTCTTCACGCTTCAGTTTCCTTTGGAATCGGACACCGTATGAGCCACGCTGCGTCCCAGAATTCGTTGGTCTCCGCGCCGGATGCCGGCCCGGCCAAGATTCTTGTCGTCGACGACAAGCAGATGATGCGTGACTCGGTGGCTGCCACGCTGCAGCGGGCGGGCTTTGTGGTGGTGGTGGCCAACGGCGGGGCGGCGGCGATCGAGATGATGGGACGCCACCACCCCGCGGCGGTGGTGACCGACTTGAAGATGCCGGGCATGGACGGCTTGGCGCTGCTGAACCACCTGGTGGACGCCGACCCGGATCTGCCTGTGGTGTTGATGACCGCTTATGGATGCATCAATGACGCGGTGGGTGCGATGAAGGCCGGGGCCTTTGATTTTGTGCAGAAGCCTTTCGAGGGCGATCAGCTGGTCATGGTGGTCAAGCGTGCGGTGAAACACCGCGCTCAGCGGGCGGCTTCGGCCACGCCGCATGTGGCGGCCGCGCGGGCGGCGGGGCAAGCCGAGGGGGCCGTAGCCGTGGGGCCCGCCGCCGAATCGCCGGCGCTGGTGGGCGGATCCGACGCGATGCGCGCGATCGGCCAGCAAGTCGATCAGATTGCCGCGTCGGACCACACGGTGTTGATTCAGGGCGCTTCGGGCACGGGCAAGGAAGTCGTCGCCCGCACGCTGCACGCCCGCTCGCCGCGGTCGGGGCAGGTGATGCTGTGCTTGAACTGCGCGGCGTTGTCCAGCGCGTTGCTGGAGAGCGAGCTGTTTGGTCATGAGAAGGGGGCGTTCACCGGGGCCGATGCCCTGCGCAAAGGCCGCTTTGAGCTGGCCGACGGCGGCACCCTGCTGCTGGATGAGGTCAGCGAGATCGGCCCCGGCCTGCAGGCCAAGCTTCTGCGGGTGCTGCAAGAAGGGCAGTTTGAGCGGGTCGGCTCGTCGGTGACGCGCTCGGTGGACGTGCGGGTGATCGCCACAACCAACCGCGACCTCTCGCGTTCGGTGGCCGACGGCAGCTTCCGCCAAGACCTGTACTACCGCCTGAACGTGTTGCCTCTGGAATTGCCCGCGTTGTCTCAGCGTGCGGGCGACGTGGCCGAGCTGGCCCAACACTTCTTGAAACAGACCGCTAACCGCACCGGAGCCGCCGCCAAGACGCTGGATCCCGATGCCATCGTCGCGCTCCAGGCCTATCACTGGCCGGGCAATGTGCGCGAGCTGCAAAACATCTGCGAACGCGCCAGCGTGCTGGCCTCGGGCAACACGGTGACCGCCGCGCTGATCCGCCCTTGGCTGCTGAGCATGCCTACGGAGACCTGCGTGCCGCGGCCCGCCGCGCCGGTGTCGGAATCCGACATCGCTTACGCCACGCTCACGCCTTCGGTCGAAGGGGGGAGCCCCGCGTTGCAGATTCCTGACGCCGCCTTCCAGCCCCTTGGCGCTGCGCCCGCGGCTCCGATGCCTGGGCTTGCGAACCCCACCGTTCGCCCGCTTGAAGAAGTCGAACGCGAGCAGATCATCCACACGCTGGGCCGTTTCAATGGCAACCGCACACACGCGGCCAAGGCGCTGGGCATCGGGGTCCGCACTCTGGGGCTCAAGCTCAAGAAATGGAAAGAACAGAACCTGATCGCCGCCACGGTGTGACCGGCACCGGCCTTGCGTTCCCTTTGGCACTCCGACCCTGCTTGTTTCTGCGTACCGCTCATGATTAAGGGCATCCTTGAATCCACCAGCATGCCTGCCCTCGAAAAGATGGTGCAGTTCACCGGTGCGCGCAACGCCTTGTTGGCCCACAACATTGCCAACCTGTCGACCCCGTATTTTCGCCCGCGTGACATCGATCCCAAAGCCTTTCAGGCCCAGCTGGGGCGGGCTTTGGAAGAGCGGCGGAGCCGTGCGGACAGTGGTTCAGGCCTTGAGCCGCTGCGTTTGAAAACCACCCGCCAAATCCGCGAAGGCGCGAAGGGCTTGGACATCCGGCCTGAATACATGGACCGCAACATCCTCTTCCACGACCAAAGCAACGGCGACTTGGAACGCACGATGCAGGATCTGGCAGAGAACACCATGGCCCACAGCGCCAGCCTGACGTTCCTGAAAAGTGAGATGGACCTGATTCAAATGGCGATCCGCGGCCGCGTCTGACCTGTGACCCGGTGAAATGAACCCCGGCCGTTGGCCTTTGCCTTCCTGCTTCGCACCTTCAACCCTTGGCAGACCCCCATGTTTGGAGCCCTCGACACCTCGACCTCAGCCCTCGTCGCTCACCGCACCCGGATGGAGGTGATCTCGGCGAACATCGCCAACGCCAGCAGCATTGACGACGGCCACGGGAACAACGTTCCTTTTCGGCGTCGGCTGGCGATTCTGGCTCCAGGGTCGGATGGCACGTCGGGTGGGCGCCGCAGTCGGGGGGTTCATGTCAGAGAGATCGAGCTCGATGACTCGGAGTTTCGTAAGGTGCACGCGCCGGGTCACCCCTTGGCCGACGCGGCGGGGTATGTGAATCACCCGAACATCGATCCGATCACCGAACAAATCAACGCCTTGGAAGTGGCTCGGGCTTACGAGGCCAACATCCAGGCCGCTGAAGCCACCAAGACCATGATGCAAGCGGCATTGCGCTTGCTAGCGTAAGACCGGCATCAAGCCGTTTCCCCGCCTCCCGGATCCTATGATCCTGTCTTGCTTGGTCTGAAAGACCGCTTCCCATGATCGACCCCATCGGCCTCATCCCGTCCTCGCCCGGCATCAAGCCGCTGGGGTCTGCGCTCAATCCGCCCTCGGCGGTGCAGGGGCCTGGGTTTAAAGACGTGTTGATGAAGAACCTGGAGCAGGTCAACGCGATGCAGAAGGACGCTCAGTTCGCCATCGAGGATCTGGCGGCGGGCAAACGCGGCGATGTCGACGGTGTGATGATCGCCAAGCAGAAAGCCGACGTGGCGTTTCAGATGCTGGTGGAGGTGCGCAACAAGCTGATGGATGCGTACGACGAGGTCAAACAGATCCGCGTTTGATGCGCTGCGGGGCGCTGTTTGTGCCCGGTGAAAGCGCAGATGCCGCGGCGTGGGTTGGCCAAGTGTTTTGCTCGTGGTGGCGGGCTTTTTTTCGAAATGTTCAGGCTGTCTGCGGATGGCTTTGGGGCTCATGGTCCGCAGGGCTGCGCAAGTTCTGCGTATTGCTGCGCAGAACTCAACTTCTGTGGGCCACACGTCCGATAGGGATGCCCCGGGCGTCGGAGACGCCTGCGAGTCAGCCGCCCCCTCGATCGGGTCAACGAAATGGATTTCGCCCGAAAATACTGGACTACGATCCGCGCTCAGGCGGAGATGCTGCCGCTGACCACCAAGCTGCTCATCGGGGCGTTGGTGGTCATCTTGCTGGGCGTCGCGGGTCTGGGCGTGCTCTACGCCGGCCAGTCTCAGACCGTGCCGATCAGCGCTTTCGCCGGCACCCGCTCTGAAGAAGTGATGGCCCGGCTGGGGGCCGCGGGCATCGAGGCTGAATTGAAAAACGGAGCGGTCTACGTGCCCGCCGGACGGCAGATGGACGCCATCGCGATGCTGGCCCGTGAAGAGCTGCTGAGCGACAACGCCTCGTCGGCCTTTTCGGCCATGACCGGCAACCCCTGGGAGACCGACGCCCAGGGCGATCGCAAGCACCTGTTGGCCACGCAGGCCTATTTGTCTGCGGTGGCAGGCAAGTTCGGCGGCGTACGCAACGCCGAAGTCATTATCTCGTTGCCTGAGCGTCGCGGGTTTGGGCGCAGCAGCGTGCGGCCTTCGGCGTCGGTCACGGTGACGACCTCCGGTAGCGGCGGGGTGAACAAGCATCTGGTGGCCTCGCTGGCCGGTCTGGTGAGCGGGGCGGTGGCCGAGATGAAGCCTCAGGACGTGGTGGTGCTCGACGCACGGCAGGGCCGTCAGCACAAGGTCGATGACCCTGGTGACATGGTCCCCACCGAAGTGATCGAACTGGTCAACCACCAAGAGCAGTACCACCGCAAAAAGATCGAGGACATGCTGCGGCACATCCCCGGGATCATCGTCGCGGTGAAGGTGAAGACCAACCCGGTGCGGCGCGAGGTCCGCGAGGAACGCAAGTACTCGGCGAGCGAGCCACTGCGAAGCGAAGAAAACACCGAGATGACCCGCAAGGACATCCGCCGTGGCGGCGAGGCAGGCACGCGGCCCAACACCGGCATGAGCATCGCCGGCGGGGGCGGCGATCTGCAAGAAGAAACCGAGACCAAGACGCGGACCGAGTTTGGCGAAAAAATGCTGACCAGCACCGCGCAGATCGAAATGGCCGGCCATCAGGTCGAGCAGATCAACGCGACGATCAACGTGCCACGCAGCTACTTCGTGAGCATCTTCCGTGCGACCCAGCCGCCCGCGGCCGACGGGGCCGCCGCGGACCAGGCGCCCGCAGCGCCCGACGACGCGGCCCTGGACGGGATCCGCACCGCCCAGCTCGAAGCGATCCGCAATCAGGTGACGCCGCTGATCGAGGCCAATGCCCCGGGCGTGGTGGAGGCCAACATGGTGTACGACCAGGCCTATCTCGCGCCGGTGGCCGCAGGTGGCGGGGGCGCGCTGGCGGGCGTGGTGGGCACCTTGGGGGGAGGCGACACCGTTGCCACCGCCACGGCTGTGGGTCTTGGGGCGCTGTCGCTGTTGCTGGCCTTCATGCTGGTGCGTCGCAGCACCCAGGTCCCGCCGATGCCGAGCTTGGAAGAGCTCGCCGGGGTGCCGCCGACCCTGCCTGATGACGAAGAGCTCATGGGCGAGGCGAGCGTGGCCGAGGCCTCGATGGACGGTGTAGAGATCGACGAAGAAGAAATGAAGAGCCGGCACCTGGCCGAGCAAATCAGCGAGCTGATCGTCAGCTCACCGGCCGATGCCACGGGCCTGTTGGGCCGGTGGGTCAACGACGACAGCTGATGGTTGATCCATGAACGCCATTGCCCCCACCGATACGATCAACGACCTTTCGGGCCTGCGCAAGGCCGCGATCTTGCTGTTGGCCTTGGACCGCAAGGCCTCGCAGCTGCTTCTGGAAAAGCTGCCGCCCAACGAGGTGGAAGACGTGGCCCGCGAGCTGGCCCACTTGGGCGAGGTGCCCAACAACTTGCGCGACGCGGTGATCAAAGAGTTTTACGACCTCGCGGCGGCGTCGAGTTGGTCGGTGGAGGGCGGTGTGTTCGCGGCCCGCAAGATGTTGACCGATTGCTTGTCCAAGGATCAAGCCGATTTGATTATGGACAAGGTGGGGCAGACCATCCGCCGCACACCATTTTCGTTCTTGGCCAAGGCCGACAGCGCCAACTTGCTGACGTTTATCCAAGATGAGCACCCGCAGACGATCGCGCTGATTGTCAGCCACCTGTCGTACAGCAAGGCCGCCGAGGTGCTGGCGGGCCTGCCGTCGGCCAAGCAGATCGAGGTGGTCAAGCGGGTGGCCAACATGGACCAAACCAACCCCGAGGTGGTGGCGGAAGTCGAGAGCGGCCTGGAGTCTCGGCTGGCCAACATGCTGGGGCAGAGCTTCGAGTCCATCGGAGGGGTGAACAGTGTGGCCGAGGTGCTGAACCTCATCGACCGCACCACCGAGAAGGGCATCATGGACGGTTTGGACAGCGAAGACCCGGATCTGGTCGAGTCGATCCGACGGCTGATGTTCGTCTTCGACGACGTCAACATGGTCGACGACAAAGGCATCCAGTCGGTGCTGAAAGAAGTGGAAAACGAAGAGTTGTCGCTCGCGCTTAAGACCGCCAGCGATGAGCTTAAAGAAAAGATCTTCAAGAACATGTCCAGCCGGGCCGCGGAGATGATTCAAGAGGACATGCAGTACATGGGACCGGTTCGTGTGGCCGACGTCGAGGCCGCCCAGCAGCGGATCGTCGACATCGTTCGCCGGTTGGAAGACTCGGGCGAGATCATTATCTCGGGCCGTGGTGGCGACAAAGACCTGATCATCTGAACGACGTGGGACGCGCATGCCGCTCTTAAAAGAAGAACGCGCACTACCGCAGTTGAAAGACGCGGTGGTGCTGGACCTGGGCGACTTGGCCGCTCAGGGGCGACGGGTGATCGAGGCTGCACGCGAGCGGGCGAACGAGATCTTGGCGCAGGCCCGCCGCGAGGCCCAAGGCATGGCCTCGGATGCCGCGGAAGAAGGCCGCAAGGATGGCCACGCCCAAGGCCTTGCCGCCGGCCACGCCGAGGGCTTGGAGGCCGGGCACGCCGAGGCGGTGCAGAGCTTGCGCTCCAAAGCCCAGCCGATGCATAAGGCCTTGCAGGCTGCGCTGAACGACTGGAGCGAGCAGCGCCGAAACTTCGAGGATGCGGCTCAGATCGATGTGCTGCGGCTGGCCGTGGCGCTGGGGGCCAAGATCGTTCACCGCCATGTGCAGACCGATCCGTCGGTGGTGACCGAGCAGGTTTCCGCGGCCTTGCGTCGCGTGCTGGAGACCACCGACCTGCGGCTGCGCATCCACCCCGACGACCGCGCGGTGTTGGCCCAGACCTTGCCGGACCTGCTCGCGGGCTTGGCGCACCTCAAGGACGTTGAGCTGGCCGACGACCCGGCGGTGGGGCGCGGCGGGTGTGTGGTGGATCTGCCTGACGGCGGGGGGGTGGACGCTTCGATCGGTGTTCAGTTGGAGCGCATTGCCGCTGCGTTATTGCCTGGGGGCGGCGAAGCGCCGTCAGAGGGCGGCGAATCGCCGCCGGGGTTGGGGGTTGGGGATTAGGGGTTGGGGGCCCGCGGCGCGCGTGCGTTGGGATCTAGACCTATTTTTTTTAGCCCCAATCCCCAATCCCCAATCCCCAATCCCCAATCCCGAACCCCGAACCCCGCCGCGCAGCGGCACGCCTTTTGCGGAAACCCCCTGTATGACAGCGCTCACGCACGCTCTGGACACGTTGGACCGCTGCACTGCGCCGAAGGTGCGCGGTGTGGTGCGGCGTGTGCAGGGGCTCGCGCTGTCGGTGGGGTCGCTGCCGGCGCCGATCGGCGCTCAGGTCATGGTGCATTCCGAATCGGGTTCAACGCCGGGCGAGGTCGTGGGGCTTGAAGGGCGCGACGCGGTGGTGATGCTTCTGGGCGATGCCCGGGGCGTGGGCCGCGGCGACCCGGTGGAGTTAGGCGACCGCGAGGCCCGCGCGGTGGTGGGCCATGGTCTGATCGGCCGGGTGGTCGATGCGATGGGGCGGCCCATCGACGGTGCTGGCCCCTTGGGACGCGTGCGCTCTCGCCCGCTGTCGGCCCCGCCCGTGCCGCCGATGGACCGGCCGTTGATCGATCAGCCCTTGGCCACGGGGCTGCGGGCCATCGACGCGATGCTTCCCCTGGGGCGCGGCCAGCGGTTGGGCATCTTCGCGGCGCCTGGCGTGGGCAAGTCCACGTTGTTGGCCTCTTGTGCCAAAAACACCGCGGCCGACGTGTCGGTGATCGCCTTGGTGGGTGAGCGCGGACGCGAGATCAAGCACTTTGTCGAGAAGGCGCTGGGGCCCGAAGGCCTTAAACGCAGCGTGGTGGTGGCGGCCACCGGCGACGAGCCGGCGTTGCTGCGGCTCCGCGCCGCGCGGGCGGCCACCGCGATCGCCGAAGACTTCCGCGACGCGGGACAGGACGTGCTGCTGGTGATGGACTCGGTCACCCGCTTTGCCCAGGCCCAACGCCAAGTCGGGCTCAGCGCCGGCGAGCCACCGACCACCCGCGGCTACCCCCCCAGCGTGTTTAGCACCTTGGCGGACCTTCTTGAACGCAGTGGCCGCACCACAGCGGGGTCGATCACCGGCTTGTACTCGGTGCTGGTCGAGGGCCAAGACATGGACGAGCCGATCGCCGATGCCTGCCGCGGCATCCTGGACGGCCACGTGCTGCTGGATCGCAAGCTCGCCGAGCGCGGGCACTTTCCGGCGATCGATATTCCCGGGTCGATCAGCCGTGTGGCGGGTGACGTGACGGACGCGGACCACACCGCGGCCCGCCGCGACGTGTCGCGGTTAATCGCCGCCTACCGCGAGGTGGAAGACCTGGTGCAGATCGGCGCCTACGCCCCGGGATCCAGTCCCGATGCCGACTTGGCCATCGCGGCCAAGCCGGCCATCGACCGCTTGCTGCAGCAGGCCGGCAGTGAGGTGGCCACCGACTTTGCGGGCGCCGCAGCCCAACTTACGGCGCTGTGTCACCTGCTTCAGCAGACGCGAGACCGGATCGCTTCGATGAACCCGGGGGGTGCGGGTTAATCCCGCACCGCGTTGCTTTTTTTGCTTGTTTTGAGACCCGACCATGGCTTCTTTCCGTTTCCGCTTTGAAATCCTGCTGGCCCACCGCCGGCGCGAGGAAGAACGTTGCCAGCGCGAGCTGGCCACCCAGCTGCGCAAACAGATGGTGATGCGTGGCCAATTGAGCAGCATGCAGACCGACATCGACGAGGCCCGGCGCGACCTGGGCGGGGCGCTGGTGGGCGCGGTGGATCTGACCGCGGTGCGGGGATTCACCCGCTTCACCGCACAGACCACTGTCCGCGGGCGGCAGCTGGTGGAACGCTTGGCCCAGCTCGAACACCTCATCGCTTACGCGCGGAAACAGCTGATGGAGGCGGTGCGGCAGCGCAAGGCCTTGGACACCCTGCGTGAACGCGACCGCGAGGCCTGGCAGATGGAACAGCGGCAGGCCGAGCAAGCACAACTGGATGAGCAAGCGGCCCAGGCGTGGGCCCGTTCGCGCTGCTACACCTCGGAGGTCTGGGCATGAAGTCGCTGCTATCGGCTTTCATTTTGTTGCTTCTGATTCACCTGATCGGCGCGGTGGGGTTCGTGGGCTGGCTTCAGGCTTCGGACCGGCTGGACGGCGAGCGGGTGCAGCGCGCGATCGAGGTGTTTCGCCCTACCCGGGCGGTCGAAGCCGCGGCGATGGCCGAGGCCGAAGCGGCCAAAGCCAGTGCGATGACCGCCCGCGACGAGCTGGCTCGCCTGGACCGCGCCGGCCGCGGGCCCCAGACCCTGGCTGCCCAGCTGGCGGCCAATCACAACGACGACCGCTTTGCCCGCCTACGGCTGGAGCGCCTGAAGGAAGAGACCCAGGCGATCCGCACCCGCTTGGATCAAGACAAAGCCGCGATCACCCGCGACCTGGAAGACCTGCGCAAACGCGAAGAGCAATTCGCGCAGCGGGTGGCCCGCCGCACCGAGGCGCTGCAAAGCGAAGATTTTCGCCGCGCGGTAGCCAGCCTTGAGGCGCTTCCGCCCAAACAGGTCAAGGGTGTGATCGACGCCTACATGGAGGCGGGCGAAGAAGACCTGGCGGTGGACTACCTCGCCGCTATGCAGATCCGTAAGTCTGCGGGGGTGCTCAAGGCCTTCAAGGCCGAAGACGACCTTCCGCGTGCGGCGCTTTTGATCGAGAAACTCCGTACCCGCAGCGAGGCGGCCGCACGCGCCGCTGCGAACAACAATCCTCCTGTCCCGGAGCCAACCCTGTGAGCGCAGCCAATCTTTTAACCGCGATCCCTGCCGCCGACCGTATCACGCCGCCGGCCCGTCCCGAGCCGCGCACCGCCCGTCCCGACAACCCCGTGGGCAATGACCGATCGGCGTTTCGTGATGAGCTGGACCGGGCCTCTCAGGGGCCTGCCGAGAGGGGCAGTGCGTTGAACGAGCGCGGCCCAAGCGAATCCGCCCCCGACACCGAGGCCGTGGATGCAGGGCCAGATGCAGCGGACGCAACCGATCGTGTCGATTCGGACGCACAGGCCAGCGTCGTGGAGCAAGAGGGCGAGGCCGCGGTCGCTGCGGATGCAAATCCCGAGGCGGAGGCGGCGGACGATACGGGCCTTGATCAGACGCCGGTGGACCCGGTGGCTGCAGAGGCGGATGAATTGGTCGCCTCGCTGGCGGGCCTGGCTCAGACGCTGCGCGACGCCCAACGCGTGGTCAGCCCTCCGCCGTTGGTGGATACGGCGTTGGCCGCCGCGGCGGAGGGCCAGGCGGTGGCGGCTCAGAACTTCGGTGCGCCCCAAGGCGATCCCCTCGCCGCGCAGCCGGTGCTGGCTGAGGTGGTGAACCCCGCCCAGAGCGCCGTGCTGGAAACCGCAGCTCAAGAGATCATCAACGCGGCAGGCGCGGCGTCCCAAGCGTTGACAGGGGCGTTGAACACCGGTGTGCCTGGGGCGTCGCCTGGGTTTGAATCTGAAGTAGCCACAACCACAACAACAACCGCGGCGACGGCTGCGGCCACGTCGTCCGCCACGCCCGCTGCGGCATCCGCGGCCACCGCTGGAGCGGCGAGCGTGTCGCGCGCGACCACCGAGGCG